>DATNKL010000212.1:0-9038 GCA_035603415.1 Candidatus Acidiferrales bacterium
CTTCAAAGGTAACGCCAGAAGCACCTGCTCTTTCACCACGTCGGCCAGGAACAGACCTTCACCCTGGAAGAATCCAATCTCGGTATCGTCGTCCTTCAGCCGGTCTTCTTTCGGCTTCTCATCTTTGGGCAACGGCGCATAGAACAGGTCGAAAGCGCGGTTTACTTCCTCTACCACCGGCTCCAGACAACGAGCGCATTGCAGCTCGATTTTCGTATCGAGCTGGCCTTCCACGCGAATCTGCCCTTCGAGCAGCTCCGCAGTGGCGGTTACTTCCAAGGGGTCTAGCTGCTTGATCTCCGAGGAATGAAAATCGACGCTTCCGGGCGCGTAAGTCTTCCGGATCCGCAACTTGCGAACGGCCAGATCCTTAACGTCAAGGAACATGTCGGCAGCGCCTCCGCGCGTAGGTTCATGCCTTATCATTATTGATTCGCGGAGCGAGCAAGTCAAGGAATCGGACGCGTTGGTGGTCAGTTTCGGTTAGCGCGGTAACGGTCCAATGAAGGCCCGGTCCCGAATTCAGGCAGAGACGCAGGCTAATCGTCTACTGCCCAAGAATCAAATGAAATACAAACCAGAGAGGCGTGCGGCAAGCGAGGATACGAATTTACTCTCCATGGCCCCTTCATAGCGCCGCTGAGGGTTTGGTGCGATTACTTTTTCGGTTGGGCTGCCGGAGCCTGTTCGCTGGAGGGGGGAACAATGTTCTTGATCCGCATGTATGTGACAAGATTGCCGTAGTGTTCCATATCGTGCATGTTGTTAATGTTCAGCACCCCGAGTTTGGGTATGTCCGTGCCGAATAGCTTCACCGTTTGTGCGCCGGAAGCATCCGTCATACCGTCATAAGCCTTATCACAGTAGGCGACCGCATTTTTGAGCGCGGCAACGAGATCGGCTTTCGTGGTTTTGGTCTGCTCGATTTTGAGACCGGGGTTGTTCTCTCCGAGTGCCAGCGAACAAAAGTTATATTGCGCGTCCGCGATATGTCCGAGAATCTGGCCGTAGCTGCGGACGGCCTCAGTGGGCTTGAAGTTGTAATTCTCTTCGGGCATTTTTTCGGCGGAACTGACGAGGAGAGTCTTTAGCCTTGCGTAAGCGAATTTATTGAACGTGCTGAACGGGTTGGCTTGTGAAACCTGTTCTCCCTGGCTGTTCGAGGCCCCCGGCGTGGTCTTGGAATCCTGTGCGAAAGCCGCCGTGGATACCAGGGACAGCACGACTGCTGACGCCATAGCGTGGAATTTCATTTTATTCTCCCGACTGCGCAGATTTGGCACCGACATCTCAGGCGCTGCTCTTATATACGCTGCTGGGTCCCGTTTCATTTCAGGCGCGGAGGTTCCGGCAGCAAAATAGTTCGCCCCCTTCTGGTCCTTGCCGGGCATGTGGAATCGCTGGACCTGTGCTTGTCCGGCAAACGCTGCCAGCTCAACTGGTCGATGCAACGCCACCTTAATCAGTTGATCCGGCAACGCTTCCCCGAGTGAACCGATCTGTCCAGCTGTACTCAATCAGAACTAAACAGGGTAGTGTTTCGTTTGAATCAACGCTCGCGAACGACTTTGGCTGGTGAGACTCCTCCAAATAGACTTCGAGTTAGTGTTGCGTCGACCCATTGAGACCGCCGCGTAATCGGACATCGAGAGCTCTGACGTTTGCAGTACTGCCGAGCATCCGGACTGCTCCGTTTAAGGCCCAATCTTGATGGAGACGCCAAAGTGCCGATAGTCCGCATATCGATGTTCGTTCCGGAAGGTCTGCCCTTTGAACACCAAGTACACCTTCCCGTCGCTGGGGAGCCACAACGGCGTTGCCAGGTCAGGAAGTTTCACTTCACTTAGCGTCAAATCCGTGGTTTGCCGTGTAAGCCCAATGTCGTTGCGCGGTGCAAGAAGATCGGTTCGGATGCGAATGATTTGGAAGCTGTCTTGATCGACCCACACGATGCCTTGCACCAGGATCGGTACCGTGCGGCCGGACCATCTTACCGTGCTGGAGATGGTGGCCTGCCCTGGCCGCTGGGCGAAAGCCACAACGTACGTATTTCGAGAGCCCATCCTTTCATCGCCGAGATACAGAAACGTCGAATCCCGTCGCGACATCGGCTGGAAATGAATCCATTTCAATGCAAATCCGGAAGTCACGGAGAACCCATTGTCGAGGCCTTCTGGCTCCGGCCGATTCCCTTAGTAAGTCGGTGCGATATTCCTCGATTATTGGCGGAAAGGCATCATGATGAATCAGAATCAAATAATTGTACTGAAGCCGCTGGCTCGCTGTGATCAACCCTTTCGCGTTCAATCTCTCCTGCGCGATCTCCTCGTGAGCCGTAAGGTCGACAATGTTCTGGAAAAATTCCTGCACTCTCGAACCAGTTTTTCTCAGAATTATGGATAGAGCTTGTTGATCGGGCGCGGGCTGTAGTGCTTTTAGCTCTGGAATGCGTTCAATGAGTTCTTCGAGTGGCTCTTCCAGATATGGATGGGCATTCGCGAAATAGCTCTGACCACTGATATCCACGAGTTGTGGAACACCGGGCCTTGTCTTTCTGGGCCTCGCGTGCGATGGGCCTGCAATTAACCCGCCCAGCAAGGCCGAGCTAATCACCGCAATTTTTAGTGACACATAGTCAGACCGATGCACGGATCGTTCCGTTGCGCTGACGTCGATGAAGCCGCACGCGGTAATGTAGCTGTTTAGATCAGTGAATGCTTATAACAAGTACCACGACGGATGACATCCAAGGCCTGAACGAAGTCAATCTTCGGAACTCCTGGCTGAGGTGCACGTCGAAAGAAGGGCCAAGCAAGTTCAATTGTGAGACGGACTAGGATGCCAGCAACTGCGTTCCTGAAGAGGACTAACGACTCGCCAAATGAGAACTACTTCTCAAGCAAGGCTAGAATCTGTTTTTGATTCTTGAGGATGGTGTTGAGACTGCCCTGATTTTTTAGAATGGTGGCTTGATTCTTTTTGATGGCTTCCTGGTTGGATTTGATCTTCGTTTGATTGGCGATGATTACTTTTTGGTTTTTTAAGATTTGCTTCTGATTGGCGAGCACGGCGTTTTCTGACATTTGTTATTTATCCTTTGTTTTTAGCTTCCAGGATGATGGGGTCATCTCGCCCTGTTCTACGTCAAGTTGTGCCACGGGCGCGTGGCGCATTTTCATCTGCGGCGCCGATGCGGGTCAATAGTGTTTTCAGGTGAGTGGCGCGCTGCCCGAATCTGACGGCCCTTGCATGTTGATGTTCACAGTGGGGCGCAAAAATCGCCGCGGGCGGCGGGCGCTACGTAACCAGATGACCAAATATGTTAACTGGGCTTGCGTCAGACGGTGGCATCTCGCCTAGAATAGGAATACCCAGCAAAACCGATTCGCGGAGTGCAAAATGTCCGAAGCCTGGAAGACTTGGGAAGGTCAGGCGGTGGATGGCTTCCCGCTGCGCCAGTATTTGGGCGGCTCTGACCACAGCGCAGCTTATCTAACACAATTGAATCGTTCCGGCGAAGAAAAGGCCGCGATCAAATTCATTCCGGCGGACGCGTCGGCATACGCGCAACTGGCGAAATGGCGTGTCGCCGGGGAGTTGACGCATGCTCATCTGTTGCAACTTATTCGCGTGGGACGCTGCGAGTTTGCGAACGAGAATTTTCTCTACGTGGTGATGGAATACGCGGAAGAAAATTTGTCGGAGATTCTGCCGCAACGCGCGCTGGAGCCGGACGAAGTGCGGCCGGTGCTGGAATCGGCCCTGGATGCGCTGAGCTATCTGCACGCACAAGGGCTGGCGCATACACGGATCAAGCCGGGAAATATTCTGGCGGCAGGCGATCAACTGAAGTTATCCAGCGATACGCTGAGCGAAATCGGCAGCGCGCCGGTGGCTATAGCGCAGGCCGGCATCTACGCGGCACCGGAGTCTGCGATAGCGCCGGTCTCCGCGGCGGCCGACGTATGGTCGCTGGGAGTGACGCTGGTAGAAGCATTAACGCAACGGACACCGGTGCTTCGCGGCCAAACTGAAGTTGAACTGCCGACACCGGAGGCGATACCGGCGCCGTATCTGGAAATCGCGCGGCGCAGCCTGCAGGTGGATCCTTCGCGGCGGGCGAGTTTAAAGGAAATTTCGACGCTGCTGAATGCAGGTTCCACAACTGCGTATCGCGACGCGGTTCAACACGCTGAGCTGCATACACCCGGAACACAGTCTCCTGAAACTCTTGTTGCGGCACTAGAGCATCGCGAATCACCCAAAGCAGCACCGGTTGCAGAGACCGTTCCCGCCGTGGAAACTTCTAAGAAAAGTTTGGCGTCGCAGCAAGTTTCGTTGTTGCCGCACACATTACTTCCCGCGTCACCGGTTCGCGATACGACGAGCAAGCCGGCGCGACGCAAATCCCGCGTAGCCATTCCAGCGGTGGCGGCGATTATATTGCTGGCCGCGATACTGCTGGCGCCGCGGGTACTCAACCGGTTTTCTCAGCTGCAACCGCAAGCCGCAACGGTGCAGCCGTCGATCGCTCCGGCCCCGTCGTCTTTAACGCCGCCCCCCGCTGTGACAGCGCCAGTGGTACTACCAGTGACGCAAACTAAAGCTGAAAAACGCGCGGCAGAAAAACAAGCTGCACGGGAGAAAAATTCCGCGGCAGCGCGTGAAACAGTTTCGTCACGTGATACGGTAAACCCGGTTTCAAGCCGCCCGATGGATGCAGGCGAACCACGGCCAACAAGCAAATCCGTCAAGGCGACGCAAACAAATGCCGCTCGCGGGGCGGTTCTTTACCAAGTGGTGCCGGATATCTCGCAGCACGCGAGGGACACCATACAAGGAACCGTTCGCGTGGGCGTGAAAGTGCACGTCGATGCCGCCGGCAAAGTGACAGGCGCGGAGTTAGACAATTTTTCCAGCAAGTTTTTTGGGGATCAAGCAGTGCAGGTAGCGCGCCGGTGGACCTTCACACCCCCGCATGTGGACGGACGGAATGCGCCGAGCGAATGGTTGCTGCGCTTCGAGTTCACACAGAAAGCGACCAAGGTTTTCCCGACGCAAACGAACCCGTAACGACGTCAAATGGTGCGTCGGGGGCCGGCTGAGCGGCGTCGGTTTTCATCCCTCTTACATGGTCAATACCACGCGAAATTCCGCTTTGCCGCTCATCCTTCGCGCGTAGCCCTTCCGCGGCCTTGGCGATGCGCTCTCGTTAGAGTATATGGACTTAAAAACTCGTTGAGAAATGCGGCCCGGCTGTGGAAATGTTTACCGTGACGCACTAACATATGTGTGACTCGTTGACGGGCGGGTGATGACGCCGTGCACGCTGCCTCGGTTTTGGATTAAGATACTTGCCCCAGCGCTGGATTAAGGCCGGACGCTGTTGTTTCGGCCCACCAGATCGGCGCGCGCTTTTCGCACCCGGGTGAGGAGCTAATTTGCGCACGACGCTGAAGATTGTCCTGCCATTAATCATCAGCGTAGCTGCCATTTCTCTGCTGTTTGCCGCGTACCAGGTGCGCACTGAACGGCGCATCCTGCGCAACGATTTGTCCCGGCGGGCGGAAACCCTTGGCGAGAGCCTGCAAGAAGCCATTGAACTCTTGCCGGACAAGGGGCGGGAGAAAAATCTGCAAAGGCTGGTGGAGCGCTTCAGCCAGCGCGAACACCTGAAGGGCGTAGCCGTCTATGACACGGATGGTAACGCGGTGGCTATCACCCCGGCGCTGACGCCGATTTTTAAAAAGCGGCCGGCAGCAGCCACTCGCGCGGCAGAAAAAGACTCCGGCTTCGGAGAGTTCGTGAGAGTTGAGCGGCAGCCCATGCATATTTATGCGCTGCCCTTGCATAGCAATGCCAAACCCGCGGGCGTTCTGGCGCTTTATCACGACACCACCTACATCGATGTACAGCTTTCGCACACACTGCGCGATGCGCTGCTCACGGCGCTGATACAAACGCTGCTGATTACCGCGCTGGCTATGGTGCTGGTGCGGTGGACGTTCACCAATCCGTTGGCGCGCACCGCCAAGTGGCTGCGTACGCTGCGCACCGGGCAATCGCACACGCCGCCGACGCTTCCCGAAGGGGAAATATTCGATCAACTGCATCACGAGGTGACCCATCTGGCGCGGGATTTAAATGCCGCGCGAGCTTCGGCTGAAAAAGAGGCGCGCTTGCGCGACACCAACGCGTCGCAGTGGACTTCGGAGCGGCTGCGCGTAAGCCTGCGAAACAAATTAAAGGGCCAACCACTTTTCGTGGTGTCCAACCGCGAACCGTACATGCATGTGCTGAACGAGAATCGTTCGGTGAGCGTAATCGTTCCTGCCAGTGGATTAGTTACCGCGCTGGAACCAGTGCTGCTGGCCTGCGACGGGACGTGGATCGCGCATGGCGCAGGCAGCGGAGATCGCGAGGTAGTGGATTCGCATGATCGCTTGCGCGTCCCGCCGGACCGGCCGAGTTATACACTGCGGCGCGTATGGCTGACGGCGGAAGAAGAAAAAGGCTATTACCAGGGCTTCGCCAACGAAGGAATCTGGCCGCTTTGCCATATCGCGCACACGCGGCCAATTTTTCGGCCGGAGGACTGGCTATATTATCAGCAGGCTAACCGGGACTTTGCGAACGCGGTGCTCGATGAAATGGAAGGCACGGAATCGCCGATCCTGCTGGCGCAGGATTATCACTTCGCGCTGCTGTCGCGGATGGTGAAGGAGGCGCGACCCGATGCGCGCGTGGCGATTTTTTGGCATATTCCATGGCCGAATCCGGAAGTGTTCGGAATTTGTCCCTGGCAGCGGGAGCTGATCGATGGCTTGCTGGGCGCGGACTTGATCGGTTTCCATACCCAATCGCATTGCAACAATTTTCTTTCGACCGTGGATCGCGCGGTGGAAGCACTGACTGAATGGGACCGCTTTGCGGTGAATCGCCAGGGACATGTTACGCGTGTGCGGCCGTATCCCATCAGCGTGGCCTTTCCGGAGCACTCCCGCACCATCAACGAGTCGCGCAATGCCGGTGAAGAACGCGCCGCACTCTGCGAGGAGTTGGGCATCGAAGCAAGCTTGCTGGGCGTAGGCGTGGATCGCGTGGATTACACCAAGGGAATCATCGAGCGCTTTCGCGGCATCGAGCGCTTCCTGGAATTGACTCCCGCGTATCAACGGCGTTTTACGTTCGTGCAAATTGGTGCTCCCAGCCGCACGGAGATCGAGCGCTATCGAGAATTTCTGGATGAAGTGAGCGCGGAAGCGGACCGTATTAACGCGAGATTTCAAACGGGGCAAAACGGGCGATGGAAGCCGATTGTCTTTTTGCGAAAACACCACTCGCACGAAGAAATCGATCGATATTACCGTGCAGCCTCGGTGTGCCTGGTGACTTCCCTACACGACGGAATGAACCTGGTAGCCAAGGAATTTATAGCCGCGCGCGATGACGAACGTGGCGTGCTGATTCTGAGCACGTTTGCGGGCGCGGCACTGGAGCTGGGCGACGCGCTATTGATTAATCCTTACGATGTTCAGCAACTAGCAGAGGCCATCCACCGCGCAGTGGACATGCCCGAGGAGCAACAGGCGTCGCGCATGCACCACATGCGGATGCACGTGCGGGAACACAACATCTATCGATGGGCGGCAAATTTGCTTTCCGACTTGACGGAGATCCGGATCGACACGCCGGAGCGTGCCGAAGTTCCTTAAGAATGGGGGTCCGCCGGATGTGGCGCCAGGGCAGGCCGAGCCCCTTACGGAGTCCATCTAGTACCATCGGCGTTAAATCATAACGGTTAGCACGGCAACTAAAGCTAGCGATTTTCTACAGCGTAGACCGTATGGGCTCGAGAAAAACCGTGTAAAAACCGTATTTATTTGGCCCTCGTGCCGCCGTCTGTGGCGCTCTTCCAGCAACCCAAATTTCCAGCCATTTCATCCAACCCACTGAGCAAAATAGGCGCGCAACTTTGCTCGGGTGTGCGGTGTTAATTCCATTTAGCCGTTAGGAGAACTGATATGAAGCGTGTCGCCTTTCTATTGTTGTTGTTTATCTCCGGTTGGGCCGTGCCTGGGGCGTTTGCTCAGGAGAACGAGCACGTGCAAGTCGGCGTTTTCGCCGATTATTACCGCTTGTCGCAAACCGACACGGATTTGCTGGGCGTAGGCGGCCGCGCGTCCTTCGTGGCCTACAAGCGTCTGAAGCTTGAAGCGGAAATGTCCTACGATTTCAGCAGAGCCTTCACCGAAGGATTCATCGACAATTCCAATGGCACGGTAATCGTTCAACGCACTAATTTGCGGGTGATCCACGGCCTGTTTGGGCCGCGCATCAACCTGGGCCGACACGCGATCCAACCATTTATTACCGCCAAAGGCGGGCTCGTCAATTTCCGGCTGGATAATTCTCCTGCGACATTTGGGACCTTCACTAGCTCTGTGTCCGGTCTGCGCGAAAACAACGTGATGGGAACTTTTTATCCCGGTGGCGGGCTTGAAGGGCATCTCGGGCCAATCGGGTTGCGTTTGGATATCGGCGACGAAATGTATTTCAACCACGGCACGCACCATAATCTGCGCGCATCGTTCGGACCGATTATCCGGTTCTAAGTAACGGACTGACGCGTTTCATAAAAGCGGATTTGCAAAGGTGGAGACGAATAAAATCTCGACCTTTTTTTCTGCCACGGCGATTTATCAATTAGGGTCGCATGCTACTATTCTCTTGCCCGGTAGAAGGAGATGTCTCATGAAGTGGACTCCTGGCGGCGAAAGCCCGGACATCGAGGATCGCCGCGACGATACCGAGGGCGGTGGCGGCGGATTTCAATTTGGCGGGATGCACATCGGCATTGGCGGCGCGATCATCCTGCTGATCCTCAGCTTTGTATTCAAAACGAATTTTTTCGCACTTCTTAGCGGCGGCGGGTCAGTCGGCCCGGCTCCTTCATCGGTAAGCGATCCGAATCGGCCGCGCGGCACGTCCCCACGCGATCAAGCGGAAAAGCCGCTGGTGCAGTTTGTGTCTTTCGT
>DATNKL010000003.1:0-5285 GCA_035603415.1 Candidatus Acidiferrales bacterium
AAGTCACAACTCCCAACGCGTCCGACTCCAATATCCCCACGCGCATTCCCCGCAGATCACCTTCGCCAAAAGATTTTGCCTCGATTGGCGATGTAAGCGCATCGTCCGCATCCGGCCCTTTCATCACGTCAAATAACGCGCGCACATCGGCAACTGTTCGCGCCATCGGTCCCACCACGCCCAACCACGCGAACGCCCCAGCCCCGCGCGGAAAATGTCCCGTCCCAGGAATCCGTCCCAGCGTCGGCTTCAATCCACTAATCCCGCAAAAATGCGCTGGCACGCGCACCGATCCGCCCCCATCGCTTCCCACTCCTCCCATCGAACAACCCGACGCAATCGCCGCCGCTTCTCCTCCGCTCGACCCGCCCGCCGATCGCGCAAGCTCCCACGGATTACTCGTTTTTCCAGACAACGCGTTGTCGGTCTCATAGGCCATTAAAAATTCCGGCACGTTCGTATTTCCAATTAAAATCGCGCCCGCCGCTTTCAGCCGCGCCACCAGCACCGCGTCGTCGCACGCCACATAATCCGCGCGCAGTCGCGAACCCGCCGGACACGGCCACCCCGCCACATCGACGCAGCTCTTGACGGAAATCGCTATGCCATGCAGCGCACCAACCGCAGCTCCGCGCAAAACGCTGGCTTCCGCTGCCCGCGCCTGCCGTCGCGCCCTCTCTGCATCAACATGCACAAAAGCGTTTAGCTTCGGCTGCAATTTCTCAATGCGCTCAAGATGAGCATCGACAACTTCGCAGGGAGAAATTTCTCTGCTTCGAATTTTCTCTGTAACTTCAGCGATACTGGAGAAATGAATGGAATCCATTTTGTCTCAGGCGAGAGTAAGCGCAGCGCCCCCGCCGGTCAAACACAAGAGCCATCACACAAAACGGTTGACGGTGGCTTAACCTAGCCCACAGAATCTTAGTTTCAACAAAAAAGCCCTACGTAATTTGTCGTTCACGGAGGCGGCACCACTCATCTACATGCGCATTGTTTTTCGTTTAATTCTTCCCGTCCTCGCTTGCCTGCTTTTGCTTTGCGCCATACTTTTGCCTTCGCGTTCAGCACAAAAGAGTTCCAATGCCCCCTCAGCCGCGCAATCGCCGCAGCCCGTCCTGCCCAACGATTCCACCAAACCGTTGCGCCTGAACACTCTCGGCGTCGCGTATCTCAATCAGCAGCGCGCCGCCGACGCCCAGAAATTTTTTGAGCAAGCTCTAGCGGCTGACCCAAAGTTTGCAGTGGCACGCCTCAATCTCGGTATCGCGCTCCTCAATCAGCAAAAAGCCGAAGCCGCCCGCGACGAGTTGCTCACCGCCGCGCAGCAACTTCCGCGCGACCCTTACGCCTGGTACAACCTCGGCCTCGCTTACAAAGATCTCGCCGACTTCAGCCACGGAGTCGCTGCCTTCGAACACGTCACCGAAATTCTCCCCGACGAAGCCGACGCCTACTATTTTGTTGGCTACTTGTATTCGCAACTCCAGCAATACGACCAAGCCATCGCCGCGTTTCAAAAAGGTCTCGCGTTATTTCCGTACCATGCTTCTTCGGAATTCGGCCTGGCCCGCGCCTACCAGCGCAAAGGCGACTCCGCTTCCGCCCGCGAGCATCTCGCCAAGTTTCAGAACATCACTACCAATCATCTCGGCGCTCCTTTCGGCGCAGCTTATGGCGATCAGGGCCGCCTCTCTCTCGCGGAATTGCCAGCAAGTTCCTCGCTAGCCGTTCCACCCGCAATTCCGGTGCACTTCACCGTGCAAAATATAGAAACCCTTCTGCAAAATTCCGCCAAATCCTCTTCAAGGTCTTCTTCCACTCTGGGCCCCTCCACCGGCGGGTGTTTTTTTGATTTCGATGGTGACGGCAAACCCGATCTGTTCCTCGTCAGCGCCACTGTCGGCGGCGCCAGTCATCTCTTGCGCAACGTCGGCGGCGGCCGCTTTGAAGATGTCACCGAGCAGGCCGGCCTGAAACTTTCAGGCGCCGGACTCGGCTGTGCCGCTGGAGATTTTGACAACGATGGTCACACCGATCTCGCGGTCTGCTTGGCCGATGGCGTCCGCCTGTTACATAACCAGGGTGACGGCAAGTTTGAAGACGTAACCGAAAAAGTCGGCATTCGCCGCGAAAAAGGCTGTGTCGCTGTCACCTTCGTGGACTACGACCACGACGGCGATCTCGATCTCTATATCACCTCCGCCTCGGATGGCGGCGCTCCGACTTCCGACTCACCTCACAACACTCTCTGGCGCAACAACGGCAACAATACTTTCACCGACATTTCCGCCGAGACCGCACTCGGCATCCCCTCCACTGGCGCAGGCCTCATCACCACCGACTTCAACAACGATCGCGCCATCGATTTTGTTTTCGCCGGCGGTTCCGACGGCGCCTCAATTTATCTGAATCCCCGCGAAGGCAAATTCACTCCGCTTCCCATCATCGATTTTAAAAAAGAAAATCTTTCCCCCGCCGTTGGCGTCATCGCTTTTGACTTTGATAAAGACGGCTGGATGGACCTCGCCTTCACCCATGCCGGCGCCCCCGGCATCAGCTTGTGGCGCAACGTGAACGGAAAAAAACTCACGCGTGTCCCGCTTCCCGATCTCGGCTGGCAACGCGGGTGGGGAATTTCTTCCATCGATTACGATAATGATGGCTGGCTCGACATCATCGCCGCAGGCGAGTCCAGCAACGGCGGCGAACTTCGCCTGCTGCGCAATCTGGGAAGTCACGGTTGGGCCGACGTCACCAAAGACGCGCATCTCGATGCCATCAAACTTTCTCAGCCGCGCGCTTTAGCACTTGCAGATGCGCGCGGCCAGGGCGCCGCCGACATCGTCGTGACGCAGCTTGGCGGCCCTCCGGTCATCCTTCACAGTGAAGGCGCCGCCGAACACGACTGGATGCACATCGATCTGAAATCTCTCAGCGATAACAAAAGCGCGATCGGCACAAAAGTGGAAATCTACGCAGGCCCGCTCTATCAAAAATGGGAAATCGCTGGATCCTCCGGTTACCTGGGCCAGAATTCCACATCCGTCCTCGCTGGCCTCGGCGCCGAAAAAAATGTGGAAGTCGTGCGCCTGCTCTGGCCCACCGGCGTTCCGCAGGACGAAATAAATCTGCCCGCGAAAAAATTTCATTCTCTGGCTGAACTTGATCGCCGCGGCAGCTCTTGCCCCGTGCTCTTCGCCTGGAATGGCCGCGAATACGAATTCATCGCCGACATGATCGGCCCCGGCGTCGTCGGCCATTGGGTCGCACCCGGTGAGCGCGATGTCCCTGATCCCGATGAGTATCTCAAGGTCAACGCGCGCAGCGTTCGTCCGCTGAATGGCTTGCTCAGTTTCCGATTCATGGAGCCTATGGAAGAAACCGTGTATCTCGACCAGGTTCGTCTCCTGGCCATCGATCATCCCGTATCTTACGAAGTAAATCCCAACGAGCGTTTCGTCAGCGCTCCGCCATTTCCTGAATTCCGTGTCATTGCCACGCGCGGCGCTCATCCACCTGCCGGCGCTTGGGACGATCACGGTAATGATGTGCTCCCGCTAATCGCCACGCGCGACCGCAAGTACGTTACTGATTTCGACTCTCTGCCTTTCACCGGCTTCGCCAAACTTCATTGGCTCGAGCTCGACCTGGGAAATTGGGATTCGGCAAAGCCACTGCGACTCATCATGGATGGCTACACCGATTATTTCACCGCCACTTCTATGTACGCCGCCGATCAGGCCGGCATAAAAGTGATTGCGCCGTACGTCGAAGCTATGGATGCGCAAGGAAATTGGAAGAAGGTCATCGACGACATGGGTTTTCCCGCTGGCCTCGCGCGCACCATGGTCGCCGATCTGTCAGGTAAAATTCCGCCCGGCACGCGCCGCATTCGCATCGTCAATAATTTAAAAATCTATTGGGACGCTGTTCGCATCGATCAAACGCCAGACACCCGCGAGGTGCACGTCTCCGAAGTCCCACTTGCAAATGCTTCGCTCGCTTTTCTCGGCTTCCCGCAGGAGAAGCGCTTTACGCCCGCGAGCGACACGACCTACTCCTACACACGACGCAGCAAAACTGGCCCCTATGCGCGAGCCGCCGGTAACTATACCCGTTACGGCGACGTGCAAAATCTCTTGCGCGCCTCCGACGACCGCTTCGTCGTCTTTGGTTCCGGTGAAGGCGTCAAGCTGGACTTCGATCCGCATAAGCTGCCGCCGCTACCGAAGGGTTGGGTCCGCGACTATTTCTTTTATGCCGACGGTTTTGAAAAGGACTTAGATTTTTACGCCGCTCACGCGTTCACCGTCGAGCCGCTTCCGCGCCACACTCTTTTGCCCTATCCCTATCCCGCTGGCCAGGATTATCCCGCCGACCCCGCGCATCTCGACTACCAGTTGGAATTCAACACTCGCCAGCTCTCCGATCGTTTGCCCTCATCCTTGCGCTATCAGTACGCGCCAATCCCCTGATGGAGTCTGCGTACAAATAAATTTTTCAAGTGATCCAACTCGGAGGGTGCCCCGCCCTCGATTTTTAGGTTTACCCGCCGTGGCGGGTGGGTCTTTCTGTTGACCTTCGTTTTTGAAATTGACGTAAAAATTTGAAGTTGACGCAAAAACTGACTGGCGCACATCAGAAAAACTCAATAAAGTCGCGTTCTTAGTTGAATGCGCCCACACAATCGCGTTAAGCGAATCAGCAAAACGCTGCCACCTCCAACCAAAAGAATTTTAAAGCCGAATCACTCCAGAGAAACGTCCACCCACTCGCGCTTCTGTGCGCTCTTCGCGATCGCTTCGCAAAGCGTCAATTCCTGATGTCCCGTCAGAAAATTTGGAAACTTCTGTGGCGCCTCAAAATCTCCCGCCTCCACATATTCATAAAACTCGCGAAACAATTGCACAAACGTATCCGGATATCCTTCCGCATGCCCTCCCGGATACGCCGCATACCCCCGCGCTTCAGGACTCAGCAGCGCCGGATCTTTGCTCAACAATCCATTCGCTTCGTCCCGCCGCCCGATCCACAATTCATTCGGCGATTCCGAATCCCACGCCAGCGACCCGTTCGTACCATCAATTTCAAACCACAGCCTCGCTTTGCGCCCCGCGCTGACCTGTGAAACCGTCATCGCCCCGCGCATGTCATTCGCGAAGTGCAGCAAAACCGACGCATAGTCATCCGTGGTAATCGGCACTTCATCAAATTCATCATTAGACCGCGCTTTGAAAGTCTCCACTCGCCCGCGCGGCCGCTGCCGAACTGGCACAATCGTT
>DATNKL010000131.1:0-2145 GCA_035603415.1 Candidatus Acidiferrales bacterium
GGCCCTGCTGCCGACCAAGTTTCGGGGACCTCGTCAAACGCGAGTTGAACTTGCTCAGAATGCCGCTCCGGCACATACATCAAAATCATCGCGGGATTGATGAAGGCATGCTCGCGATTCAGTTGCGTGGCAAAAGGGCCAGGCTCGTCCCAATACGTGGCATAACGCACGACAATGGTTCCATTTCCAGTGACGCGCCAGGTTTGCTTGTCTATTTTTTCGATGGATGGCGGCACGGTATCCGGCGATCCTACCGCGCCCCCGGGTTGCGTTGCGCTTCGTCGAACTTCCACTTGCTGGACGTGCGCGCTAAAGTCGCGAATCTGATACAGCGCGTTCCAGGCCGGCATTTGGATCAAGACTTCATGGTCGACATCCGGAATGGTTATCGTAACGTGAAAGAGATGCTGTTCGGGATGCGCGAGAGAAACTTCATAACGAATAGTGGCTTGTAGAGAGGAGCAAAAGCCAAAACCGAACAGAACCGCTAAGAATGCAAAAAATCGTGCACCACGGAAAAGAAATCCAATCACCTGCTGGTGGCCTCGGATGGCACGCGAACCTCGTCACCGAGCTTCTTGATTATTTTTTCGCACAATCCATCAAAACTGCCGTTCGACATCACCAGTAGCAGGTCGCCCGGCTCGGCCTCGGCGGCCAACACAGCTGCAATTTCGTCGCTGCTGGCAAAAACACGCGCGTCTTTTCCTAGCAAGCGGATGCTTTTCGCCACCGTCTCGGGATCGAGGCGGTTGTCATCTCCGAGTTGATGTGAACGAAACACGCCGCCAAGAACCACGCGATCCGCCAACGCCAGGGCCTGCGGCAACGTCTCCTGGAAAATCTTGCGCCGCATGGAATTTGAGCGCGGCTCAAGAATTCCCCACAGCCGGCGCCCGGGCCAACGCGCGCGCGCCGCTTCGATGGTGGCTTTTACCGCGGTGGGATGGTGGGCGAAGTCGTCTACCAGCAAAACGCCGCCGAACTCTCCCTTCACATCCATGCGCCGCTTCACGCTGCGAAAACTCTTCAGCGCCTTGCCAACGGCCTCGGCGCTGATTCCTCTGCCCTGCGCCACCACAATGGCCGCGAGCGCGTTCAACACGTTGTGGCGCCCGGTAGCCGCCAACACAAATTCCCCAAAACGTTGGCCGTGATGTGTTACGACGAAGCGCACCTCTTCTTTTTCAATCGTGACATTATTCGCGATCCAGTCGTTGCCTTCGGAGAATCCGTAAGTTTCCACCTGGCATAGCGCCTTCTGTGCAATACGTCGCAAAGCTGGCCCGGACTCCGCGGTATCGCCCCAGATCACCGCCCTGCCCCGCCGCGGCACCAGGTTCACCAGCCGCCGAAATGCCAATTCGTAAGTCTCAAAGTCCGGATAAATATCCGCGTGATCGTATTCCAGCGAAGTGATGATCAGATCATCCGGGTGGTAGTGAAAAAATTTCGGCCCGCGATCCCAGAAAGCGGTCTCGTATTCATCACCCTCCAGAATAAATTCTTCGCCGCCTCCGAGGCCGTAGCTTTTACCAAAATTCTCCGCGACTCCGCCGACCAAGAAATTCGGATTCTTTCCGGCCATATGAAAAATCCAGGCCAGCATGGCGGTGGTGGTGGTTTTTCCGTGCGTGCCGCTAACCACAATCGAGTGTCGCCCGGGCAAAAATACTTCTTCCAGAACTTCCGGCATGGAGCGGTAAGAAATTTTGCGGTCGAGCACTTCCTCCAATTCCGGATTGCCCCGCGCAATGATATTCCCGACAATCACCAGGTCCGGGGCAGGCGTCAAATTCGCCGCGTCAAAAGAATGAAAGAAAGAAATGCCCAGGCTTTCGAGCAACGTAGATGCTGGCGGGTACACTCCTGAATCCGAACCTGTGACGCGAAACCCGCGCTCGCGCAACATTCCCGCAAGTGGCGCCATCGCCGAGCCACCGATTCCGATTATGTGTAGGTGTTTGGGGTCCGTCATGACACCACCGCCGGTTCAAGAATTTCCAGCACGCCTGTTCCTTCGCTTATCAAACGGGCCTCCACGCCCAGCGGCACCGTTAACATTGGACGCATCGTGTGCCCGATGGGAGCTCCAAAAACAATCGGCACGCCCAGCGGCGCGAGTATTCTTTGGCACACATCGCG
>DATNKL010000104.1:0-6205 GCA_035603415.1 Candidatus Acidiferrales bacterium
TCTTATAACCGGTCTTGCGGGAGATGCCAAACTCCCTGCAAAGTTCTGCCATCGCCTCGCCGGCTAGCCGGCGAGCCACAAACTGCAGTCTTTCATCCATTACCGAACACTCCTTCCAAGGCATCACTCCCTCCCCTCTAAGGGGAGAAAGTGTCACCTATGTGTCCGGTACAATGTGTTACCTATGTCTCAGGCCGCTCACACGCTTAAATCCCGTTAAACTAAACGATGTAGCTTTTTCGTTTTGTTTACTATGGAACGGCATTATTTCTTTTCCGGTGGCACGCTAGACTTTCATGATGATTGTTTCCCATGACACACATACTCTTGACTAACGATGACGGGTACGAGGCGCCGGGATTGCGCGCGCTGGCTGTGGCGTTTGAGGGCTTCGCCACCGTTAGCATCGTGGCGCCCAGCCGTGAACAAAGCGGCGCGGCTCAGTCGCTGACGCTGCGCCAACCCATCGTGTGCCATTCGATCGCTGAGCGTGAATGGGCCATCGATGGCACGCCCGCCGATTGCGTCATCGTGGCGCTGCATAAACTTTTGCCGGAGCGGCCAGACCTGGTTATTTCCGGAATAAATTTCGGCGCGAACCTGGGCGAGAATGTGTATTACTCGGGCACCGTGGGAGCAGCGCGGGAAGCGGCGTTGCACCATCTTCCCGCCATTGCCATGTCGCTATGCTCCAAAATTCCTAAAGTTAGTTTCGAGAATGCGGCGCGCGTGGCCAGGTCGGCGGCCGAGCTTGTTTTGAAAGAAGGCTTGCCGGACCAGGTGCTGTTGAATGTAAATGTGCCGGAGCCGTGGACCGGGGGCGTGCGCTTCACGCGGCAATCGAAGAAAATTACCAGGAATCAGCTGAGCGAAGGCAAAGATCCGCGCGGCCGTTCGTATTATTGGTTGTTCGAGCAGAAAATCGATAAGGATGTGGAACCGGAGACCGATTACGCCGCTATTTTTTCAGGGAACGTGTCGATTACGCCGCTGCACCTGGATCCCACGCACACCGAATCGTTAAATCATTTGTCGCATTGGGCTGAGCCCATTGCCGCGGCATTTAAGCGTGGAAGTTAACCAGCGCGCTAGCGATTCGGCCTTCACGTGCGGCTTGCGGCACTCTTTGCCTTTGAAGTTGGGTGGCCCATCCTTGCGCTTTTTGCAAGGGTGGGGCTTTTCTGAGCATTCTTTAGCCGCGACAATAGAGCTGCTATCACATTTGGGGCTTTTCGGCGGCGCCGGAAGTATTAGCTTCTTACGTCGGAGGGTTTCTGCATCGAGCCGTAGGGCTTTGGCCGCGACGACACACCGACTTACATGCTCTTTTTGCGCTTATCGAATTGACATGGCGCCAATGCATTCCTTCAAAGTCCCACAATTATCGCGCGCAAACTCCCCGATAAACTTTCCTCATCTCTTCTGCCATATGCTCGCAGGAAAATGTTTTCCCAATCCGCACACGCCCAGCTGCTCCGATACCCCGCGCGAACTCCTTGTCTTGCAACAGCCGCGTCACCGCCTTGACCATCTCCGCGATATTTCCTGGTTCCACCAATAATCCACTTTTTTCGTTCTCAATAATTTCTCCAAACGCACAGCACCGAAACGCCACCGACGGTACTTCGTAGCTCATCGCCGCCAGCAGCGAAGTCCCCAGCCCTTCAAAAGACGAAGGAAACAAAAATACATCCAGCGCCGGATACACTGACTCAATGTCGGTGACAAATCCGGCAAAAATCACCGCCTGCTGAACTCCCAGTTCTCTTGCCAGGGCTTCCAGCATTGGCCTGCTCGGTCCATCACCTGCGAGCAATAGCCGGCAACCGCTATATTCCTTGCGCAACTCGGCGAGCGCGCGAATTAAGAGCTCGTGCCCTTTGTCGGGAGACAAAACTCCCACAGACCCCAGCAGCGGCGACTCTCTGGCCACCTTTGCGTCGTCGGCGACTCCCGCAACGCCCCAGCGCATGCGCGCCAGATGCGGCGATTGAGGCCGTGGATTTACCGGTATTTCCACGCCTTCATAAACCACCGAGATTTTCTCTTTAGGCGCGCCTGACTCCGCTAGCCGCTCGGCAACCCATTGTGAGATCGCCACAATTCGGGCCGCAGCTTTATAGCGCGCTCGCGCCAGCCGGCCTTTTGCCAATGGATATCCAACGCGTCTCGAAATTACAAATGCTGCTCGACGATGCGCTCCAGCGAGCCACGCAGCGGTTACGGCATGCGCTTCATTGGCATGCACTACATCGAATGACCGATGTTTTGTAAGCGCACGAATTTTCAGCGCAGCCCAAATCCGTGCTCCCCGCGGCATAACGAAATGCACTTTCATGCGCCTTCGCGCAACTCGCTTGCCTAAAGCCGAGCCTTTCACGGTCACCAGTTCCGCGCAGTCGCCTCGCGCATTCAACGCTTTCAGCAATAGCAACGCCTGGTTTTGCCCGCCGCGCCATTCCGTTTCGAGATCCACCAGCAGAATGTTCACGAAGTCGGCCTGCGCACGCGTTCAAGTTTTTTCCTTTGGATTAGTTTTCCGAGCTTCACGTATTTCAGCCGTACCGAACGCGCCGCCATTTTGGCGATAAGCGCGCCGCGATACCCATCCAGAAAACCGCCGCGTAAAATGAAGGTGTAAAACCAGCGCCACGGAGCAGCCAACAGCATAGCCGTTCGCCACTGCCGCTTGCCTTCCCAATGCATTTGCTGCGCTGCCAACTCTGCGTACTTCTCCACTTTCGCTTCGTGTTCCTCGAAAGTGCGCACCGTGTAATGCAACAGATCACCGTGCAGCCGGCCCGGCGGTCCGACAAAGCGCACCGATTCGTGAATGATTCCCGAAAAGCGCGCTTCATCGCGGTTGTAAAGCCGCCGCTGAAAATCCGGATACCAGCCGGAATGGTTGATCCACGCGCCCAGGTACCACGTTTTTCTGGCCACTTCATAAACAGGAAATTTTGGCTCCGATTTTTTCCACGCCAGCAAAGAAGTTTGCAGCGCGCTGCTTAATTCTTCGTCGGCATCCATGGAAAAGATCCATTCGTTTTGCGCGCATTCCGCGACAAAATTCTTTTGCTCGCCATAACTCGACCACTCGCGGAAGTACAGCTTGACGCCGTATTCTTGAGCGATTTCCTCGGTGCGATCCGTGCTGCCGGAATCCACGATCACAATTTCGTCCACCACCCCCGCCAGTGACGCCAGCGCGCGAGGCAGGTTATGCTCTTCATTATAAGTAATCAGGCAAGCAGAGATGCGGTTCATGAGCGGGCAGCCCCTACTGTGCTACGATTACCAGTTCCAAACAAGCGAGGAAAAGGTTCGTGCCGGATCATATTTCACGCAAAGAATTGAAGCATGACAAAATCAAAGAGACCCTGGAACATGGCGCGGAAGCCGTATATTCCCATAGCCAGCTCACCTTGGCGCTCTTATTGCTAATCCTCGTGGCCGCCGCCGTCTACGGTGGCTGGCGAATTTACCACGATCGCAAAACCGCCGAGGCTAACGCGGCTTTCGACGCGGCTCAAAAAGTTTATTCCGCACGTATCGGCCCGCCGCCGCCCGGCGAGCCCGTGGACCCTAGCGAGCCCACTTTTCCCGACGAAGCGACTCGTGCGCGAGAGGCTTCCCGTCGTTTTACCGAAGTGGCCAATAAATATTCCAGCACCAATCCTGGCAAGTTAGCGCGCTACTACGACGCATTGTGTCTTGAGGATCTCGAGCAACACAATCAGGCCCTGGAGGAACTTAAAAAACTAAGTGAGAGCGGCGACAAGGAATTGTCCGCCATGGCGCAATATCAAATCGCGATCATCGATGCGCGCACCGGCAAACCGGATGACGCCGTAAAAATCTACCGTTCCCTCGCGGACAAAAAGTTCGTCTTTGTTCCCCGGCCGCTGGTATTGCTCGAACTGGCCGGCGTTTTGCGGCAAACCAAGCCTCAGGAAGCGGTCACCGTATATCAACAAATCAAGCAGGAATTTCCCGATTCCACAATTTCCGAAGAAGCCGATCGTGGCCTCGGCACTCTTGCGCCGAAATCCTGAAGAAATCCTGAAGTCTAAGTTCCGGGTCCATTTAATCATCGCGAGAAATTTTCAGTCGTCCTTCTAAAATCGTGTGATGGACAAACCACTCTCTAACTCGCACCCGGCGGAGCGTCTCATCGAAACTCAACAAAACCTGCCGCCCAGCGCGCCATGGGCAATGAACGTGCACGATTCGCGCGGCCGTCGCTATGCTGAGCCTGCCCATTCCTATCGCAACGATTATGTTCGCGACCGCGATCGCATTGTGCACGCGCGAGCTTTTCGCCGCCTGGAAGCCAAGACCCAGGTTTTTACCATGCGTTTCTCCGATCATTTTCGCAATCGCTTGACGCACACCATAGAAGTCGCGCAAATCGCCCGCACGGTTGCGGATGCCCTGGGATTAAACGCCGCGCTTGTGGAGGCGCTCGCGCTTGTTCATGACATTGGTCATCCGCCATTCGGCCACGCCGGCGAACACAAACTCGATGAATTGATGCGCGCTCATGCTGGCGGCTTCAATCACAACCTCCACGCCCTGCGCATCGTGGAACATTTCGAACAACGCTACCTTGATTTCCCCGGCTTGAATCTAACCTTTGAAGTTCGCGAAGGCATCGTCAAGCATTCGCGCGATTATCGTCCTGCCGATTTTCCGGAACTTCGCGAATATCTTCTCGATTTGCGTCCCACTCTCGAGGCTCAGTTGATCGATTGTGTGGACGAAATCGCTTACGACACCGCCGATCTGGATGACGCCCTGGAAGCCGGCCTTCTCGATATCTCGGCTCTCTGCCAGGACGTTCCGTTTTTTGGCGCTATTTATGCCGCCGTGGAAAAAGACCACCCGTCCGCGCGTGACAAGTTGAAATTTAATGAAACCCTGAAGCAGGTCCTCAATTTTCTGGTCACCGATTTAATTGAATCGACGCAGGCGCGTGTTCGTGATGCCGGCGTAGCTGTTACAGAAGATATTCGCCGCGCAGCCCAGCGCCTCGCCGAATTTAGTAAAGAAGGTTTAAAGGTCTGTGGCGAACTAAAACGGTTTCTTTTCGCGCAGGTATATAGTCATCCCGCCATTACCGAAGACCGCGACCGCTCGGTGCGCAGCCTCGAGCAGCTTTTTAAGCACTACTATTCGGCGCCGGCATCGATGCCTGCGCCGTACGAAGACGCCGCAACGCAGTCTCCTCGAGCTATTGTGGTTTGTGATTACATTGCTGGCATGACCGACCAGTTCCTGCTGCGTCAGTATCAGGAACAATTCGGCCTCGGCGATTTATAAAACGAATCGAGTAGCGAAGCCCATAGCCAGCGTGAAGTTAGTGGATAGTTCTACTGTGTGAATGTGTTGCATGCCGAGATTTGCCCGCTATCGAAGCCTCTGCGGAACCACGACACCCTCTGTTCCGAAGTGCCATGCGTAAACGAATCTGGGCTTACATGCCCGGTAGCCTGTTTCTGCAAGCGATCATCTCCGACCGCCGCCGCCGCCCCCAACGCGGAATCGATGTCACCCGGTTCCAATAACCCGCGCTGTTGCGTGTTCTGCGCCCAGATGCCCGCGAAGCAGTCCGCCTGCAATTCCAGTTTCACTGACAGCTGATTCCTGGCACGAGGATTTTGTTGCACCATCCGCTGTTCCTGACCCTCAATGCCCAAAATTTTCTGTACGTGATGCCCGATCTCATGCGCCAGAACGTAAGCCTGGGCGAATTCCCCCGGAGCTCCGAAGCGCCGTTTCAATTCGTCATAAAAACCCAAATCGATATATACCTTCTCGTCCTCGGGACAATAAAAAGGCCCGGTCGCCGATTCCGCACCGCCGCAGCCAGATTGAATGGCGTCGCGAAATAGCACCAACTTGGCATGCCGGTAAGATTTGTTAGCTTGCTGCGGCAGGATGGCTGTCCAGGTTTTCTGCGTGTCGTCCAGAACGAAAGACACAAACTGCACCAGCGGCTTTTCCGCTTCATCGCGTGGGGACGTGCCACGCGGCCGGTTCGGCTCGCTGACCGATGAGGGTGCCGGTGAGCCGCCACTAAGAAGAGCAAAAAAATTTGTTTTGAAAACGAAACTGAGGATCAGCAGGATGATCGCGCCACCGATGCCGATGTGCATTCCGCCGAATTGAAACCCGCCACCGCCGTCGCCAGTATCGTCGCGGC
>DATNKL010000165.1:0-20623 GCA_035603415.1 Candidatus Acidiferrales bacterium
GGACGCGCCACGGCTCGCGGTCATTGATCTCGCCGATCGTAAAGGCACGCAAGGCCCGGAAGCTGCTGCATCTTACAAAGTGTCGCGCTGGATCGATC
Organism: Candidatus Acidiferrales bacterium; assembly: GCA_035603415.1. Taxonomy (GTDB): domain Bacteria; phylum Acidobacteriota; class Terriglobia; order Acidiferrales; family UBA7541; genus Acidiferrum. Next base: position 99 of record DATNKL010000165.1, read on the forward strand.
TTCCCGGCGTCGCTTATGCCTCTGCGCCCACGGCTGACGGAAAGTGGCTGCTAGTGGCCTGCATGTCAAAACATCTTCTACTGGCCATCGACATGGCCACGCTGAAGATCGCCAAAACTTTTGATCTTCCGCAGTCTCCTTCGGAAATTCTAGTAACTCCTGACGGCGCCGTCGCTTTTGTTTCGTGCATGGCCGCAGGAAAAATCGCGGTGCTGGATTTGCGCGCGTGGCAATTGCAGGAACCTATAGTTCTAACTCCCGGCGTTGATGGACTCGCGTGGGTACCCATTAGCACCGGCAATAAAGCACGCTAGACGGACACACAATAAAATCTTGGTGAAGTTCCGAGTGGCTTAATTATTTCTGTCGCCACGTGGCAAAGATTTGAGGTACGCGATAATCGCTTTTGCGTCGGCGTGGTTCAAGTGATAGATGTGCATCGGCGGCCGCAGCTCTTCGCCTTCGGGCCCAATTCCCTTTTCCAGGATTCGTTCCCCTTGCTCCTCGGTAAAACTCGGAAAACCAGCGAGCGGTGGCGCGTGGTCCGCCCAGTTCGAAATCGGTGCGACCGGCTTGATCCAGATGGGCGCGCCGCGCAGCCAGGCATCGGCTCGCAGTTCGCCGCGCCCATCGCGCGGTGTGTGGCACTCCGGACATTTCGCCACTTCTTCCACCAGGTAGCGTCCGCGTTCAACCTCGCCTTTTTCACCGGCGCCGGAATTTGTCTGCGCGAAAGTGATCGAACTTTTCACGGGCGCCATAAGCACCATCGTTGAGATTCCCGCTGTTAAAACTATTGCCGCCAACACATACCCGCCGAAAGCTTTCATACTCACTCCTGGAAGCATCTTACTCATTTCGCATGATCCTATCTTTTCTACACGACCCAATTACATCCGAAATGGTTTTAGTCTTCTGATAATTCCATAACGCGCCTCGTTGCTGCCACGTTTTTGTTTGCTCGGGGCGAGAATTGCGATCTCGCGATACACAACGTCGGTCAAGAATCCGCGTCGGCTATCTCCACCCCCCTGTACGAATGGCCAGTGTACGAACGACCGGTGATGTCCGCGAAACACGCGCGAGGCGCTCCCCAAAGCGTCGATTCATCTTGGGATAATTGCGCAAGCGGTCTTGCCGCCAAGGAGAATCGCACTTATGAAACGCATTTTGGTACCGGCCCTGATACTAGTTGCATCGTGTACCGCACAAGCAAAAGATAAGCCTGCCTACCAGAACGGCTTACTCATAAAGATGGACTCCGCATCCTGCGGATCCGAAGAGAAGGGCGGAAGCACCGTCACCGGAGAAATCCTCGGCACTGACGGCCAGCATAAGAAAACCCAGGAATTGCTGTGCCCGGAATACACCCTGCAGACTGACCGCCTGATTTACCGAATTCGGGCTAAAAATGAAAAACACCCTGCTCTACTTCCAATTGGGGAAACAGCTCAATTCAGACTGCACAAAGATCGCCTTTTGCTGCGCGTTCCCGAAGCGGACGGCAAAGAGCGCGAGTATATCGTCGTCTCGATGACGCCGCGTAGCGACGCGCCCGACTCACCCAACCGGTCGGCGGCTGTGTTCAAGCCGACGTTGTAAAGCGCGCCGGCGATATTAGTTTTCCCTGACCTCAATAAAAAAATACCATCCCTGCACGCGAGGGATGGTTTTTTTTTGAGAAGATTGGGATTCGTTAACGGCTGCTGGTGTTGGTCTTCGTTTCTTTGGCGCCTTCGGCAGCGGTAGCGCCACCGACAGTTTTCATCATTTCCTTGGCCTGCTTCAGATGATCTTGCAACGTCGGCAACGTCTCTGACGCAAAGCTCTTCAGCGAATCGTTCTTTCCTGCGTTAGCTTCTTTCTGGAACGCTGCTACGTCTGTCTCGTGATCTTTCACCATGTCTCTGGCGTAAGCGCGATCAAAAGCAGCACCGTTCAGTTTGGACAATCTGTCATAAGTGGCTTGATCTTTTGCGGAGAGATCGCTTGGCAGCGTGATGCTCTCATGCGAAGCCACTTCTTTCAGTTTGTCGCCAGCTTTGGAGTGGTCATCCACCATGCGCTTGCCAAAGGTCTTTACCGTGTCGCTAGATCCTTTTTCTTGCGCTAACTGCCCCAGCTTAACTTCTGCCATTCCGCCCCGTGCCGCTTCCTTGGCAAAGTGCACGTCAGGCGTCGCTGATCTCGTGCTTGATTTCGACGTTGCAGATGCCGCAGTGGTAGATTTGCTTGCTGGAGTGTCCTGGTGCGCGAGCACCGCCCAGCTCCCCACGGCAGACAAGGTCACAGTTACACAACCTACATAAATCGCTTTTCCAGTCTTGGTTTCCAAAAAATTCTTCATCGAGAATTCCTTTAGGGAATACATTTCACCCCTCCGGTCGACTTCAACTGGCCCATCACAGGCTACCTGTGGCGAGCGCGGTGACCAATCAGGTGAACCTTGTATTAGTGAATCGACACGCGTGTATCGCGCAGCGGATTGATTGATAAAACGGGGTTTTGCAATTCAGCGCTTGGAAATAACACTTGAACGGCGAGAGGGCCAGGGTTTGTTGATCGAGACACCGCAGCAAAGACGATCAACAACAATTGGTTTTTCAGTTTTCTCTGAAATCCTCGGGCAGATCCTCTTCTTGGGGACGCTGGTGCGTTCGCACTTCTTCCTGGTCCGGGTCCGGCGCGTCCTCTACACCTTTCACAACTTCCGCTTCGAACGCATTCCCTTCCTCGAGCAATTCGTCAACGCTCTCCGAGCTGGCGCCCTCGATATCAGACAATCCCTGTAAAGCACCGGATTGCCCGCCGGATTTCGAATCCAATCCTTTCGGATCCAGGTTTATGGTTTCAACGCTCTGCCCTTCTCCGCGTGACGCTAGGCTCCCACGAATAATCCTGGGGTTATTTCGCGGTGCAGTTCTTCCAGCCGCGCTGCGCGGTTTCGCGCTCTTCGTAGCTTTAACTTGAGGAGTTCGCGTCTTCGTTTTTGCGCCTTTCGCCCTCGACGAAAATTTGCGCGAACCGATCGAAGCAGCGCGTTTTGAATTTTTGCGCGGAGCGACTTTTTTGCGGGAGTTATTTTTAGTTTTGTTGGTTTTTTTTCTGGTGGCCATGACCCAAGTCTATCATTGTGGCTCGACACATTCATCTGACGGCCGTTGGCCGCCCCGCGTGATTGGGTAAATTGCACCCGTCGATTGCCTTACGGCCGGCTCACATCGATAAACTCTGCTTCCCATGGCTGCCGGTACAAATCAAGTCGCGCTACGGTGATTGGTAAGTTGAATCTGCGTGGTCCGGCGCTGCCCGGATTTATATACAGAATACCCCCGCGCATAGCCTGGCCGGGTTTGTGAGAGTGCCCGCTCACAACCACAGAAACTCCGGAGGGAATCGCCGTCAGCTTCAGTTCGTTAACATCGTGCAAAACATAAATGTTCAGTGCGCCAGCCTGAACCACCGCAGTTGGAAGCAATTTTGTCGCCCACGCCGCGGTATCCACATTGCCGCGCACCGCAGTTACAGGAGCAAGGTTCGTTAGCGCTTCAAGGATTCTAGGATCGCCAACATCCCCCGCATGAATAATCAAACTGGTGTTTCGCATCGCGCGCAGTACACTGTCACGAAGCAAGCCGTGAGTATCGGAAATTAAACCGATGATCATTTAACAGGAAAAATACGCGGGTTGGAATTTCAATAATTGCAGAACAAACACACCTGTTACCGAAGACTCACCAGAAGGCCTAGACCAAAACTTTCGAATGTGCCGGCCGGCGAAGCGGTCGCGCTCCTGGAGCCGGGAAATGCATTCGCCAGAAGTTCGAGTTGGATTCGACGAATTCAAATCCCACGTAGGTTTTCCCATCGCGAGCTTTTCGAACGCTCACGACCTTGGCCTCCACGCATTCGCCGCTGTTTTCGTTGACTATTTCTAATACCTGCCCAATCACCACCGGCTCTTCCAGAACGCACAGGCCGCCGCCCTGGCTCACAGATTGCGATTGGGTATTGACTGCAAATACATCGCCGCAGGGCGCTTCCCAACGCACGTTAAGCCTGATGGTGATCGCTACACGCACAGTACGTCGGCGCTCTTTAAATCGAAAGTGCAGCAGGGACATGGTTAAACCTTGATCCTCGACGCCCAGACCTCAAATTTCTCCAGCAAGGTTCTTACTTTGACTCAGCACTTCTGCGCTGACAATAGCCAGTCGGTACCATACGAGCATATCAAGGCACCCCCGGCAGGCCCCTGAATTTCAGGATTCATACCACTTATTGGATAACGGTCTCCGCGACCAGTTGAATGGGATTGACTCTCGCTCTATTTACCGTTACCCCCCAGTGCAAGTGCGGCCCGGTAACCCGCCCGGTGGCGCCCACTTTCCCGATGACCGCACCCGCTTTAACGTCATCTCCCGCGGCCACGTCAGTAGCGGATAAATGCCCGTATAAGGAATAAATCCCTAACCCGTGATCGATAATCACGGTATTTCCCGAAAAATACAGCTCTTCGGCCAGCACAACCTGCCCGCTTTGCGCCGCATGAATGGGCGTCCCCGTAGGAGCCGGGAAATCCGCGCCGGTGTGCGGCGAACGCGGCTGTCCATTCAGAATGCGCCGCTTCCCGAAGTTTGTTCCGCGCACCCCCGTTAGCGGCAGACGGAACGGCCCGTGCCACAATTTCTCCGGCGTAATGTGGTCAAAAATTTCACGTAATTTTTCCTGTTCTGCAACGGCGCGCTGCGCTTGTTGCTCGTTAGGCTCCACGAATTGCTTCTGTACTGTCAGGCTTTCCGTTGCGAACTTGCCGGCTCTCACCGCCAATGTCGCGGTGCATTCGGCGTGCTCCCCGTTTTCCGCTGTGGCTGACACCGAGAATTCGTAATCTCCCGGAGCCTTCTCCAAGTCCACGCCCAGCAGAGCCTCATTCAGATGGTTCTTGGCGCCTCGGCGCGCTGCCGCGGCAGAACCGCCCTCCCAAAAATACACGTTCCGCTCATTCCATTTCCCGGTAACTTCGCGCAGTGTTTTATGACTGCGAACCTGCGCCAGAATCAGGCTGCCCTGGCTAGCTTGCGGAGCGCTCAGCCTCAATTCCATCCCGCCGCTACAATGTACATTCACCGCGGCGCATCTCACACTCGCAGGCAACAATAGACCCGCCAGCACAGCGGCTTTGAGCATGTTCTTTGCTATTCTCATATCAGTGCCAATCAACCCTTCGTCCGAACCGCGCTTGCGCGCCCATCAAGCAAAGCTTAACTTGGCTTGGCTCCGCTTTCTATTTGCTTCCGGCGAGGAGTTTCGATGCAGTCGCTACGCCTGAATCCGATTCTCAACACCGATTCCTACAAACTGACCCACTGGTGGCAATATCCGCCGGATACCCGCCACATTTATTCCTACGTCGAATCTCGTGGCGGCATGTTCGATGAAACCATGATGGCCATGCTGCAATACATCGTGAAATCCAATTTTGCCGGCCAGGTTTTTACTATGGAGGACGTGGAAGAGGCCCGCCGCATCGCGCATGCGCATTTTCAGGGGCACCCGAAATCATTTAACTACGAAGGCTTCAAATCTCTTTACGCCAAGCACGGCGGCCGCCTGCCTTTGCGCATTCGTGCTGTTAAAGAAGGCACGGTGGTCAAAAGCCATAACGCGTTGATCACCATAGAAAATACCGACCCGGAATTTTATTGGCTCACCAATTGGGCGGAAACCATGCTGCTGCAGGTCTGGTATCCCATTACCGTCGCCACTCTCTCGCGAGCTATCAAACAAGTGATCGGCAAGGCCCTCGTGCGTACCGGCGACCCTGCGCTGCTTCCTTTCAAACTGCACGATTTTGGTTTTCGTGGCGTTTCCTCCAAGGAGTCCGCGGCCATCGGAGGCGCCGCGCATCTGTTGAACTTTTTTGGCACTGACACCTTGGCCGCGATCCAGTTGTTAAATCAGTTTTACTCCGCCGATCTCATGTGCGAGAAACCACTCGATTGCGCGGGCTACAGTATTCCGGCGTCCGAACATTCCACCATTACCTCCTGGGGCGAAGAGCACGAACTCGATGCCTACGCGAATATTCTTGAAAACTGCCCCGAAGGCCTCGTCGCTTGCGTCAGCGATTCCTACGACATTTACAACGCGGTGCGAAATTTGTGGGGCAGCGCGCTGCGAGAAAAAGTGCTGCACCGCAATGGAACGTTGATTATTCGCCCTGATTCCGGCGACGCGATAACCGTCCTCGAGGAGCTATTCAAAATTGTCAGCGAAGTATTTGGCTACGAAGTGAACAGCAAAGGCTGGAAAACCACCGTGCCCTGCGTGCGCTTCATTCAGGGCGATGGCGTAAATTTTTACACCATACAAAATATTACAGCACAGTTGACGCGACGCGGCTGGTCGCAGGATATCTGGAGCTATGGAATGGGTGGCGCGCTTCTGCAACAAGTGAATCGCGATACTTTGAAATTTGCGCTCAAATGTTCGGCCATCGATCGCAACGGCAAATGGCAAAACGTGTACAAAAATCCGAAAACCGATCCCAGTAAGGCCAGCAAAGGCGGCCGCTTTAACCTCATCCACAACGGTAAGGATTTTGCCACCGTGGAAGTGTTGGAAGGCGAATCGCTGCCCGAAAGCCCGGCCTTCGGTTCGAACGCGCTCGAAACGGTCCTTGAAGATGGCGTGCTGCTGCGAGATCAAACGCTTGCTGAAGTTCGCGCTATCGCCACCAGTTACGACACCTACGCCCAACTCCAGTGACCGCGTTTTCAACAGAACGCCCTTCGAAGCCGGTAAATTTTTCCTGCCGGCAAGGTCACCAAAAGCGCTAATACGCGCCGTAAACCTCTCTAACCGTGTGCGTTAACTTGAGCATCATTTTTGGCGTTCCACATGCTCCTTATTCCTCAGCCACCCGGTAACGTCACCCAACCCGACCTTCAGGTGACCGCAAGAAGCTCCGATTTTGGTGAACGAAATGCGAAGCATACAACTAACCACGCTGGGGACCGTCCTACTCGCTTCAGCACTGCCGGTGGTCGGGGCCGTTCTGGTGATCGTGGATCACCCCCGCACGGTTTCCAACAATGTTCCAGAACTCCTGCAGAGTGAATTGCACCTCGATGTACGCACGTTAGCCGGGAAGATTTCCCGCAGGTCAGGAAAATTCATTTTCAAGGAAGAACACCACGGGATCGTTTATTCACTCGACGATCAAAAAGAAGCTAGAAATTTTGCAGGGAAGGCCGTGTTCGTTACCGGAACGATTGATTCCAAGGCCAACGTCGTCCATGTTCATAAAATCGAACCCACCTGGCTTTTTCACCCCACGCCACGAGCAGACTAGCGCGACAGCGCCGACCAACCTACTCCGCTCCCGATGATTTCCGCTTGGGATGCATGAAAGGCCCGGCGATGATTTGCCCGGGAAGAAATTCAATCCAGGGGTTCTGGCAGTAAGCGCACACGATTGACCTGTGCAAGCTGTCGATGTCATTCCCGGTCGCGACGCGTACAGCGTTTTCCTGACCGCATTTGGGACATTCCACGGCAATCTCAACAACACTTGTTGATCCATCTCGCATAAAGCGCTCCCGATATCCGGCTCGCGAGTAGCGGGTATGCTCGCGTCGGTGGCCAAAAATTTACCCTACAATTTTCAACAGGCTTTTACCATCGGGAGGTTAATAAGTTTTTGCTGATTTGCGTAGGTCGTCACAAACGCGGAGGGTGGCCCGCCCTCAGGTTTTTTGAGGCTTCACCTTGCCGTGGCAGGTGGGTCATGTGACGTGGAATCACATGAATCCCAGCCTCGAAGCGCCCTCCTCCTTCAACTGCGGCTGGGGACGTCCTGACACCTCAATCCCTATTTCAGGGAAGCCGCGACTTTCTTCTGATACTCGCGCGCCTTCGCGAAAACTTCCTCTTCCTTGACCGTTAACAATTGGTGTTCGCGCATAACCACGCGCCCTCCGATGACAACGGTCTCTACATCGCTCCCCTTCAATGCATACGCCAGCTGTGCGTATACGTCATACATAGGAACAGCGTTGGGTTCATTCAAGCTGATTACAATGATGTCCGCTTTTTTGCCGGCCTCCAACGAACCTATTTCCTTTTCCATGTGCAATGCCTTCGCGCCCTCCATGGTGGCCATTTCAACAACTGCCTTCGCTCCCAAAGCCAGCGGATTCATTTTGCTAATCTTCTGAAGTTTGGCGGCCAGGTCCATTTCCTCCATCAAGTCGAGATCGTTGTTGCTGCCTGCGGGCCCATCCGTGCCAAGTCCCACGGCCACTCCTGCACCGCGCAGTTCCGGCACCGGCGATACTCCGCTGGCCAGCATCATGTTGCTCGAGGGATTATGTACGCAGCCCACCTGTTTCTCTGCCAGCAGCTTGCGGTCCGTGTCGTCCACGAAAATGCAATGCGCGGCCACCACGTCGGGCCCCAGTATTCCGATTTTATTCAGGTATTGCACCGGTGTTGTGCCATTTTGCGCCCGGCTGTCGTCCAGCTCTTTTTTCATTTCCGCTACGTGAATCAAAATTGGGGCATGGTATTTTCGCGCCAGCGCGGCAGCGTCCTGCAAAGTCTTTTGCGAACAGGTGTAGATGGAATGTGGAGCGGGAGCCGCGTGGATCAGCGGATCGTTCTGCCACCGCTTCAGAAATTTTTCCGTGTACGCCAGCATCTCCGATTCGTCCTTATTATCCGGCGCGGGAAAATCAATAAACGTTTCTCCCAGCACGCCGCGCATGCCTGCCTTTTTAGTTTCCTCCGCAACCGCATCTTCGAAGTAATACATGTCCGCGAAAGTAGTGATCCCTCCGCGAATTTGCTCCGCCGCCGCCAATCGCGTGCCCCAGCGCACAAACTCTTCGGTAACGTTTTTGGCTTCCGCCGGGAAAATATATTTGTGCAGCCATTCGTCCAGCGTCACGTCATCGTGCAGACCCCGAAAAAGCGTCATCGGAACATGTGTGTGCCCATTGATAAATCCGGGAAGCACCAGCTTCCCGCGCGCATCGATGGTTTGGTCGGGCGTATATTTCTTTTCGAGGTCAGTTCTGAAACCGACGGCGCTGATCACATCGCCCTTCACCGCGACCGCGCCATCTTCAAGGATTAGCCGGTCGCCGTCCATGGTGACGATCATGCCTCCGTTGACGAGCACGTCGATCTTTTCTTTGTTACCGGTATTGGACGCCTGGGCGAAGCCTTGTCCGGCGAAAAACGACGCTCCCAATAAAAGCAAGGCCACTAGGCGCGCGCTAAGGATTATTTTTAGTTGTCCCACTGGTTTCGCTCCGATGCTGCGGGAATATCTTCGAAGCCGCTTTCACAAATTCGAATCGTCGAAGGGTCTCGGAAACAATTCGCTCATCTGGATTACTTCTATTTTGCCCCTTAGGTTTGCCAGGCTCACCGGAATGTCCCCACAAAATTCCCAAATCAATTGCCGGCACGCGCCGCAAGGTGGCGTAAGCACCTCGGTGTCCGTAACCACCGCGATAGCACTGAAACCGCGCTCGCCTTCGCTGACTGCTTTGAAAATCGCTACGCGCTCGGCGCACGTCGTAAGTCCATATGTGGCATTTTCCACATTACATCCCCCAAAAATTCTTCCTGAAGCGCTGCGTAGAGCTGCGCCCACGCGAAAATTCGAGTACGGCGCGTGCGCATTCTCTCTGGCTTGCTTAGCGGCCTCAATCAGTAAATCTTTTTCCGTCACGCTTAAGCTCCCAAGCTCATTTGCTGTAATCGTAAATCTTCAGCCGATCGCTTCTGCGATTCTGGGCAACACCGCCTTCAAGAGCGCCACAAAATCGCCTTTTACGCGCGCCGCCGTCTCCAAAACTTCCCGGTGATTTAGCGGTTGATCTAGAATCCCAGCTGCAGCGTTGGTAACACACGAAATTCCCAGCACCCGCAGTTCGGAGTGGCGCGCGGTAATCACTTCTGGCACGGTGGACATGCCCACCAGGTCAGCGCCAATCGTCCGCAAATATCGAATCTCCGCCGGCGTTTCATAACTTGGCCCGGCAAGCGCCGCATAAACGCCTTCATCAATCCCAATCCCCAGACGGTTGCCTTGTCCCACCGCCATTTCGCGAAATCTTTTGTCGTATGCCGCGGACATGTCCGGAAAACGCTGCCCGAACCGCTCGTCGTTGTTCCCCGTCAACGGATTCACGCCCTGCAAATTAATGTGGTCACTAATCACCACCAAACGTCCTTGCGTGAACTTGATTCCGCCGGCCGCATTGGTAAGAATCACCGCCTTTACTCCCATGCGTGCAAACACGCGGATCGGGAAAGACACTTCCTTCACCGAATAGCCTTCATACAAATGTACGCGCCCCTGCATCCCCGCGACGGCGACGCCGTCCACAGTTCCAATCACCAATTGTCCGGCGTGACCAAGCGCCGTCGATCGCGGGAAGTGCGGAATCTCGGCATATGGAATTTTAGTGGCATTGGCAAATTCATCGGCGAACGGGCCTAGCCCGGATCCCAACACCAAAGCAATCTTGGGGCGCAGTTCGGTGCGTAGGAAAATAACTTGCGCCGCGGCCTCGGCCCGCTCATATTCATCGGACTCAACTCGGCTAGACGTGAGTGCGGATTTTTGCGCCGCCTCACTTTTGCGCGCAGCACCCTCTTGCGCCAACGGTTCTTGACCCTGCATCATGTGAGAATTCCAACGAACGAGGCAGACATCAGGTTCGCCATGGTGCCCGCCAACATCGCGCGTATGCCCAATCTGGCTAGATTGCCGCGTTGCTCGGGCGCCAGCGCTCCAATTCCGCCGATCTGAATTCCCACTGAACTGAAGTTCGCGAAGCCGCACAAGGCAAATGTTGCAATGGTAAACGACCGCGGATCGAGCGCGCCCTGCATGGTGCCAAGCTGTTGGAAGGCCACCACCTCATTCACCACCATGCGTGTGCCCAACAGATTGCCGATGGTCGCGCAGTCGCGCCACGGAACCCCGATTACCCAGGCCACCGGAGCAAAAACCCAGCCAAAAACTTGCTGCAAACTGGATGGAAACCAGCCGACATGGTGCGCTGCCAGCCAATTATGCGTGCCACCCATGATGGCGTTGACCAGCGCCAGCATCGCCAGAAAAGAAATCAACATGGCGCCGACATTCAGTGCCAGATGCAACCCGTCCACTGTGCCGCGCGAAATCGCGCCCAGAAAATTCGCCTCCTTCTCCATTTCCGGCATCTCCACGCGGCCCGCCGTCAGCGGCACTTCCGTTTCCGGCACCAGCATCTTGGCCATCAGCAGAGTCCCTGGCGCGGTCATGATCACCGCCGCTAGCAAATGCTCCGCTTTTATGCCAAACGCAATGTACGCGGCCATGATTCCGCCAGATACGTGCGCCATCCCGCTGGTCATTACGCACATTAATTCCGATCGCGTCAGGCGGTTCAGAAACGGCCGGATCGTAAGTGGCGCTTCCGTCTGCCCCATGAAAATACTGGCTGCCACATTCAAGGATTCGGCCCCGCTCGCGCCCATCACCCGCGTCATGATCCACGCTGCGCCGCGAATCAGCAACTGCATTACTCCAATGTGGTACAGCAAGGCAAAAAATGCGGCGATAAAAATAATGGTCGGCAAGACCTGGAAGGCGAAAATAAAATGTTCCGGGGAATCTTTAAGTCCCAGCTCGCCAAAAACAAATTGCGAGCCGACAAAAGCGTAACTCAATAACAGGTTGACGTAGTACCCGAGGAACTGAAAAATTCTGCGTCCCGCTTCAAACCGCAAAACAAAAATCGCAAAACATAATTGCAAGCCGAATCCCCACAGCACAGTTTTTAAGCGGATGGCTTTTCGATCGGTTGAAAAAATATAGGCCAGCCCGAGCATGGCGGCCAGCCCCAGAATCCCTGCAAATCTTCCCATCCTTATACACTCTTTTCCCGCGCTGCGGCTGTCGAGCGAATTCCCACGGTCGCGTCGAAAACGCCTCTACTTGCTCGAAGCTTACGGGCCTGAACTTTACGCCCGCGATTTTACGAGCCAATGATTTGGCGTATCAATGGCCTTGGCGCTTTTGCTTGCCCGCCGCTGTCTCGGTCGAGCACAAAGCTCTCCGCCACCATACGCCTGGCTTCCGCCAGCTTGGCGTCGCTATTGTAATGAATTGTAGCCAGAGGTTCGCCTTTTTCTACGCGCTCGCCGATCCGTTTGTGAAATTCGAGGCCCACGGCATGGTCGATCCGGTCTTCTTTCGTTTCGCGGCCCCCACCTAACATAGCCAGAGCGAAACCAAATTGTTCGCAGTTCGTAGCCGTGATCGTTCCGCTTGCGTTGCTGGTCACATCGGCATGAGAAGCCGCCTTGGGCAATAATTCGGGCTGATCAATGACGCGCTCGTCTCCGCCTTGCAGCCGGATACACTGCCTGAATTTCTCTCGCGCCTCGCCGTTCGAAATCATGCGCTCCGCAAGTTTTCGCCCTTCCTCAACGCTTTTTGTCTTTTCGCCCAGGTAAAACATCCACGCCGAAAGCTCCACGCTAAGCTCGCGAACGTCCGCAGGTCCCTTGCCGTTCAGTACCTCGATGCATTCAACAATTTCGTTTGAGTGTCCCGCCGCACGTCCCAACGGTTGGTCCATATCCGTAATCAACGCCACCATCTGCTTGCCCATATTCTGTCCAGCATCAACCATCAGTTCCGCAAGCCTTACGGCATCCTCTTCCCGCCTCATGAACGCTCCTGAACCAGTCTTGACGTCCAGAACCAGCGCGTCCAGTCCTTCCGCAAGTTTCTTACTCATGATCGAAGCGCAAATCAGTCCGGTGTTTTCAACCGTCGAAGTAGCGTCGCGCAGAGCATAAATCTTTTTATCCGCTGGAGCGATTTCCGCCGTCTGCCCAATCAATGCCATCCCGCACTCGCCCAGCACGCGGCGAAAATCTTTCAACGATAAATTCGTATTGAATCCCGGAATTGATTCGAGTTTATCCAGCGTGCCGCCGGTGTGACCGAGCCCCCGTCCGCTAAGCATCGGTACGATCAGCCCGCCCGCCGCCACGATGGGCGCAAGTATCAGCGAAGTTTTGTCACCCACACCACCGGTGGAATGTTTGTCGACTTTTTTCCCGGGCAGGCTGGAAAGATCCAGCACCTCCCCGGAATGCAGCATCGCTTGCGTGAGCGCGGTCGTCTCGGCGCGGCTCAACCCGCGGATCCAGGCCGACATCAACCATGCCGCGATCTGGTAATCGGGAATTTCTCCGCGGGTATACCCCGAAATCAAAAACTCGATTTCTTCGCGGGAATGTTCGCCGGAGTCGCGTTTTTTTCGGATCAGATCGACAGCGCGCATGCAGTTGGATGAGTGTCGCGGGAGCGTAACATCCGTTCATTTGCAGGTCAACGCGCGGGGCTACGCAGCTTCTAAAGCGACTCGACGGCTGACAATTACGTACGTAGAATGCGGTGCGCCCGATTGCCATCCGAATATCGAGACATGCGGTCCGTTTTTACTCCAAGCAGGTGAAATGATGTTCACATTCAGGAATAAAATCATTCTGATCCTGCACCTCGCGATTGCCAGTGCGCCGCAGATAAATATTTATAGCGGGTGCGGGTTGTAAGGAGGCAAGGGCGTGTTTTGGCCCGCCACCACGTGCCAGCCGCGAGGACCATTAATGTACACGTGCATTACGCGCATCTGTGTTTCGATTTGCTGCCCGTTGAAGACTGCCCGCCATGTCCATAAACAAGTTGCTACCGCGGTTTCCTGAAAGAAACGCACTTGAATATCCGAAGCGTTGAAGGATGCATATTTTGCTCCGCTATTTTGCACTTCATTGATAAAATTATTCTTGTCCACCATTTGTCCATGCGACAACGTTCCCGCGAAGTCATCACTGTAGACGCGCCTGAAAAACGTTCCGTTATTCAGCATAATCGCACGCGCCGTCTCGTGCTCCAGGTTCACGACTTCCTGGCGTCGCATCTCCGGATTAGGCGGTATGCAATTAGGATCGTTGCGATCGCAGGGAATCTGTGAGTTGCCAGCGGGCGTAACCAAAAACAGCGCCAGCCCGAGAAAAAAAATGATTTTAACCATACTGGTATACCCTCCCTGTTTTTCCCAAGGGAACGCCGCGGCGTTACAACTCCGGCAGCTTGTGTAGTAAATTCTACGGGAAATAAAGCTGGATCGACTGGGAACGCTGTCTCCAGGTTCCAACAACGCAATTACGATACCTTCAGCCCGCTAGCAAAATGCCGGGCCAGTCTGATTCCGCAGACGATTGGAGAGAAAGATGGCTGCATCCTCTCAACGTTTCTCGCGTCGTGCCTTTGTCGCCGGCACTTCGTCCCTCGCCGCGCTGCACACCGTCGCGAACTTGCTTCCATTACCGCCCTTGGTTGCCGCGGTGCAAAACGATGCGCGCTTATCCCAGACGGTAGTTGCCGACAAAGGCTTCGCGTCGGTGAGAAGGGTCGGCAATGGTCTCTACGCCACTATTTCCGACACCTCTAAAGGCCTGCAGACCATGTGCAATGGCGGCTTTCTTGCCGGAAAAGACAGCGCGCTTTTAATCGAAGGCTTTGTCAGCCCTGCGGGAGCTGCGTTCCAGATGGATGCTTTCCGTACCGTAAGTCAGGTGCCGGTAAAAGCCGCGCTCGATACCCACTATCACTTCGACCATTCCAGCGGCAATTCCTTTTATGGAGCAAACAATGTCGCCGTCTGGGCGCATACTGCGGTCGCCCGCCGCATGGTCGACACTTACGGCCCTATGCAAGGCGCCGAAAAATCGGCCGTGCTGACGCTACTCGAAAATCGCGTGAAAGCTGCAAAGAACGACGTTCAAAGGCAGCACGCGCAAAGCGACGTGACAATGCTGGACCACATTTATACGATGGTGAACGAAAATATTCTTGCCCTCCCGAATCATCCTCTCGATCCCACTAAATTGCCCATGACCATCGACCTCGGCGGTCTCACCACCACGATCGAAAGTTTCCCAGGCCACTCCGGCACGGATGTAATTGTGCGCGTGCCCGACCAGCACGTGGTGTATGCCGGCGACCTGCTTTTTAGCGGCTCTTATCCTTATTGCTTCGATGAGCAAGCTACCGTTTCCGGCTGGCGTGCCACGCTGCGAACATTTTCTTCCTGGGATACAGACACCTTGTTCATTCCCGGCCACGGCCAGATTTGCGGACAAGATGGCGTTACTGCGCTCACAAATATTTTCGATGATTTGGCAGCACAGGCCGATAAAATGCGCAAAGCCGGCGTGCCCGCCGACGACGCAGCGGATCAATATGTAATTCCCGATAGTCTAAAAAAATTCCCTGCCCCCGTCTGGGGTTTCACCATCGGCGCGGCCATCAAGAAACTCTACGCCGAAGAACAAGTCAAGTAACGAAACCCCATGGTTGAATGTTCTTGTGCGTTCCCGCATGGTCCTTAAGTCTGCGCCCGGAATCGGCTATCGCCAGATTGGCGGCTTGACGCATCCCGTCGCCTAGAATTTGCAATCGTAGACAGCTCTATTCAAAACAATGGCCGTGCGGTGATTTTCGATACACGAATCGCCTTACCGTCCAACTTCTCCCTCACCACTCACGGTCCAGGCCGCGTCCGCACTGTAAAGCTGATATCCACGGGCGGCACAACACACCCCTGCAACGACGGCCACCCCGGGTCGCTGGTCGAATTGCGGCAAAGCGATGCCGTCGTATTGCAAATCTCCGATGGATCGACCGCACCATTCAGCGGCTCGGCATAAATCAGATAACTACTCCCCGTCGCTAACCGCTCAATCGCATAGCTGCCGTCAAACTGCGCCGGGCCCGGACCGTTGCAGCTCCACCCGCCAACTGTGGCCTCGACAACCGCTCCGCTCGCAGCATCTACTGCGACGACATGCGAACCAAACACGCCGGTAACACTCGGCGGCGGCGCCGGTAGTGATAACGGATTGGCGTTCAAAATATGCCCGTGAATCGCGCCCACACGTAGCGTGTCCGACGAATCCGGGTATAACACCCGCAACCCGGTGCGGTCATCTTCCTCCAACGGAGCGTCGGGCTGCACGGCCGAGGGCCGCTGAATGTGCCCACCGTAGGAGCAAACGGAAACATCATCGCGCTCCACACCGCCGAATGACTGAAGCCTAATGCGTGCCCCATCTCGTGCGTCAGGATCGATTCCATATCGTAAGCTGCCGGTGTTGCACTCAACGCCAGCGGTGTCGCATAGCTCGTACGCGAATCACTTGGATTAAAATAAACATCCGCATCCAGAATTTCTCCAACTTCACTCGACGGTGCTCCCGATCCGAACTGCACCCCAACGCGATCCGCGGTGATCACCCGCGTGAACGCCAGCACCCCAGGAGTGAATGCCCTGTCTGCCTGATTGAAGCAGATGGAGTTAACTCCGTCCGGACCGCAAGCATTTTGTGCCGTTGTGCGTGTAACGGTCGCGGGCACGGATTGCAATGTGCTTCCGTTTACACCCGACCACACACCGGCGGATTGCGTGATTACCTGCTCGATCAGAGTTTTACAATCAAGAGCTTACGTCGGGGCAAGCAGAAAGCTCGTCTATCGCTTTACTTTTTCTACTTTGCATCAAACATAAGAGTCGTACCGATTCGGAACTGGTCGCATGGGAATCGTTCCGATTTGAAATGAACTTCTCAATTACTTCCCAACCGCGCTCGCATCAGCCAAGAATCGCCTTCAACGCCTCATCCAGATTCGCATAATGAAATCGGTAGCCATGCTGCTCCAACACTTGCGGCGTCACGCGCGCTCCTCCCAACAACGTCTCGGCCATTTCGCCCATCGCCAGCCGTAACGCAAATGCCGGTGCGGCAAATATCGCCGGGCGATGCAGAACCTTCGCTAGCGATTTTGTGAAATCAGCGTTACGCAACGGTTGCGGCGCCACAAGATTTACCGGCCCTTTCCAACTGTCGTTTCGAAGCGCTGCATCGATTATCGCCACAACGTCTTCCAATGCGATCCATGACGTCCACTGCCGCCCTGATCCCAGCTTCCCTCCCAATCCATATTTAAACGGCAGCATCATCTTCGGCAGCGCCCCGCCTTCTTTTGCCAAAATAATTCCAAACCGCAGCAACACAACCCGCACTCCCACCTCCTCGGCCTTCACCGCCTCGTTTTCCCATTCCTTCGCAAGCTCCGCGAGGAAATCCGAGCCCGGCGCGCTCTCCTCTGTCACCACTTCGTTGCCGCGATTGCCGTAGTAACCGATTGCAGACGCCGAAAGCAACACTTGCGGCCGCTTATCCATTTTTGCGATCGCACTCACCACTCCACGTGTGGTGTCGATGCGACTTGATCGCAGTAGCGCCTTGCGATCTTTCGTCCACCGGCCCCCAACTACTGGCGCGCCCGCTAGATTGATCACCGCATCCACAGCAGCTGGAACTTGAAGGTGCGATCCCGAGCCAGCAGAACCACCGATTTCGCCGCTACTAGGATTCCATGGCACATCAAAAACCCCAGGTTCTTTCGCTCTAGACTTGGGAGTTTCCGCTCGCCTCAAGCGGTAAATCGTGTGTCCCTCGGCCGTAAAGGTTTTTACCAGCGCCGTGCCCACCAACCCAGTCGCCCCAGTCATTAATATGTTCATCTCGTCCTCAATGAAATTGCTTTGCGTTGTATCTCAACCCTTGCCCGAGGAACAAATACAAGAGTCGCTCAACCCTGAGCCAACCACTAGTCCCAACTCTGCGCGCAGGTTACAATCGTCTCGTGCCTTCCGTTTCCCAACCCGTCCGCGTCAAGGTTCTGTTCTTCGGCCGCCTGAAAGAGATCGCCGGGCGCACCCAGGAATCCATAGACCTTCCGGCCGAGGCCAATATCGAATCGCTTTTTGCCCACTACGCCAGCCACTATCCCGAACTCCAGCAGTATCGCTCTTCCCTAGTCGCCTCTTGCAACCAGGAGTTCGCTCCGTGGAACACCCTTCTTCACGCCGGCGATGAAGTTGCCTTCCTCCCACCTGTCAGCGGTGGCTGAAGTATACCTATGGCCGCTCCCTCCGCCGATATCACAGCGCTGGTTCACGAGCCCATCGACCCAGTCGCTCTCACCGCTTATGTTCGCGGCAACGCAGACGGCGCCATTGTTATCTTCGACGGATTTGTCCGCGACCATTCCCAAAATCGCCGCACCCTCTACCTCGAATACGAAGCGTACGAGCCCATGGCCCTGGCCAAAATTCAGGAGATCGCCGCGCATCTCCACAACGAGTTTTCCATTCATCGCGTCGCCATGGTCCACCGTCTCGGACGCCTCGAACTTGGAGAAACCAGCGTGTACATCGCGGTAAGTGCTGCCCACCGCGCCGCCGCCTTCGACGCCTGCCGCTACGCCATCGACATCCTCAAGCGCACTGTGCCTATCTGGAAAAAAGAATACTTCGAAGATGGCTCCGTGTGGGCAGACGGAGAATTGCCGCCCGTTCCTTCGGCGACATCCGCGGTGAAACCTGCATCCTAATCACCTGATGTGGACCCGCCGAGTTAACGTAAAACAACTCGCTATCCTCACCGCTGCGGCGTTATTTGTGGCCGCCAGTGCGGCGTCGCAGGACAGCTCCGACCGCCCTCCCTGGGCGCGAAAAACTAAATCGAAGAGCGCCCCAGCGAGCACAAGTACTAGCACCACTCCAGAGAACACCTCTCCGCCCGAGCCCGTTAATAAAGATAATCGCGATAGCAATCCCAACGATGAGCCCAATCAACGCGGCCGTATTCGCGTGAGCGTCAATCTCGTTAACGTGCTCGTCAGCGTCCTCGACGACAATAATCGCCCCGCTCCCGACCTCCCCGTCGAGGCCTTTCAAATATTTGAAGAAGGCGTGCAACAAAAAATAGAGGTTTTTGAATCAGAAACCAAGCAGCCGCTGGACATCGCCTTGATGATTGATGCCAGCCTTAGCGCTCACAAGGAAATCACTTTCGAACAACAGGCCGCGGCGCACTTCATTGCCCAGGTACTGCGCCCTGAAGACCGCCTGTCCGTTTTCGCTTTTGATGAAAACGTCCGGCAAATTGCGGGCTTCTCCGAGAACGTCAAGGTGCTGCAAAGCGCCGTGCAAAGAATCCCCGATGGCGCCGGCACCTCCATCTACGATGCCGTGGTGCTCGGTTCCAACGCGCTCGAACACCGCAAGGAAGAGCGCCGCCGCGTCATTATTTTGGTTACCGATGGCGGTGAAACCACCAGCCGTTCGGATTTTGAGGCCGCCCGTAAAGCCGCCGTGCGCGCCGATATTTTGCTCTACAGCATCATCGTTCGCCCGGTGAAGAATGAAAGCGGCCGCAACACTGCCGGCGAACACGCCATCGAAACCATCACCGATACCACCGGCGGCGCGATTTTCTTCCCCGACAGCGCCCAGGATCTCGATATCATTTTCGATCGCATTGACCGCGAGCTGCGCACCCAATATCGCCTGGGCTACTATCCTAATCCGCGCGGGCCCGCCAACACCTACCGCAGCATCCAGGTCAAAGTGCTGGACAACTACAAGGCGCGCCACCGGAAAACCTACCTCACCGGTCCTCAGTAGTGGCTGAAAAACTAGCGACTGATAAAGGTAGTGGCGGCCAAAGTAGCGGCTGGCAGACTAGCCGCCTGATAGACTAGTGATGCTGAGATAGCGCCTGTATTTTTTTCGAATTCTTGATGCCTGAAAATTATCTGCAAGCTGCTATCGAAATCGCCCGCGAAGCCGGCCAAATCCTGCGCGAAGAATTTGCACGCCCCGCAAAAATTTCCTACAAAGGCGATGAAGTCGACCTCGTCACCCAGGCCGACAAGCGCTCAGAAGCAGCCATCGTCTCGCGCATCACAAAATTATTCCCCGACCATGCCATCGCCGCCGAGGAAGGCGGAGGCCACGAATCCGCGGCGATTTCTGGCTACCGCTGGCACGTCGATCCACTCGACGGCACCACCAATTTCGCTCACGGTTACCCCTGCTTTTGTGTCTCCTTGGCTCTCGCGCAGCATGACTCGCTTCTCGCCGCTGTGGTTTACAATCCCATCTACGAAGAACTCTTCGCTGCCGCTCGCGGCCAAGGTGCCACTCTCAATGGCAATAAAATCCACGCCTCGAAAATCGCTTCACTCTCCACTAGCCTGCTTTGTACCGGTTTCCCCACTCACAAGCGCACAGCGAGCCCCAACCTCAGGTATTACGGTGATTTCACCATGCGTTCGCACGGAGTCCGCCGAGACGGTTCCGCCGCGCTCGATTTAGCCAGCGTCGCTGCCGGCCGCTTCGAGGCTTTTTGGGAATTTGGATTGAAGCCTTGGGATACCGCGGCGGGTGTTTTGCTGGTCGAAGAAGCCGGCGGCAAAGTAACCGACTTTTCGGGCCAGCCTTATCGCCTCGGTGGGCCGGTCATCCTGGCAACGAATGCCCTTATCCATGACGAAATGCGTATGGTGGCGGAGAAACTCGCCACTCGTCCTC
>DATNKL010000077.1:0-6734 GCA_035603415.1 Candidatus Acidiferrales bacterium
CTACGGCAGCCGTGCAAATCTCCACACTTTTCCCAACTCTTGGCTTGAGCCCCGGCTCCACCACTCCCACAGTCGAGCGCCAGGGACTTTCAGGCAACCGGCCCAGTTCTGGCTTTCCCGTGAAGGGAACCGTGCAGCAGAATACCTTCTCTATTCCATTCGTAGCCGGATATGAAGTCGATCTGTTTGGACGGCGGCGCCGCAGCATTGAATCCGCCGAGGCGGCGTACCAGGCCAGCGCTGCGGATCTGGAAAACGTGCGACTGGTGGTCACTGCCGAGCTTGCGGGAGATTACTTTTCGCTGCGCGAGCTCGACAGCGAGATTGGCATTTTGAATCGCACCGTACAGGCGCTGCAAAAAGGATTGGACCTGGTAAATTCGCGGCACAACGGCGGCGTAGCCTCAGGTCTCGACGTGGCACAAGAAGAAACTCTGTTGCGCACAACAGAAACACAGGCGCAGCTGCGGCTACAACAGAGAAAAAATTTTGAGGATGCCATTGCAGTTTTAATCGCAAAGCCTGCGCCAGATTTTCATTTACCCTCGAATGAGTTGAACGCCGCTGCTCCTCCACCGTTAAATGCGGGCTTGCCGTCCGATTTGCTGGAACGGCGGCCTGACGTAGCGACAGCCGAGCGGCAGATGGCCTCCGCAAACGCACAAATTGGCGTGGCCAAGGCTGCGTATTATCCGACCATTGATTTATTTGCGACCGCCGGCCCGCAAGTGTCGGACCTGGCAAAAATCGCGAATCTGTCTAGTATGTTTTGGGCCGTGGGCGCCAACGTATCGGAAAGCATCTTTACCGGTGGCGCGCGGCGCGCGCAGGTGCAATTCGCGCAGGCTGGTTTCGATGCCAATGTCGCGAATTACCGCGCCACTGTATTGAATGCGTTTCGCGAAGTGCAGGACGATTTGACGGCCTTAGACGTATTTATTCAAGCGCAGCAAACGCAACAGCAGGCGGTTGACGCCGCACAGCGCACATTGGACATTTCCACCAATCGATACGCGGGTGGCTTAGTGAGTTATCTCGACGTGGTGACGGCGCAGCAGAATCTGCTCAGTAATCAGCAAGAACTGGTGACCATTCAGGGCCAGCGGCTGACTACCAGCGTTCTGCTGGTCAAAGCGCTAGGCGGCGGATGGGATGCATCGAGCCTCGCAGCCATTCAGGTAAAAGCAAAGTTAAGAGACATCATCGCCCCGTAACGATCTTCGATTACTACTAGCCGTTTTTAACCGGTAGGTCTTTAGCCATCTAGCATTTTCAATCCAAAGTTGTTTGTATACGATCAGTCGATCAAAGATCCCTTTGAACATTCAAAAAATATTCTTACCCCTTGATTGCCGCACGAATCTTCGGCAACCCGACCACCGCGGCCTGCACCTCCGGGTTACTTTGAATCACCTCCAAGACCTTCCGCGTGACTTGCTCATCGGTGACCGATTCATTGCGAATTTCGACTGGATAGCGCACCAGTAACTCCAAGCCGGTATCGCCGAATTGCAGCCGCGTTTCGGGACTTGGAGTTTTCAATTGCACTTCAATGCGACGTTCAATAAATCCCCGCTGCCGCTCGAATCCCTCGCGATACTGATCGTGGACAGCATTAACGGCTTGAAACAATTTTTCTTGAGCGAGTTTGTGATTGCCACCCGGAACCAGGTTGAAAACCACTTCGTGCCACGCGTATTCAGTCCCTGGAATTTGTTTAAACAACGGAGTAGTGGCCTGAAACAGCACCGAATTCGAAAACACCACGACTCGTCCAGTAGGAAACAGATCGATGCCCGTGCCGGCCAACTCCATCAGATAAAGGCGAACCAGGCTGATATCGATCACGTCGCCGGTAACACCCGAAACGCTGACGCGATCGCCCACGTGAATTCCATAGCGGCCCACCACAAAGAAATAAGCAGCCACGGATAACAGCACCGTCTGCAGGCCGACCGCAATGCCAGCAGTAACGAAACCCGCAAAAGTGGCTAGCGAGCTGAACTCACTCACGAATCCCAGAATGAGCACAATGCCGATAAGAAAACCCATCACAAATCGGCGCAGTAAAAGAAATTGGCGCCTGCGCCGGGCGTCGTGAATATATTTGTAGGTAAGACGGCGCCACACTTCCGACAACGCCAGAACGATACCCAACGCCAGAAGGATCATGCCCACACGCACAAACAAAGCGCGCGCTTCGTATTTCGACTCGCGAAGAATCGAGGTTCGCCATTCCACGAGATTGGCGCTCGCTTGATCCAGCGTCACGATTTCCTGGCTCAGTGGCAACACCACCGCTGACAACCGTTTGAAATGATCGGTCAGTTCCTGAAATTGTTGCGGTGACGCCGGAGGACTTTGACCCGACGTCGCCTGATCGGTAAGTTCGCGCCCCTTTTTGATGTCCGCAACGAGCGCATCGCGCAACGGCTGGCGCAAATCGTTTGCCGTCTGCCGCACCCTCGCGGTCTGGTCGTTCAATTGGTCGATCTGGTGAACACTGGTGACGGCTGCGTACAGCGCAAGAGCTTGCGATACCAGGCCCGAGGGAGTTTGTTTCGTGGCTTCCGATTGTGGAGTTGGCTTCGCTTGTGTCCCAGGCTTTTGGTCGTTCGTAACGGCGAACACGCCGGGCACTGATTTCGCCAATTGATTGATACGTCCCTCTAGTCCTTCGGCCGCCGTGTCGGTGCCGCTTTCCATGAAAGCAGCCCTCTTCTGAATGACATCTTGGACGGCATTGTCGAGATTCAATTCGCCTTGGAGCGCTAACTTCTGAGCCTGGAGAGTGTCCCGCTTGTTCCTGGGAGCCGAAGCGATCTGTTTGTCGATATCGTCGATTTTTGATTGCACGTCAGCGATGCGCGCCTTGTTACGAGCTTCCACCTGCGCTGAGCTTTGGGGAGAAGTGCTATTGGGCGCCCCTGCTTTCTCGGTAGCGCGAATCGCGGCAGCCTCGGCTCTGGCGGCTTGAAATGCCAGCCTCACAACGTCAGCCGCAAGGCTCTTTGCATTCTCCTGATAAATAATATCGGTGGGCGCGCCGCCAGTTTGAAGTTCGGCGGAGGCGTTGCGATACAACTTAATGACGGCATTCAGGTGATTGATTACCGCTTCACTGTCCAACTGTTGCTGCGTTACGCCGCCCGGCACACAAAAGAACAACGCCACAGTGAGGCCCGCGACAACTCGAACCGTAGACCGCTTTGCTGCGATTAAAACTGCGTGGCACGTAGTGCAAAGACCCATTCAGTGTTTAGCTCCCGAGGATTTATTCCAGGATGGTAACTTTCTTTTTCCCGCCAGAACATCGGCTGCCCAGCGGCCCAGATAAACGGAAAGCGCAACTCCGTGGCCGCTATACCCTCCCAGTACGATTATATTTTTGCTTTTTAAATGATGCCTGAACACTGGAGTCATTTGGTCTGCAATTAAAATCGGCCCGCCCCATCGATTCGTAAATTGGATATTTTCTAACGCTGAATGCAAGGAACGGACGCGCGACTCCAGCAGGCGCATCAATCCGGCGGCTTCACCGCTCGAAATGTCCAGATTGAGCAGTTCGCTCCAATGCTCGAGGTGTACCAGGCCGCTGCCAAATATCAGTTGCTTGCCATGAAGAGGACGCCCCCAAAGATAGGGCATGTCCACGGTATAAAACGGCTTGATCGTGGATAGACCAAGCTCTTTTAGTTGCGCATCAGTGAAAGGTGCGGTTGCCAACGCCAAAGTAAATTTTGGTTCCGCGCCGCCGGACAAATCGCTTAGCTCCAACGATTCCGCGTTGGTGGCAATCAATACCTGGCCGGCGCGTACACGTCTTCCAGACACTTCCAATTCCAGCGGCTGGTCATAGGAAATATTCTCCACACGCGCGTGCTCAAAGATGTTGGCACCAGATCGCTGCGCCGCATGCGCCAGGCCGCTAACAAGTTTTCCCGGATCGGCGGTGCCTCCGGGGGCATCGTTTACTACGCCGAGCGTTCCAGAATCGTTCCAGGAAATGGGCGAGTCTTTTTTCACGTCCTTGCGGCCGAGTTCCCACACTCCCTGCAAAGAAAAATCGCAATCGATCTTTAGTTCGCGCTGAATCTCTGCAAAACCCTCAAGAACATCGCCCAAGCCCGGCAAATCACCGGCTGCCGATTCCGCAAGCGTCAGCCCTCCGGTGTGCCCGCTGGAGCCCGCACCTACGTAATCGGCTTCAAATACCGCGGTTGTTTTGTCAGGCAGCACTTGCCTTAGTCTCGCAGCGGCCGACAAGCCACTGAATCCACCGCCAACAATGACGAAATCCACTTCGGACGGCAAAGCGCGAGCTGTGGAGAGAAAATCGATTGTCCATGGTGGATTACCCCAAACGGCATTACTGGGTAAAAGCTTGTTGCCCGGATGCGCCACAATCCCCTCGTCGTTTGCAAAGTAGAAACAGATGTGCCGCACATAAACTGCAACGCACGACCTGATTTGGATGACTAACTTTGGATGCAGCGAAAGCGCAAGGCGGTTTGCGCATTTCGCGATTGAGTGGCGGAAATTCCTGCCGCCGCTAAGGAGCTTTAGAGACTACCAAGAGTGTCGGGTCACGCTCACAAATTATCCAGAAAAAAGCGCGTAGCTCGCTCCATCATCAGCCGCCGCGCGGGTCCGTCGCTGATGCCGTGACCTCGGCCTGGAAACGGCAGCACTTCCACATACTTTCCGTTTGCTATCAGCTCATTGATCAGTGCCAGTGTATTTGCGAAATGCACGTTGTCATCACCCGTGCCGTGCGCAATCAACAATTTTCCCCGAAATTGTTTGACCTTATCAATGGGAGACGAAGCCTTGTAGTATTCTTCGTTCTGCGGCAACAGCCCCAAATACCGTTCGGTGTAAATCGTATCGTAGTAATGCCAATCGGTAACCGGGGCGGCTGCAAAACCGGCCTTGAAATCATTCCAACCTTCAAACATGGCGTGCAGCGTCATGTGCCCGCCGTAACTCCCTCCCCAAATGCCTATGCGATTAGCATCGACATACGGCAGCGACTTCAAATAGGCGGCGCCGTCACGCTGGTCCGACAACTCCTGCGCACCGAGCCGGTAATGAATGGGCTCCTCGAAAAGATGGCCGCGTCCCGCCGAGCCGCGATTATCGAGCGCAAAAATAATGTAACCGTTCTCTGCCATCAACTCATGCCAAAGAAAAGTCGAGCGTCCCCATTCATTTGTCACTATCTGCACGTGCGGCCCGCCGTAGGTATAAACGAGCACGGGATATTTGCGATGCGGATCAAAATTCACCGGCTTTATCATCCACGCGTTGAGCATCACCCCGTCATGCGTTTTAACTTGTAGAAATTCCACCGGAGAAAGGTGATAGCTCGCTAGCTCTGCCACTTTATTTTCGTTAAGGACGGCGATGCGCGAGCCATCCGGCCGTAGTAAATCCTGCCGCGGAAGATTCATGCTGTTCGAATACGTATCGATGAAGGCATTCACAGAGGCATTCGCGCCGCTCGCCGGAGCGACTCCTGGAGGACTGCCCGCACTGGGCGCAAAGTTCACCGCATGAGTTCCCGGCTCTTTGGTGATGCGCGCAAATCCGGAGCCGTCGAAACCGACGCGATAAACGTGGCGCTCCATCGGAGATTTTTCCGTAGCCGTGAAATAAACCAACGCGGCTTTCTCGTCAACGGCATCAATGGTCGAAACTTCCCAGTCGCCTTTGGTAAGCTGCGCGAGTTGCTTCCCGTCCAAATTGTAAAGATAGATGTGCCGAAACCCTGATCGTTCGCTGGTCCACAAGAAACGCTGTCCATCCTGCAAAAATCTGAGATCATCGCTGACGTTTATCCAATACTGATCTTTCTCCGTGAACGCCACACGCGAAGCGCCAGTCGCCGCATCCGCAATCATCAGATCCAGACTTGTCTGCGCGCGATTCAACCGTTGTATAGCCACGTGTTTCGAATCCGGCAGCCAATTCACTCGTGGAATGTACTGATCCGATTCCGTTCCCGTGTCCATCTGCTTCGCCTGCCCTCCGCTCAGAGGCGCTACGAAGACGTGAACTACTGGGTTCGCGCCCCCGGCCGGAGGGTATCGCTCCAGCTCCGCCTTACCGTCGAACGACGCGAAATCCACCAGCGGATATTGCGCCACTTTGCGTTCATCCATTTCCAGATACGCTATTGCTGAAGAATCCGGGGCCCACCAATAAGCGGTCTTGATCTCCAACTCTTCTGGATATACCCAGTCCAGCTCACCTTTGCGAATTTCTTCCGCGCCATCCTGCGTAATCGCATGCTCTGTGCCGTCCGCAATACTTACCACCCAGAGATTGTGGTCGCGAACGAAGCTGACAAACTTGCCGTCCGGCGAAATTTTGGGATCGGCCAGGGTCACTTTGCCAGAAACCAAAGTGCGCGGCGCCTTGGATTTTAGTTCAAACCACACCAGCGCGTTTGGCCCCTGAAACAAAAGCGCCGCTCCGTCAGGAGCCCACTGATAATCAGCGGGCGCGTGCCGGCCGAGCCCCGTCGCCTGCGTGGGAGCAGACGAATTTTCGGGCAAGATGGAAGCAAGACGCTCGCCGGATACCAGCACTCGGCGATCACCGGACGCCGCATCTACGATCCACAGATCGGGGTTGTTTTCTTTCTTCTGTTTGGCCTGGGGCTGATTGTCAACGCCATCTTCGGCAGCGCCTTCCGCTCGGGATCCTTTTGCTTCGAGAAAACTGACCTG
>DATNKL010000039.1:0-28592 GCA_035603415.1 Candidatus Acidiferrales bacterium
CAACCATCCAAGTCCCGCGCCAATAAAAATCAGCAACAGAAATATTTTTATGCTGGTTAGAAAATCGCTCACCCGCGTCGCTGAGCGCACGCCCCGATAATTGATTATTGCCAGCATTCCGATTAACGCGGACAGAATCGTCAGGCGATAGACGGGCTGCAGCGCACGTGGGAAGAGCTCCGCCAGATAAGTGGCAAAAAGATTGGCGGTGCCAGACGCCGCCGCGATTCGCGACAACCACGTCATCCACGCGATTTGAATTCCCCAGAATCTTCCGAGGGCCGTACGCGCGTAAAGATAAGGGCCGCCTGTTTCGCTGAATTGCGATGCGACTTCGCTGAGGCACGCGGCGACCAGCGCGATTCCCGCAGCCGCTACCAAATACGCCAGCGGCGCATATTTTCCCAGACGGCTCGCAACCACGCTGGGCAAACCAAAGACACCACCGCCGATCACCGAATTTACGATTAACGCCGCCAGGCTCCAGCGGCCGATCGTACGAACCAAACCGCCGGACGATTCTGTCAATACCGCTCCATTGACGAAATTTTTGTGTTTTAAATAAGGCGCTAAATCTTTAGCTCGCCAAAAACGCCGCCAGCGTAGCACAACTATTCATATCGATCGCGCGGTTCATCGCATCGCGAGCTACGTCCCGTATTCTCTCTGTTACAATTCTGTACCGATCCACCATGGCGAGCGTCTCGAGCATCTTCCCGCGAAATTTTCGAAAGGATTACCCCGTAGCTGTCCGCGGGGATGGCTGCTGGATCATTTCCTCAGATGGGCGCCGATTTCTTGATGCCGCTGGCCAGGCTGCAGTGGTCAACATCGGGCATGGTGTCGCCGAAATTGGCCGAGCGATGGCGGAGCAGTCATCACAGATCGCATTCGCGCATACTTCGCAATTCCATTCCGCTCCGGCAGAGAAACTTGCCGCCCGTCTTTTACAACTTGCGCCTGCAAATGTTCAGAATGGTGGCCGCGTTTACTTCACGTCCGGTGGATCGGAAGCTACCGAAACTGCCATCAAGCTTGCGCGGCAATATCATCTGGAGTCCGGGCAGCCGCAGCGTTATGGAGTGATCTCGCGCCGCCAGAGCTACCACGGCAGCACACTGGGCGCGATGTCTGTAAGCGGTAGTGTCGCGCGCCGCGCACCTTATCAACCACTGCTCGCCGAATGGGGGCACGTCTTCGAATGCTTCGCATATCACCATGCCGGGAATTCAAAGGACGAGGACTACGGTCTCGCTTGCGCGAGCGATCTGGACAAATTTCTGCGCGGACCACTAGGCAGTTCCTCCGGTGCATTTATTTTTGAGCCGATGGTCGGCGCGACTCTTGGCGCAGCGGTGCCTAGCGCTGGCTACATCGCACGCATCGGACAAATTTGCCGCGAAAATAAAATTCTTCTAATCGCCGATGAAATCATGTCAGGGATGGGCCGCACTTCGAGGCCCTTCGCCATTCAACACTGGAATGTGGAACCTGACATGATTCTGGTGGGCAAGGGAGTCGCCAGTGGTTACGCTCCACTCGGGGCTGTTCTGGTTTCCGCGCGCGTCGTCGAAGCGTTCGAGCGCGGTTCCGGAATCTTTCAGCATGGTTTCACGTATCAGGCGCATCCTGTCTGCACTGCGGCCGGCAACGCGGTGCTTGACTACCTGGAAGCACACAGATTGTTTCAATGCGTCTCCTCAATTTCAAAAACTTTGCGCGACGATCTGGAGCCTTTGCGGTCGCATCCTAATGTCGGCGATATTCGCGGGATGGGCTTACTAATCGGCATCGAATTCGTGAGAGATAAAGCGAGCCGCGAACCGTTTCCGCCGTCGCAAAATATTGCCGAACGCATCCGTCAGGCTGCTCTGGAAGAAAATGTGCTCACCTATCCTACGCAAGGATGCGTCGATGGCCTGCGCGGCGATCACATTCTTCTGGCTCCGCCATTTATTTTGAGCGCCAAAGAATCCGCATTAATTGCACGGGCAATTAAATCCGCACTGGCAAAAGTGTTCCCATCTTAGCTTCGCAATTTGTGCTTAACGATTGTTCGATTCACCTGAAATCTTTCTTCTCTTCGGCTTGGCGTTGCATTACTGTTTCAACCTGCGTTTCCGTTTCCTCACTCCAGGAGATAACTTTTGATCATGCATCGGAATGCCAGAATTCTAAGCTCGGTTTGTGCTTTCCTGCTTTTAGTGGCTGCCGCAGCGCGCGCACAAGATAAAGTTCAGGACAAAGCTCAGGAAAAAAATCATGTCAAGCCACGAGCACGCGATCTCGGCGTGCCATTTGACGGTGCGCCCGGCCCACTGAATGCAATCACCGATGTTGCCGGCGTTACGGTGGGTCACACTACGCTTATTTCCGGCGAAGGCAAACTGCAAATCGGCAAAGGTCCGGTGCGTACCGGCGTCACTGCTGTTTTGCCGCGCGGTCCGCAGTCCATGAGCAATCCTGTTTTTGCCGGCTGGTTTACAGAAAACGGAAATGGAGAAATGACCGGCACGACCTGGGTGGAGGAATCAGGTTTTTTGGAAGGCCCGGTGATGATCACCAACACTCACAGCGTCGGAGTGGTCCGCGATTCTGTAATTCAGTGGCGCGTTGCTCACGGCCAGCCTGATCCCGCGGGCTATTGGTGGTCGCTGCCAGTGGTGGCGGAAACGTGGGACGGCTGGCTTAATGACATCAACGGTTTTCACGTCAAATCCACCGATGCTTTTCACGCGATCGATTCGGCGTCGTCCGGGCCGGTGACAGAAGGAAATGTTGGCGGCGGCACCGGAATGGTTTGCAACGAATTCAAAGGCGGCATCGGCACATCGTCGCGAAAACTTGATGCAAAATTCGGCGGTTACACTGTTGGCGTGTTGGTGCAGTGCAATTATGGATCGCGCCCGAATCTGCGCATCGCCGGTGTGCCGGTGGGCAAAGAAATTCCGGAGGATCGCGCTTACGCTTCCAGCGTATTTGATGAAGTGGATCGGGGCTCCATCATCGTGGTGGTCGCCACCGATGCGCCACTGCTGGCCCATCAAATGAAGCGCCTCGCTCGCCGTGTGACTCTGGGCCTCGGACGCAATGGAAGTATTTCCGGCAACGGTTCCGGGGATATTTTTATTGCATTTTCGACGGCCAACTCCGGCGCCGCTTTTGCCGATCACGTCGTGGATTTAAAAATGCTCCCGAACGAAAAAATTGAGCCGATCTTCGCTGCCACTGTCCAAGCCACCGAAGAAGCCATTATCAACGCCATGGTCGCGGCCGAAACCATGACCGGCATTGAAAATCACAAAGTGCTCGCCTTGCCGCACGACCGCCTGCGCGCGGTATTGAAAAAATACAATCGCTTGAACGAGTGAGTAATGGTTTTAAGCTTATTTTGGTAAGGCGCCGCGGGTTAAAACGCGCGCTATCAAATCACCGGCACGGCCGTTTTGCGCGCAGGATTAAAAAATGGGAGTGGTACGATTTTTGCCGAGACGGTGTGACGCACGGCTTCAACGGTGATTTCCATGTTCAACGTCGTACCCGCAGTAGAGTTCTCGCGATGCACGCAAGCCAGCGCGATCATTTTCTTCAGCGTAGGCGACCACGTTGTGGACGTCGCCTTGCCAACAACTCGCCCGCCGCGATATACCGGCACTGCGGTGCGAGAGGCCATGCTCGGTACCTGTGGCGCCATGCCGACTCTGTCGTATAACGATTCGACTTCATTCCAATTAATTTCGACTCCTACCAGCGCGCGTTCCGCGCCTTTCTTAGCCTCGCGGGCCAGCGCTTCGCGTCCGACGAAAGTTTCCTTCTTCAAGTCCACCAACTTGCCCAGCCCAATTTCCGCGGGAGAAAATTTCTGCGCATCGATCAACGCTTTCTTGCTGGAGGTGTAGTCGACCTCAATCAGAATCAGACCAGCTTCGATGCGGGCGATATCCAGCGCAATCATTCCGGCTGGGTGAATGTCAAACGCCTTACCTTTGATATTCAGCTCGTCCCAAACTTTCACCGCGTCGCGCCAGGGCATCCAGATTTCGAATCCCAGGTCACCGGTATATCCGGTGCGCGAAATGTCCACGTTTACGCCGGCAATTTTTCCGTGCGTCACACGAAAATATTTAAGATTGCTGATATCTGCGTCGGCCGCGGCATTCAGCAATCTTCCCGATGTGGGTCCTTGCAGCGCTAGCGCGGCTACCTGTTCGGTGATGTCCTCGATTCTTACATTCAGGCCTAAGGCGTTTTGCTGAAACCAGCGCAAGCTGGGATCGGCGGCCGTCCAGCGATATTCGTTTTCAGCCAGTCGCGTGATGGTGCCGTCGTCGATGACTTTGCCTTCAGGATCGCACCAGCAACAATAAATCACCTGATCGATCGCGACCTTATTGATATCCCGCGCGATCACGCGATTCACGAATTTCGTCGCGTCTTTCCCGGTTACTTTGTATTTGAACAACGGAGAGATATCGATCAACGCCGCGGAATTGCGGATGGCGTTGTACTCGTGCTCGTGATGCATTTCATACACGCTGACGGTGTAGTAGCCTGACCATTCGCGGTAATTCAGGCTCTCGCACAGCGCGAGCGTTCTTTCGTGAAACGCGGTACCAACCGGCACAAGCCCTCCAGTAACCGCGGCGCTATCTACGCGCTGCAAAAAAATGGCGTGTTATGAAACTACCGAATTATAGGTGTTGGTTGAGCACAGCCGCAAGACACTCGTAAGCGTAAGTTTTCGTTCGCCAGTCATTTTCGAGCTGCTGATCGGGTCAATCTGCTGCCAGCGCTCGAAATTCTTCCTTCCAGCTTTCAGGAAAAGCGGCAACCTGCAAAGCGCGATGGACCACTTCCATATCAGCATCACTGTGCTTTTTCGCGAAGTACAAACGATTGATATCGGCAATCGAGACATGGTTTGGGTCGCACGAGATTTCTTTGATTTCATCTCCCGCGCCAACCTCGCCCTCGCGCATCACCGCGAGGTAGAAGCCTGAGCGTTTGCTGGCCAGGAAACGTTTCACCATGGCGTCCGATTGAAATCTGATACCCAACTTGTAGCAAGGCAAGCGCGGCTGAGTTACCACGACTTCCGCTGAACCAATAGAAAATCGATCGCCGAGATGGACCGCATCTTCGATCAAGCTTTCGGTTGTAAAATTCTCTCCAAAATTTCCCATCGTCAAATCGTATCCGGAGAGCTCCCGCTTCCAATACCCATAGTGCTCCAGCGGGTAACAATACACGGCTTTGTATTTGCCGCCATGAACGGTGAGGTCGGCCTGGCGATCGCCGTCAAGATCCAACTTGCGCAGAAAGACGCGACCCTCAACGGGTTCTTTGAATATGCCGGTAGTCACCTGGTGTCCGTGCCAAAGGACGTTGCGCGGCAAACCAACGTTCACCGAAATTATTCTGCTCATGTGATGCTCGCCATCGTGTACACCAGACCGATGATGCTTTGCAGTATACGCGATGAGTTATGGAGCGTACTTCAAGCGGATTTATTACCGCGACTTGTGCCACCTTGCGGCTGCCAGTAGAATGCCTTTTGCTTTCCGCAGCCTTCTAGTATTCACGTGCGCGCTTTGCGATCGCCTCATCATTTGTCGATTCCTCGCGCTTTTATGTTGACGGAGCCTTAGCAAAATGACGCAGCATTACGACGTGGTCGTCATTGGTGGCGGTCACAACGGGCTGATCAACGCCGCGTATCTGGCGAAGGCCGGGAAAAAAGTCTTGGTGCTCGAACGCCGTCACGTCCTGGGCGGCGCTGCGGTTACCGAAGAAATCATTCCGGGCTTTCTTTTCTCGGAATGCTCGTACGTGGTCTCGCTGTTGCGCCCAGAAATTATTCGAGAGTTGGATCTTCCGCGCCATGGTCTGGAAATTCTTCCGCTGGATGGCACGTTTTCTCCCATGCCGGATGGCAATCATCTATGGCGCATGAACGATCACGCCAAATCCATTCGCGAAATTCGGCGGCATTCACGCGTGGATGCGGAAGCGTACGACGAATTCTCGAAGATGATGACGCCGATGTGCCGCTTCGTGAAGCCCATGCTTTCTATGGTGCCGCCCGATCCGACCACGCTGAATCCGCGCGACCTGAAGCAACTGCACTTTCTGATACAGCGCTTCCGCGAACTATCTTCCGATGAACGTTACACGTTGATTCAGCTGATGACGATGAGTTCCGCGGATTTTCTGGACCAGTGGTTTGAAACAGACGTGCTCAAAGCCACCATGTCGGCGTCCGGAATCATCGGCACTTTTCTAGGCATTCGCTCGCCGGGCACTGCCTATGTGCTGCTGCATCATTACATGGGTGAGATTGACGGAGCGTTTCGTTCCTGGGGATTCAGCCGCGGAGGAACCGGCGCGATTTCCAATGCTATTGCCGCGGCGGCACGCGAAGCCGGCGTCGAAATTCGCACTAAAGCTCCGGTGGGGAAAATTTTGGTGAAGGAAGGCCGCGCGGCGGGAGTGGTGCTGCAATCCGGAGAAGAGATTACCGCCAACGTAATATCCTCCAGCGTCGACCCGCATCTCACTTTTGAAAAATTCCTCGAACCTGCGGAGTTGCCTGGCGATTTTCTGGAGGGCGTGCGGCGTTACAAATTCCGCGGTTCATCCGGAAAAGTGAACATTGCGCTCGATTCGCTGCCAGAATTTAAATCTTTGCCCGGCGATGGAGCGCATCTTCGCGGTGCGATTTCCATTTCTCCCAGCATGGAATACATGGAGCGCGCTTACGACGACGCCAAGTACGGTCACTATTCGCGCCGTCCCTACATCGACATGGTGATTCCAAGCTTGACGGATCCGAGCGTCGCGCCGCCCGGCAAACATGTTCTGTCTTGTTTCGTGCAATACGCTCCTTACAAGCTCGCGGAAGGCACGTGGGACGAGCAACGCGAAGCATTCGGCGACAATGTGATCGATACGATCGCTGAATATGCGCCCAACATTAAAGACATTATCGTAGGACGTCAGATTCTTACGCCGCTCGATCTGGAACGCGAATTTGGCCTGACGCAAGGAAATATTTTTCAGGGCGAACTTTCCCTTGAGCAATTATTTTTTCTGCGGCCCGTGGCCGGTTGGGCGTACTACCGCACTCCGGTCGACAATCTTTATATGTGCGGTTCGGCAACGCATCCGGGCGGCGGCATCATGGGCGCTAATGGCCGCATTGCCAGCCAGGTCATTCTGAAGGAATGGAAAAAGCCCGCCGTGCCGCGTCAGATAAAAAATGAGACAAAAAATGGCGCGGCAACTTCGACGGAACCTGTAGCATCAGCCGCCGCTCGTTCCACCAAAGAGCACAACTGAGATGCCCATCGGACAGCGCGTAGCATTCATCGGCGGCGGGCACAATGCGCTTATCGCGGCGTTTTATCTGGCCAAGGGCGGATTCAAGCCGGTGATTCTCGAACGGCGCGAAATTGTCGGCGGCGGCGCCATCACTGAAGAGTTTCATCCCGGTTACCGCGCCTCGACATTAGCTCACACGCTCGGTCCGTTGCGGCCTGATGTAGCCCGCGACTTAAAAGTTGAAAAATTCAATTGCGAGATTCTTCGCCCGGACCCGCGCGTCTTCGCTCCCGCATTGAATGGCGAATCACTGCTGTTCTACGACGATCACGCCAAAACCGCCGGCGGGATCGCCCGTTTGTCCGCGAAGGACGCCGCAAAATATACGGAGTTTGCCGCTTCGCTCGAGAAAATTTCCAATGTTTTTGCTCAACTCTCTTCCATCACACCACCATCCATCGATAAACCCTCACCAGAAGACCTCTGGAACCTGCTGAAGACCGGGCGTGGCGTTCGCGGTCTGGGTAAGCACGGTGTTTTCGATTTGCTGCGCTGGGGACCAATGGCCGTCGCGGATTTTGTCGCGGAATTTTTCGAGACGGAATTATTGCGTGCTGTGATTGCGGCTCGCGGAATTTTTGGCACCGCTCTGGGACCGTGGTCCGCTGGTTCCACCGCGGTACTTCTTCTGCGCGCGGCCGCCGACGCAAATCCGGTTGGCACGGCGACATTTTCTCGGGGCGGTTTGGGCAGCTTCACACACGCGCTGGCAGAAGCGGCCAAGCAGGCCGGGACGGAAATTCGCACCAATGCGGAAGTGCTGCATATCCGAATAAAAAACGGCACGGTTACCGGCGTGGTGCTCGCGGACGGAGATGAAATCGCCGTCGAAGCAATCGTCTCCGGTGTCGATCCCAAGCGAACATTTTTCCAACTCATGGATCCGTCACAACTCGATCCAACTTTCGCTTTGCGCATCCGTAATATTCGCGCCAACGGCACGGCCGCCAAAGTAAATTTTGCCCTTAACGATTTGCCAAATTTTCCTTCGCTGGCCGGAGCGGTTGGAGCGGACGGGTTCCGCCAAGCGCTCTCCGGCCGTATTCACATCGGCCCTGAAATCGATTATCTTGAACGCGCCTTTGACGCTTCCAAGTATGGAGAAATTTCAGACGCTCCCTATCTCGATCTTACGATTCCGACACTTCTCGATCCATCTCTTGCGCCTGAGGGCAAACATGTGCTCTCTGCGTACGTGCAGTTCGCGCCGTACAAATTGAAACATGGAAGTTGGGAAGCACGCCGCGGTGATTTGGGCGAGACGGTGATCAAAACCATTGGCGCGTATTCCCCAAATTTCTCTGAGCGAGTGGAAGCCTCGCAGGTGATTACGCCGCAGGATCTGGAGACTAACTACGGTTTCACCGGCGGCCAAATCTTTCATGGAGAGCTGGCGCTCGATCAGCTTTTCACGATGCGCCCGGTTCTGGACTGGGCGCGCTACAAAACGCCGATTCACGGATTATTCCTGTGCGGGTCTGGAACGCACCCGGGCAATGGGCTTACAGGAGCGTCTGGTGCGAACGCCGCTCGCGAAATCATTCGCGAACTGCGTTAAGCCGGCGAACTTCCTGGAGGGGCTAGACTGTTAGTTGTTCCATTCGCTTAATCCACAGCAAACAATTTCCTACAGCAAATTAATGTGGAGTCGTTAGAATAGTGCCACTCCACAGAGGTGACAGCTGATGGCTTCTGACTATTATTTGCTGAAAACAGAACCTACCGGATATTCGTTCGCCGATCTGCAGCGCGATTCGGTCACCGAGTGGGACGGTGTGTCCAATCCTGTGGCGCTAAGAAATCTTCGCGAGATGAAGCCGGGAACGAAACTAATCATTTACGAAACTGGCGACGTGAAAAGCGCGGTGGGGACGGCAACGGTGGTGTCGGTAAACAATGACGATCCCAAAAATCCCGTCATCACTATCAAAGCAGGTCCGGCGATAAAACACCCTGTTTCTCTAGCGCAGATGAAAGCCGACCTGCTATTCGAGGATTCACCGCTGGTACGCCAGGGCCGGTTATCCGTAGTTCCGCTCACGTCGGCGCAATACAAAATTCTGACGAAATAAACAATTGTTGTTGCTCACGGTGTTTTCTTTTAGATTCGCGTCATGGATGCCAGCTGGATCCGCGACCTCTGTCTTTCTTTTCCGTCGGTCACGGAACACGTGATTTGGGGCAGCGATCTAACCTTCAAAGTAGCGGGCAAGATGTTCGCTCACACGGTTCTTGAGCCTGCTCCCGTGTGGCTGTCGTTCAAAACTTCTCCGGAAAATTTCTACGAGCTAACCGAGCGGCCCGGCATTATTCCAGCGCCGTATCTTGCTCGCGCGCAATGGGTGGCACTGGAAACCAAAGACGCGCTGTCGTCCGCGGAGCTGGCCGGACTTGTGCGCGATTCCTACGACATCATCGTTGCCAAGCTTCCAAAAAAGACCCGCGATTCTCTCGCGACACCGCGTAGTCCCAAGGCCGGGCGTTTAAAATCTCCTCGTCGCCGCTGACATATATTCGAGGCAACCCCAAACATCTCGAAGGAAACGCTTGCCAATATACTGTGCGAAACATAGTATATGGCACATCCTATGCTGCACACTGCACATTCATGAACTCGGAAAACTTTGACAATCTGCGCCTCGAGCTTCGCCGTGGCGGCTTGGTAGTAGCGGTGTTGGCGGCGCTGCACTCAGAGCAATATGGCTATACGTTACGAAAAATCATGGCTGACCATGGCATGGAGATTGACGAAGGCACGCTGTATCCGCTTCTTCGGCGCTTGGAAAGCCAAGGCTTGCTTACCAGCAAATGGCGCGAAGAGCAGAAGCGCAATAAGCGTTTTTACAAGCTTACGGTTGCGGGCAAACAGATCCTGGAGCAGTTGCTCGCAGAGTGGCGAAGTATGGATTCCTCAATAAATTCAATCTTGAAGGAGTATGGTCATGCAACTTCTCGAACGGTACTTGCAGGCCGTTAAATTTTGGCTGCCCAAGGAGCAGAAGGAAGACATTATCGCGGAACTGTCGGAGGACATTCGCTCTCAAATCGATGAGAAGGAAACTGAGCTTGGCCGGAAACTGAACGAAGTCGAACTGGAGTCCATTCTCAAACAGCGGGGCCGGCCGATACTGGTGGCCAACCGCTATTTGCCACAGGAGCATTTGATCGGCCCCGTGCTGTTTCCCATCTATCGCTTGGTGCTTAAAATCGTCATGTTGTGTTATGTGGTGCCCTGGACAGTGACATGGATCGCCTTGTTGATTTTCAATTCCGGTTACGCCGCGAAATTCGTTGGGCACTCTTGGGTTGAAGCGTTGGGATATCTATGGGCGTCGCTGTGGAGCACCGCTTTCCTAGCGGCCGGGATAGTGACACTCATCTTCGCCATACTTGAGCGGGTACAGCGTAAGTCTCATTTTTTGGAGGAATGGAACCCGCGCAAGCTCCCACCTGTGAACAATCCGAATGTAATTCGGCGATTCAATTCCATACTTGAATTGGCCGCCAATATGATCTTCTGTGTTTGGTGGACAGCACATATGTCCTCAAATGTGGTGCTGAACGAAGTGAACTTACGAATTTCGCTGGCCCCCGCTTGGCGCTATTTCTTCTGGGGATTTTTGCTCATCGCGCTTATTAACATCGCGCTCGCAATTGCCAACCTCGCGCGTCCCTACTGGACGGCACGCCGCGCTACATTTCGTCTTGTTACCGACATTGCAGGTTCCACACTATTCTGCTGGCTTTTGAAGTCCAATCTTCTGATCGAAATTGCTGCCGCAAGTCTCTCACCGGCGAAAGCCGTTCAAATGACAACCGTGATCAATCTCTGGATGGCAAGGATGTTTCCGGTGGCCGTCATCTTTGGAGTGGTGATTGCCGTCGTCAACATTTTCCGCATCGTACGCGTTACCGCGCCGAGTGCGCACACTCCTGGGGAAACAGCCGCAATGGCGTAAGTTTAGCGCTGCTGGTGAATTGGTTGCGCTGTGTCTGATCGTCTCATTAATAAATGTGGGTAGCCCAAACCGGGCGGGTCGGCGATTCTCTATTGTTTGAGCGCGCAAAGCGGATAGAACGGCACACACGATCAGGCTCAAATGGACTGGAAGGAGATTTCGATTGGCCTGCTCGGGGCCGCTCGGAATTTTAACCAGCAATCGAGGAGCGATCGCGATGCAAAATAAAATTGTCGCCATTTCTACAGCAGTTGCCGACGCAGTGCGGGAGACCATGCGCGCGCCGGTCTACGGATTTCTGGCGCATAAAGAGTTAGTCACCGACGCGGCGCCGTGCCGTCATTGCCTGCGTCTGATTACTCCGCAGGTGGACGAAGCCATTCTTTTCATCTATGACCGATTCACTGGCGTGGAAGAATTGCCGCAGCCCGGACCGATTTACGTACACGCGAAAGAATGTTCGCGATACCATGAGCACGACGGTTTTCCCGAAGAACTTCGCGGAAGCGCTCGCACGGTCGAGGCTTATGCACGCGGCCGACGGCTCCTCGCGCAGGAATATGTTGCCGATGGAGCGTTTGAGGCCGCTCTCGCGCGCCTGTTTTCAAACCGCGAAGTCGATTATTTACAAGTGAACAGCACGACGGCCGGCTGCTTCACATTTCGCATCGACCGGACATGCGATTGATGAACCCGCTCGCGAACGAAATAATAGCAGGGATTAGGGATCGACTGGGGTCCAGAAATAGAAATGCGCCCCGCGTTTTACGAATGCAGGGCGCATTCCCGAACAAAACTAATTTGACGGATGAACCCGTCAACACAAATTAGTTAAGACTCAATTGTGGGCGCCGGCGGACTTGGCCATTTTTTCTTGCCATTCTTTGGCGCGCCGCTCCATCTCCGCGGGCGCGACATCTTCCACATGTTGTGCCAGGCCCCAGTGGTGGCCGAATGGATCAGATAGTCTGCCATAACGATCGCCCCAGAATTGATTCTGCAGCGGCATGGTGACCTTGCAGCCCGCGGAGACGGCTTTGTTGAAAGCCGTGTCCACATCGTCGGTATAGATAAAAAGATAGCTGGATGGCGCCGATTTAGAATTTGCATCCGGCGCGGACGCCATCGACGGGAATTCATCGTTTAACATGAATTTAGAGTCGCCGATCTGCATTTCAGCGTGCCCAATTTTTCCGTCTGGTCCTTCCATGCGATGGATTTCTTTTGCTCCCAACGCCTTCTTGTAGAAATCGATAGCCTTGGCGGCCTCTCTGCAAGTCAGTGAGGGAGTAATTGAATGGTAGCCTTCCGGGATCGCACGAACAGTATTTGCCATAAATCCTCCTTAAACTTTCTAACGGTTGGCGCCCGACATATAAAAGCGGCGCGTCTGCTGGTAATACCGAACTGCATCGCGGAAGTCAACTGTCAAAAAATCGGAACCTGCTCAAGTGAACAGGCAACTTTTTTTGGGCCATTTCTAACACCAATTCAATTAGTGGGTTGTTACTTGGGCGAGGCCTTTTTTAGTCTGGATAGGAATTCAAATTCGGCGGGATGCATTTTTTCTCTCGCGGCTTCGAGGGTGAAGAAACCCGCTCGATCGATTTCTGGAAATTTCGCCATCCTTCCGGATTTTGGCGGCCACTCCATTTCAAATGTATTGCTCTTCAAAGAGGCGGGATCGCAATCGCCGGCAAAAGCCCAGGCATGCACGGTTTTGCCGCTTTTGTGCTTGACGCTGCCGAGAGATACAAAATCACCGCGCGGAACGATTCCGGTCTCTTCCTGAAACTCGCGTTTCGCGGCATCCAGTAAGTCTTCGCCGAGATTGATTTCTCCCTTGGGGACAAACCAGGCTGCGTTATCTTTATTCTTCCAAAATGGCCCACCAAGATGAACGAGCAGTACTTCCAGTTGGCCATTTTGTTCTCGGTACATGAGCAATCCCGCGCTGTTTTTTGCCATTTGTTTTCTCTGGAATATTAATAACAATTATCGGGAAGACTGGCACGGTATAATTACGGAGCGCGAGTTTAAAATTTGTGTTCGCCATTCCATCCTACTCAACTATGTCCGAGCCAGCCATGGTAGTTCGTAATATTTCAGATACGGCGCGGTGGGCCGCCGTATTTCGCGCCAACGAAACGCAGCGTCCCGATGCACTTTTCCGTGATCCTTATGCCGCGCGGCTTGCTGGGGCGCACGGCGTGGATATCGCGAACACGCTGCCGGAGGGAAATAGCTACGCGTGGGCGTGGGTAGCCCGCACCTATCTTTTCGATCAATTTATTTTGCGCGAAATTCAGCAGGGCGCGGACATGGTGATAAATCTGGCCGCCGGGTTGGATGCGCGGCCATATCGCATGCAGTTGCCCGCTGCGCTGCAATGGGTCGAAATCGATTTGCCGGAAATCCTCACGTATAAAGAAGGAATTCTTGCAAGCGAAAAACCAAGCTGCCGACTTGAACGTATCCGCCTGGATCTTTCCAACGTTGAGGCGCGCAAGCCGGTGTTTGCCGGACTTGCGGGGCACGGCAGAAAAATTGTGGTGCTAACTGAGGGGTTGCTGATTTATCTGGAGCCCAGCCAAGTAACTGCGCTCGCCAAGGAGCTTGCCGGGCATCCACAATTTCAGCATTGGATTCTCGACATGCATTCGCCAGGACTGCTGCGCATGATGCAGCGCACCACCGGAAAACAACTTAGCCAAGTCGGCGCGCCATTCAAGTTTGGACCACCGGAAGGCCCGCAGTTTTTAGCGCCATACGGTTGGCGGGCCGTTGACGTACAAGGTTTGCTAAAAACCGCCGCGCGTTTTAGACGCCCTCCATTCAGTTTGCGTTTACTTTCTCTCCTGCCGGAGAAAAAAGGCGCACAGAGTTCGCGGCCCTGGTCGGGGGTTTGCCTATTTGAACGAGTGGAACAGCGACAATAAGATGCAACTCAATTTGGCTGTCGACGTCCATGTAGGTCCACAATCCGCAAGAGAAATTTGCGTTTTAACTATCCGGGATTTCTCAGTACTTCCCGGTATGGCTGCCTACCTGTCGCAGTGGAACAATTTCCTCACTGAGCGGCCTTGCCCAGCTGCTCCGTCGAGATGAAATAACAGGAGGCAATTTGATGAAAGCTAAATTAGCATTAAGTTTTCTCGCCCTATCCAGCCTGGCGATGGTTCCAAGAGTGAGCTTTGCAGCTCAGGACGAGCAAAAAAAGAGCGATTCGACACGCACGCTGACTGGTTGCCTTTCAGCGGGCGAAAAATCGGGCGAATACAATTTGACGGCGGATGATGGCAGCACCTGGGTGCTAAACTCCAAGACCGCCAAGTTGGGTGATCATGTGGGCCATACCGTGACGGTGAGCGGCAGAGTGTGGCACGCCGGAATGCACGGGGCGAAGGAAAAGACCAAGGATGAAACTAATCCGAATGCAAATGAGCACGGGCATCTGAACGTGACGGACGTAAGCATGGTCAGTGAAAGCTGCAAGCGGTAAATTCGCTTTATAATTTATGGAAAGGGTAACGAAGGGAGGGCGTTTTGCCCTCCCTCTTTTTTTGTGCGCATTCCGTGGCCCGGAGCGCGGTGATTGCCAACGGCGGAACACGCTGTTAGAAATATTTGCGAGGCATGCCGATGATCTACGACTTTTTGGTGGAAACCTACGAAACAGAACGAGTGAAAATTATCAGCACGTGGAGCGAATTCCACGACGAAGATATGCATCGCCGACCGCGCGACGGCGATGCGCGCGGGCGCAGCGTGCAGGAACAGATGGTGCATCAGTGTGTGAGCGAAGACCTGTGGTTCCGCAACATGCTGGGCATTGATGTGAGTGCTCCGCCATTGCCGCAGACGGAGACGCGGCTGGAATTCATGAAACGCTACGCGGAAGACAGTGAAAAGCGGCTTGCCGTTTTGCGGGCGAAAGACGAATCCTGGTGGTCGGACGAGACGCAATTCTTCGATGTGCCGCGTTCGCGTGCGTGGGTTATGACGCGCAGGATTGCGCACAGCGCACATCACCGCGGGCAGCAAATGGCGATGCTGAGGATGTTTGGGTACGCGCTGCATAGCAACTATGGGCCGACGGCAGATACCGGCGGGCTGATGCAAAATCATGCGCCGACGATTTACGCGTATCCAAATCTTACGTCGCTGTTCGCAGGGGAATCCGCTGGCGGGAGAAAATCCTCTCTGCCGACTCCAAGCGGCAAACCTGTCACCGAGCGACCGGAGAAACGGTAATTCCGCAGGTGGGAATAAGAACGCATAGATGAACGGTCCGCCGCCGGCCGAGATGTGAGACTGAATCGGCCGCAGAAAATGAAATGCCCGGAAAAAGCCCACCCTTACAAAAACCGCAAGGATGGGTCACCCAACTTCAAAGACAACGAGAACCAAAGTATTTTGCCGGGCTCCAGAAGGTGCGCACATAGATCTCTGGCGGTTTATTCCGGCTTCGCGATTACGCCGCAGGCGATGCGTGCAGGAGCACTGGCTGAGGAAGTGTCGGTAACGGCGTGAATAACGATGGCAGTCCCCCCGTTGCTGAACACGGAATTGTCACCACTCCCCAGACTGACGTTGGGAGCCACGACGCTAACATGCGCAGTGTGGTCTGCCGCGACTATCAACGAAAAATTCGGGATGTCGCCGGCAGGTACGGCGGCGTGTTCGTGACCTGCGCTAGCCCCACCAAAGTGTGGCCCCGCGGATTTGAAATCGGGTGCGTCACATTTGCCTACTTGATGGATATGAATGGAGTGCTGGCCCGGCGGCAAATCCTTGATGTCGAGTTTGATTTTTACACCTTGCGCTGCGGGTGTAAGCGTCGCAGTGCCGATGCTCTGGCCTTCCGAGTTCTTTATATCTACGGAAACTGGCTTCGACTGGCTACGGGCTTGCGGTGCAATGAATGCAAGTGCGGCCAGAAAGAACAATCCTGTCAACCAAAAGGTCTTCATTTAATTTCCTCCAAGTGGGGTGTCTCGACTGATAACTAAAATTTCGTTTTGCATTCGACCTGGAACATTTGTTCACGTGATTTTGTAACCCAGAACTCCGGGGCATCCGCGACGCGAGATCGGGATAGATGCATTTATTGATTGGGATTCTAACCTAACAGCATGTCTTACTGGGGCAGTAAAAATAGCGAGGTCTGAGCTAGAAGCTGTGCCCGTGCAAGGCTGGACGCAGCGAAACTAATCGGGGCGGTAGAGAGTGGGGAATTCTTTTTGCAGGCGTTTTAGTTTGGGTAAGTCGTTGAAGACGATGTAGGGGTTGCCGGGATTTTTCTTCAAGTAATCCTGGTGATAGTCCTCGGCAGGGTAGAACGCTTCGAAAGGCGCAACCTTGGTGACGATGGGGCGTGAATAGACGGCGGCGGAATTGAGCTGGGCGATGTAGTCAGTGGCGATGCGTTTCTGTTCGTCATTCGAATAAAAAATGGCGGAGCGATATTGCGTACCGGTGTCAGGGCCCTGGCGATTCAACTGGGTGG
The DNA here is from genome assembly GCA_035603415.1 of Candidatus Acidiferrales bacterium. Classification (GTDB taxonomy): domain Bacteria; phylum Acidobacteriota; class Terriglobia; order Acidiferrales; family UBA7541; genus Acidiferrum. The sequence goes on from DATNKL010000039.1 coordinate 16,849, forward strand.
GATCGTGAGCCACGGAAAAATAAACCATCAAAAGTTGGCCGAAAGTGATTTGTGAGGGGTCGTAGATGACCTGAACGGATTCGGCGTGACCCGTCACACCCATGCTGACGACTTCGTATGACGGGGAGTTCACCCGGCCCCCGGAATAGCCGGAGGTTGCGGATTTCACACCTTTGACGTGTTCAAAGACGGCTTGAACGCCCCAGAAACAACCGCCGGCGAAGACAGTCGATTCGGACGTAGAGGACTTTGCGAGCGGAGCATCGATGGCGGGCTTCGGGAATAGCGAGGCGCTGGGCGTTTCGGCGGGACGGGCACCGAGAGCGCGGATGGCGGTCCAAGCGAAGAAAACCACAATTACAGCGATGGCCACGAGCTTGCCCAGATATGGTCTTTCCATGATGGCGGGACCTTTCTTTAGACTATACGATAAAGCGTGATGATTGGATGCGCGAGCCAGAATAAAGGAACAGGCTGTGAGCGATGCACCGCATTTGAAAGGACGTGGTTCGCGTGCGTTGGTCTGTGAAGTTCTTTGTCGCTCAAGTGCAAAAAGGTTTAGATTGGGACAGACGAGATTGGAGGCGAATGAAGAAATTATGCGCGATGGAACATGAGCAAACGTCGGGACATCAAAAGACCGGAGCAAAAGAGCAGGGCACTACTTTGAGGAGGAGGAATGGATGAAACGTAACGTCGAGGCGAGTTTCCCAACGAGTAGGAGCGCGATACGATTCCTTTGCCAGATCGCGGCAGCAGCGGGATTGCTGTTGGGATTGATCGTGACACCCGCATCGCGTGCGCAGGTGACCAACGGCAAGAAGCCGGAGCTTCCACCACCGTTTGCGTCCAAGTCCGCGACGAATCCCGCAGAGGAAGGGAAGCCGCCGCAGGGATTTCTGCCCACCGTGCCGGCGGGATTCAAAATAAACATTTTCGCCGCGGATTTTAAGGGGCCGCGATGGATGGTCATAGCGCCGAATGGCGACATATTCCTTGCGGACACGGCGGCAGGCAAAGTGATTGTGCTACGCGATCCGCAACATACCGGCAGCGCGCAGCAAAACGAAGTGTTTGCTAGCGGCCTGCGCGAGCCTTACGGCGTCGTTTTTCACGACGACTATGTGTACGTCGGCGATACGGATGCGTTGCTGCGTTTCAAATATGACCCGAAAACTTCCAAGCGGCAGAGCGAAGGGGAACACTTGATGGATTTGCCGACAGGCGGGCACGGCACGCGTTCGCTGTCGCTGGCGCCTGACGGAAAACATCTCTTAGTGGGCGTCGGATCAAAATCAAACATAGATATTGAGAGCGACACACGACGCGCTGCGATCACTATTTGCGATATGGATGGCAAAAATGCGCGGCTATACGCGACGGGACTGCGAAATCCGACGGGCATTGAGCTCGAGCCAAAAACCGGAATCCTGTGGACCACGGTGAACGAACGCGATGGGATGGGTAACGATCTGCCGCCGGATTATCTTACCTCGGTGAAGGATGGGGGATTTTACGGGTGGCCGTATAGCTACATCGGCAACAACGTGGATCCGCGAGTGAAACCGCAGAAGCCGGAACTAGTCGCGAAAGCAATCGTTCCGGACGTGTTGCTGGGTGCGCACCGCGCGCCTTTACAGTTTGCGTTTTATACCGGAAACCAATTTCCGGCTGAATATCATGGGGGAGCATTTGTGGCCGAGCACGGTTCGTGGAACCGCTCGCCGCGCGCGGGGTACCAAGTGGCATTTGTGCCCTTCAAGGACGGAAAGCCCGGCGGCGATCCCACGCCCTTTCTGACCGGGTTGGTGCCGGACCCGAATAAGAGCGAAGTGTATGGCCGTCCGGTGGGAGTGGCGGTCACGACGGACGGGTCATTGCTGGTGTCCGACGATATGGCGGGCACGGTTTACCGGATTTCGGTGGCGAAATAAAATATTGCGACCGGTAACAGCTAGAATTAAAGTCACATCGGGAATGCGAGTTTCCCCAGAACGGGAACGCCCTCATCCGTCTCTAGTCAGCGTCGGAAGGAATGCAAAGTAAGGTGGTTCGATTCAGCATACTTATGCCCGTCTATAATCGCGAACGCTACGTGCGGCAGGCGGTGGATTCTGTTTTATCCCAATCGTTTACCGACTACGAACTGTTCGCCGTCGACGACGGTTCCACAGACAGCTCCGCGGAGATACTGACATCTTATGGAGATAAAATAAAACTTCTCAAGCAAGCCAACCAGGGGCCGGAAGCCGCGCGCAATAAAGCGGCTGCCTTGGCCCGGGGCGAATATCTGGTTTTCCTAGACAGCGACGATTTTTTCTTTCCTTTCGCGCTCGAAACCTTCGACAAAGTAATTCGCTACTTCAATAAACCGCCGCTCGTGCTGGGGGCTTACTCGTTTGATCAGAACCAGGGGTCGCTCCCTGCGCCTACGCCAATAGAAACTTTTAAATTTGAGAATTTTGGTTCGAAAACGCGAGCAGTGGGCACCAGTTGCATCATCGTCCGTAAATCTGTTTTTGACGCCATAGGCGGTCAGCGTAAAGACACTACGGCAACGACCTGGGACGCCGACGACACGAACCTATTGCTTAAACTCAGCAGCTACAGTCCGTGCATCGTCATTCATAGGCCAGCCACTACGTGGTACCGCCTGCACGGGGGAAACAGCATAAGAAATTTAACCGGCGTGGTTAACGGGCTACTTCGCGTGGCTGCCGCAGAGCGCCGCGGCGAATACGCGGCAGGCACCAGGACCCGCGCATACATAGGTGGCCGCGCGGCGTCTTTTGCGTACCGCATCTGCTGGAGGGGAGGCCAGCGCATGCTGGCACTGCGGCTGGTTATGCGGACCGCTCCGCTGGTGCTGGCAGCGTTGTGGAATAACGGCAAGCGATTTTTCCAAAAGCCAGCGAAAGCGATAGTTCTACCGCAATGAGCACAGAAAATATGGTTCGCTTCAGCATCTTAATGCCGGTATTCAACGAAGGTAGACACCTTCGTAAGGCGATGGATTCGGTCTTGCAACAGACCTTTACCGATTTTGAGCTCATCGTGATTGACGATGGCTCAACGGATAGTTCGGTTGAGCTCATAAGAAGCTACCAACCAAGAGTCAAACTTTTGCAGCAGTGCCACAAGGGTGCAGAAGTGGCCCGTAATAATGGGGCGGCGATAGCAAAAGGGGAGTATCTGGTATTCCTGGACGGCGATGATTTCTTTTTTCCATTCGCGTTGGCCACCTTAGACCGTGTAATCCGCCACTTTGACTCCCCGCCGCTAGTCTTGGCTACCGTGTTGTTTTTTGACGATGAACAGGATGTCCCCGTCCCCTCTCCGAACCCTATAGAGGTATTCAAATATAAGAATTATCTGTCCCGAAGCCGACCTGCAGGCTCTGCCACCAGAGCGGCTAATCTTACCGACAGTATTGTCGTGAAAAGGTCCGTGTTCGTAGACGTCGGGGGGATGCGAAACAGCAGCCCGGAAACTTTTTACAATGAGGACAGCCATCTTCTGCTGAAACTTGGGACGTACAGTCCGTGCGTCATCATTAATCAGCCGGTCACAACGGCTTACCGCAAACACGCGACGAACAGCACGGGCAACATAGTTGCGATTGCGCATGCCTGGCTGTGTATCGCTCGGGCCGAACGCCGCGGTGAATATCAGGGAAGGGATAAATGGGGACGCTACGCGCTCATTGGAGGAAGGACTCTGCAATGGGCGGTCAGATATTGTTGGCCCGGCCGGCAACGTAAGCTCGCTATAGAGTTGCTATTCGGGACTTTGCCGATGATTGCTGTGGCTTTAGTTAACAAACTACTCAGAACGTTTCGCAGAACTGACCCACCAATTCTACTCCAGCAGGTTAACGAGACGGATGACGCTCCGAATCTCATTTTGAGCAAGGCCGAGACGCAACAATAGGCAAGACAAGGAAAGTCTTAACCACGCCGCGTATACACAGGCCCAGTGCATCAAAATAGCTTTCGTTCGCGCCAGGACCATCCGAAACGAGTTGCACAGAGCATCACAACGGACTACCGTGCCTGTGTGCGGGGAACAAGCCTATTTAATCTTGCAGCTGCCTCAAGCGTGGGGAATTGAATTAACGATCATTGTAGAGATGCGATGGCTTCCGGCAAATTATCGTAAGTCGAGAAAAGATTTAGCAGGCCTACCATCTTCAGCGTCTGGAAAACAAATTTAGAGGGCTTCAAAAGGCGCACGGAGCCACCGGTTTGTTTCGCGCTAGCCAAGTAGCGAACCAGCATGCCTATGCCGCTAGAATCCATGGTCGGCACTGCTTCGAGGTCGAGGACAATTTTATTGTGAGACTGGTTTAGTAACTCGCTCATGGCGGTGTTGAAACGATCGAGCGGCGCACCCATGCATAGCCTTCCCGAAAGCTTGACGATTTTGACGCCGTCCTGAGTTGTGGTCTGGATATCCAAGTACTGCCTCCTCGGCGCCGGCCTAATGGGATGAGAGGTTCGCGGTAATGCTCGGGCTCGTTGACACTCACCAATCCCTTTGTTAAAGTCCGCGCTCAAGTTAGATAATCTCTACCTAAAAAGCAAGCGAGTCAGTCCGCCGGTGGTGCTTCGCCACAGGGCAACCGACTAAAGGCTACGACTTTGCCAAGTCAGGAACAGAAATCCATTCTGGATCTGTCTGTTCTCTCTTCCCAGCTCCTTGCGGAGCCGGAAGTACTGCGACGAGCACAATTATTTGTGCGCTTCGTTGCCGGTTTATTACCGGGATCCGCGGTCAGTCTTTACACGCTCGCTGACGATACCAATTCCACTTACTGGGTCCCCAAAGCGACGTTCGGTGAAGCCACTATCCATGAAGAAGCCATCCATTCGGAGTATGGATTATTGGGGCACCTGCTGGTCGATGCTTCGCCGATCCTGCGCAATCGCGCAGCGATAAGGCGCGAAGACTATCCACACGTTGATATCCGCAAAACATTAGTTTCTCTTTGTTACCTTCCGCTGCTCCAGGGCGTTACGCTTGCCGGAGCTCTGGAGATTATGTCGTTTGAAGAAGAACTTTCCGAGGATGCCATCCTCACGTTGCAACCGGCGGCCGCAGTTGCAGCCGCTGCCATCACCGCCGCGCAAGTCTACGAAGAGGAACGCAATGGCACGCTTAAGTCCATTTCTCGACTGACGCAGCTTTACGATCTAGAGAAAGTATTTTCCTCGACGCTGGAGATGGCGGAGCTGTTGCCTCTGATCGCTTCCAAATTTTGGGAAATTCTGGAAGCCCAGGCCGTCAACATCTGGCTGCTGCACCCGGACGAAACTATTGAACTGATGCATCAGGTTGGCGTCGACCCGACGGTTTTCAAAGGACAGATCCTGAAGCCAAACGAAGGCGTGGCCGGCACGGTTTCGGATACCGGCGAAAGTGTTTGTATTTCCGATGCCACCGATCCGCGGCTGGTGCAACGGAATGCCTCCGGATCTGGACTGCCGGTGCGATCGTTACTCGTAGCGCCAATCATCGATCGCGGTGCGCTGGTGGGCGTAGTGGAAGTAGTGAACAAGCTGGACGGCGGAGGTTTTGATGACGACGATTTGTTTACGCTGAATAGTTTGAACGATACGGCGTCGAATGCGCTGCATAACGCGAGCTTGCTCATCGCGGAACGCAAGGTGGAAATCCTCGAAACACTGAACGCGGTAAGCCACGAAATCACCTCGACGCTGAATCTCGAGCGCATGCTGCAGACCATCGTCAACGCTCCTCAAGCGGTAATTCCCTACGACCGCGCGGCCCTGGCGCTGGAGCAAAAAGGACGCTTCAAGCTGAGCGCAGTGACCGGATTGACACAGGTAAATACGGATGCGCCGGAGATCGCGCCATTAAACGAAATCCTGCAGTGGGCTTCCCTTTCCGAAGAGGTTATCCATGTGCGGCAGCGGGAGGTTGATCCGGACTCTGATCGCCCCGAAACTCGCGCGAAATTCAAAAAATATTTTGCAGAGTCCGGTATGCGCGGTTTTTACGCCAAGCCCCTCAGTGACGATACCGGCCGTGTAGGCATGCTATGCCTAGAGAGCAGCGATCCCGATTTTCTCACTCCCGCGCACATCGAGATTCTGGAGTTGCTCGCGAGCCAGGCAACCGTCGCCCTGCGCAATGCCCAGATGTATAAGGAAGTCCCATTTATTTCGGTCATTGAGCCGGTGTTAATTCGCAAAAGAAAATTCATGGCCATGGAGAAGCGCCGCCGGTCATTGATCCTGGGGGCGGCTGCGGCGCTCATATTGTTTCTTGTTGCCTTTCCGCTGCCCCTGCGCGTGGACGGCGAAGCGGTAGTCGCCCCGCTTCGGAAGGCTCAGGTTCAGCCCGAATTCGAAGGGGTGATAAGCAAAGTATTCGTTCGCGAAGGTCAAAGCGTAACGCGCGGCCAGATTTTGGCGGAGATGGAATCCTGGAATTCCCGATCCGCTCTCGCAGAAGCGCAATCAAGATATGAGACCGCGCTCTTGGCGATGAACAGAGCGCTGGCGGTCAATGACGGCGCGCAAGCGGGCGTGCAACGGATGCAAGCAGATATGCTCAAGGTGGATGTCGAACGCTTGCGTCAAGTGCTGGAGAAAACCAATCTGCACTCCCCGATCGATGGTGTAGTGGCTACACCTCACGTTGAGGATTTCGCGGGCCGGAGACTTCAAGTGGGAGACTCGTTTGCCGAAGTATTGGACGCGAGCCAGACAATCGTGGATGTGGCAATTGAAGATACGGATTCCGGGCTGCTCAACGCTGGTCAACAGGCGGTGATAAAGCTCAATAGCTATCCGATGCGAACCTTTCACGGAAACGTGGTGGTGGTCAGCCCCAAGGCCACACTTTCGCATGAGACACCGGTCTTTTTCTCACGTGTCGCGGTTTCGAATGCCGATGCGGCGATTCGTGCGGGTATGGAGGGGCGAGGGAAAATCCGTGTAGGCTGGCGTCCGGCCGGCTATGTGTTTTCCCGGCGGCCGTTGCTATGGGTGTACGGGAAGTTGTGGTCCTGGGTTGGTTGGTAGCGGAGGCGAAGCATGCGTAGTCTATTTTTAACCCTGGTGATTGGCGCCGCGATTCTGGTGGATTCTTGTGGCGGGAATAAAGGCATTTCCGATTCATCGAGCGCGGCAGTACGCAACGAAACGTCTCACGATACATCTTCCGCTTCGGGTTCGGATTCTACTGCGCATGCCGCTTCTCTGGCAAATTCGAACTCTACGACAGCGAGCAAAGAGAATTTGCCGCAGGTGTCAGGCCCCATCATTGTGGAGCATCAGATTGAAGTAATGTCACAACGCGACGGAATTGTCGCAAAGATTTTTGTCGATACCGGCGCTCGCGTGAAAGCCGGCGCGTTGCTTGCGCGGTTGGACGACCGGCAAATTACCGCGAACTTGGAAGCCGCACGCGCCAAGTCACGCGGCATTCAGGCCGATTTGAAAAACTGGGAGTCCGAGGCCCAAGTCCTGAAGGCTGACTACGCGCGGGCGCAAAATCTATGGGACCTGGGACTGACTTCCGAAGAACAATTGCAGCACGCCAAGTATAAAGCGGAGTCCGACCAGTGGGACATTAAGCGCGTAGAGGAATCGCTAAACACCGCGCGCCAGGACGAGCGCTCTCTGGAAATCGAACTCGAAAAAACAAAAATCATCGCCCCATTTCAGGCTTTGGTGGCTAGGCGCTATCTGCACGAAGGCCAGAATGTAGCCAAGGGCGATCGCATGTTCTGGATTACCGCGGAGGGGCCGCTCATGATGCGCTTCACGGTGCCGGAGAATCTCTTTGGACGGATAAAGCCCGGGCAGTTGATGGAGGTGAACTCTCCCGATGTCCCCGGCGAGAGTCATGCCGCTCGCGTGAAACAGGTCAGCCCGGTCATTGACCCATCCAGCGGAACATTTGAAGTGCTCGTCGAATTGACTGGGAATCGCGGCACCTTGCGCCCCGGTATGAATGCAAATATCCGGCTGGAAAACTTGCGCTGATATAGTCGGAAAAAAGCCAATGAATCTCACCCGCGCGTTAGATGTGGCCTTGCCCGAAATTCCCGCACGCACGCTTGCGCAACGGCCCCCGCGGCTGGATCCCGGAACGACGTTTCGCGAACACCTCGAAGACGGCAAGATGGTAGCGCGAGTTTATGTTCCCAGCGTTGGAGGCATGTTTAAACTCACGCCGCAGCAATGGCATATTGCACAGTTATTCGATGGCCAGCGCTCTTACCAAGATATCGCCGCGCTGTACTCGCAACAGACTGGCGTGCAATACGACGCAGAGGAAATACGCGAATTTGCGGGAAATCTGGACGCCGCGGAATTCTGGTACAAGACCGCGCAAGAGAAGAACATCTTGCTCATGCAACAGAGCACTGAAGAACGGCGGAAGAAGCTTAAGACCCGTAGTAAGTGGGCCGATCTTTCCATAGTGGTGTTTCCGGCGTACAACCCGGATAAATTTCTGACCACGCTATACAACTACACCAAATTCATTTATACCCCGTGGTTCACGATTCTCACCCTCATCAGTTTTGCAATTACTCTGGGGATTTCGATCAGTCACTGGAGCGAAATTGGGCGGGACACCATTGAGTTTTACAATTTCACGCACAAAACCTGGGGGGACGTGTTTATCCTCTATGCGCTCGGAATGTTCGTGGTGGCGGCACATGAATATGGCCATGCGCACGCTTGCAAACATTACGGCGGCCGGGTTCCCGCGATGGGCTTCGCCCTGGTGTACCTTACCCCGGCGTTCTATACCGATACGACTGAGGGCGCCGTCAAAGGCTCCCGTTATCAGCGGCTGATCATCTCGCTCGCAGGGATTTGGGCCGAATTGATTATTTGCTCGATAGCGACCCCTATCTGGTGGGGCACACCGCCGGATTCCGCGATTCACGATGGGGCCTATTTCCTGATGATGCTCACGGGCTTCATGTCGCTCATCATTAATTGGAACCCGTTGATGAAGTTGGACGGCTATCACATGCTGTGCGAAGTGTTGGGGATTGCCGACCTTAAAGAAGAATCCACGGCCTATACTTCGTCGTGGGTGCGGAAGCATGTTTGGCGCCTGCCGGCAGAGGTTCCTTATGTTCCAAAACGGCGACGCTTGGGTTATGTCACGTACGCGTTACTTTCCGGTGCTTACAGTTACATGGTGCTTTACATCGTGGCGCGTTTTGCCGGAAATGTTTCGCGCAATTTCAATCCTGACTGGACGTTTATTCCGGAGATCGTCGTAGCGCTTTTTATCTTTCGTTCGCGAATTCGCTTACTGGTGAATTTTATGAAATTCGTATATCTCGATAAAAAAGACCGCGTGATTGCTTGGTTTACTCCTTCGCACTCATTGGCGGTGGCCGCTCTTCTCGCGCTATTGCTGCTGCTTCCCCTGAAGCGAGAGACCGTTCAGGGACGCTTCGTTTTGGAACCGGGACAAACGGCGACGGTACGGCCACACATTCCAGGAGTCCTAACGAGCGTCTTCGTGTCGGAAGGGCAACAAGTTTCCGCCGGCACTCCGGTAGCTGCTCTTCGCAATCTGCCACTCCAATCGGACCTGGAAAGATCGCGGGCCCGACTGATAATGGCTTCGGACCGCGCGAACGACGCCGCGCTTCATTATGCCGGCTTGGGCGAGGCTGTTAAGGAGCGCGAGTATCTGACTGCACATACAAACCAGCTTTCCTCCGAAGTGCAACTGTTACAGCTGACCAGTCCCATTTCCGGGCGCGTCATCACACCTCGAGTTCAGGACCGGGTCGGCAGTTACGTCCAGGAGGGCAGCGAACTTTTTCAAGTGGCGAACCTCTCCACCATGCGCGCGCGAATCTATATTTCCGAATTCGACCTGCGCCGGGTTCATCCAGGCGCGGCCGCAAAAATTCAGATAGAAGGGCTTTGGAAAAAGTGGGATGCCCGAACCATCTCTACCGCGGCTACATCCACCGAAATGGATCCGGAGCTTGTGGAAGCCGTGCAGTTGAAGGGATTGAATGCGCCGAAATATTATCTGGTAGAGCTACTCGTCCAGAATTCGCAAGACACGTTGAAGCCCGGAATGACGGGAGTCGCACGAGTGTACGGACGAAGGCGTAGTCTCATGGCAATTGGTGCGGAGGGATTGCTGAATTTTTTTGGGCGGAAACTTTGGTGACGACCGTAGCCGGAGGAACAGCCATGTTCCGGGCTCAAAACGGGTGAAGGCTGCCAACAGGCAGCCTTCAGCTTAATTTGCGTTGCTGTGCTACCAGCTATCAAACCGCCTTGGTGTGCCTAAAATTCCTTCTCATGTTTATGGCAACCCGCATCTTCAAATCTTTCTGGTTGGAGACTTTCTCCTTGCCGGACTCGACAACTGGAGCTCCAGCAATATTGGCTTTCTTGGTCGTCTTAAGGGTGCTGATTAAGCTCTTTTTCTCGATGCTCATGATGGGTTCTCCTCTTGAAATTTTGTCGGATAATTTTTTGCTGCGATCGACGGGCATGTGTAAAGCATGGGAAGGGCCAAACTCTGCACGGCGTTTGCCTTCGCACTGCGACTGAAAAGAAAGACGTTAGCGTGAACAGCGCTAGCCACTGCAACATTTTGCCGGGGTAAAACCTCACCTAGGGTTAAAAATTAACTATCAAAGGCTAATTTTTAACCCAGTTGTCCGTGGTTACTGGATTTTATGCTTGCGGCAAAGATACTTCATGCGCTGCCCGTCGATCTGCAATAGCGTAGCCGCCGCGCTCTTTTTCCCGCCAGTCCGCCGCAGCGCGGCATTCAGGTAGGCAACTTCGATGCGCGCCATCTCAGCATCGTAATCGACCCCGCCTTCGGGCATCAGAATGGCTTCCTGGGCGGTGGCACTGTGCCGCAAAAGCTGTTGCGGCAAATGTTCCAGGGTTATATTTTGCCCGGCGACCATCACCGCGAGTCTCTGCATCACGTTTTCCAACTCCCGCACATTCCCGGGCCATACGTAGGCTTCCAGCGTCTCCAGAACATCAGGCTTGAGGGTCTTTAGCGGCTTTTTTGCGGATGCGCAATAAATCCTTAGAAAATGGTCGGCCAGGAGCGCGATGTCGCCTTCCCGCTCGCGAAGAGGCGGCACAAAAATGGGCACCACGTTAATGCGAAAGTATAGATCTTCGCGGAAACGGCCTTTGCTTACACAGTCTTCCAAATCTTCGTTGGTGGCGGTAATCAGACGGAAGTCGATTTTTTTGGCCGCACGGGCGCCCAAGCGTTGCACGGAGCGTTCCTGGAGGACGCGTAGCAATTTGCTTTGCAAGTTGAGGTTGAGGGTAGTGATTTCATCGAGGAACAATGTTCCGCCTTGGCCCATCTCAATGAGCCCGGGCTTGGCGGCGTCCGCTCCGGTAAAGGCGCCTTTCTCGTAACCGAAGAGCTCGGATTCCATCAGTGATTCGGGCAGAGCGGAACAATTTACGCAAACAAAGGGCTCCATCGCGCGATCACTGCACTGCACGATGGCCTTGGCAACCAGTTCTTTGCCGACCCCGCTTTCGCCCCGGAGCACGACGGAGGCTCCGGTGCTGGCGACAGCCTCAATGGCTTCATAAACCTTCTGCATCGCCGGGCTGACGCCCAGCAAGCCGTAAAAAACAGTTTTGTTTTCCACTTGCTGAAGCAGGCGGCGGCCTTCCAGTTCAAGTGCGCGCTTTTCAATAGCGCGAGACAAAACAATTTTCAGTTCATCGTAA
>DATNKL010000202.1:0-16518 GCA_035603415.1 Candidatus Acidiferrales bacterium
CGCGACATTATTCTGGAATTAAAAAAACAGGGGAAGACGGTTTTATTTTCCACGCACATTTTGTCTGACGCGGAAATGTTATGCGACCGGGTGGGCGTGATCGTCGGCGGGAAATTGCAAGGAGTTGGCGCGCCGAGCGAACTTGTGGGATTGAAGGTGCAAGGGATGGAGATTCTGTTTGAGTTGCCTGGGAGTGTTGAAAGCGGAGGCGAATTGCTGGCGCAAGCTACGCGAACCGGGGATCGGTATCGGCTGCAGGTTGCAGAGAGCGGGTTGTATGCGGCGATGGAACGGCTGGGCGCGGCGGGCGCGAGGATACTGTCGGTGACGCAGGTTAAACCATCGCTGGAAGAATATTTTATGCATCTAGTGGAAGCGGATCGCGCGCAGGCTGCGGCAGTGGAAGTGAGAGCAAAGTGACACGCGTCGGAACGGTAGCGCTAAATACATTTCGCGAAGCGGTGCGCGATCGCGTGCTGTACAACCTGGTGTTTTTCGCACTGGTGATGATGGCGTCGGCGATTCTGGTGGGGCAGATTTCCATTGGTATCGAGCAGATTGTGATTGTCAGCCTGGGATTAAGCGCGATTTCCATTATTGGATTGCTGATTTCGGTTTTTATTGGCGTGGGATTGGTATCGAAGGAGATCGACAAGCGGACTCTGTATGCGTTGCTGGCCAAGCCGTTGCGGCGCTGGGAATTTATTTTAGGAAAATTCGCCGGGTTGGCGTTGACGTTAACGGTAAATACCGCGGCGATGGCTGCGGGTTTATTTCTGGCTTTGTTTTACGTGAAGCATTCGATCGAGCGGGCGGACACGGCGGTACTGGTTGCGGTGTATTTCATTTTGTTGAAGCTGGCGCTGGTGGTGGCCCTGGCGATGCTGTTTTCGTGCTTTACGACACCGTTGCTGGCGATTCTGTTTACCGCGGGACTTTATCTCGCGGGATTATTCGTTCATGAGATGCGTGGATTGCAGGGAGGCTTGATTGATCCGGCGTTGGGGCGTTTGCTGCGGTGGGTTTCTTACGTGCTGCCGAATTTCGAAAATTTCGATGTTATGGGTGCGGCGGCGCACGGGCGGATTATACCGGCGACGCTGGTGGCGCAGAATACATTTTATGCGGTGCTTTACTGCGCGATTGTGTTGACGGTGGCGGCGGCGGTTTTTTCGCAGCGTAACCTGAAATGAGTGCAAAGGGCTACATTGCGTTGTTACTGTTCGTGCTGCTGGGCTTCGCCGGTGTGTGGCGCTTACAGGAACGCATTGATGTGCAACAAAGCGCAGTGGCCAGTGAAGACGACCAGGTAATGTTGCGCTCCAGTAAACTGGTGAAGGGTTTGAGTCTGGAATACGCGCCGTTGGTGGCGGACATCTATTGGACGCGGGTGGTGCAATATTTTGGGAACAAGCATGCGGGGCAGCAACTTGATTTGCGGCTGCTTTGGCCGCTGCTGGATGTTACGAGTGTGCTCGATCCGCATTTGATGCCCGTTTATCATTTCGGGTCGATGTTCCTGAGTGACGCGGCGCCGCGTGGGGCTGGGCGGCCCGATCTGGCTGCGGAGTTGCTTGAGCGCGGGCTCAAAGCGAATCCCGACGAGTGGCGGCTGTACTATGATTTGGGGTTCGTCTACTACTTTGATATGAAGGATTATCCGAAGGCGTCTGCAGCGTTTTACGAGGGCAGCAAAAATCCTAAAGCTTTGTTCTGGATGAAAATGATGGCTGCGAAGATCGCCACGGAAGGCGATTCGACGGAGACTTCCAATTTTCTGTGGCAAGACATTTACAACACTACTACGGATGCGTCAGTGAAAGAAAATGCGTTGACGCATTTGCAATTGCTACGGACGCAGGAAGATTGCAAGCACATTGATGTGGCGGCGGACGAGTATCAGAAACAGTTTGGAAGGCGGCCAGTTCGCATGAATGAGCTCGTGCTGGGCGGGCTTTTGCTGGGAGAGCCTGTCGATCCACTGGGGTATCCGTATGTCTTGTCGGAAGCTGGGAAGGCGGAGATTAGTGCGGAGAGTCCGCTGAAGAAGAAGGCGGCTAAGATGCCCGGCAGCAAGTAGCGCCGAGTGATCACGAACGGCTGAGTGGCATATTGTTATTTGCGGCTACTGGGTGGTACAGAGAAGAGTCATCTGTGGGTCGATGACGAGCTTATGGGGCGGTATTGATGAGGTGAAGTGAAATGGGGTTTCCGGGCCGGCGGCGACTACCGTGCCAAGAGGAACCGGATGAGCGCCGGGGACCGCGGCGTATAGCGGGACACGGGCGATGAAAGATTGCGGAACATTTTCTTGAAAAAGTTTTCCTCGTATGGAGTAGCCGGTGCCGCTATCGTCTTTGTGAACCGTGAATTCCGCGCGGTAATGGGGGATGCCGGTACCCTGGACCCATTGCTCGAAAAACCATTCCATTGAATGACCACCTTCGAGGTCCATCGAGGGAGTCATCACGGCTTCAATTTCATGACGCAAATCCTGGGTTGACAAGGCGCGGTACGCGTATTTTGTGACTAGCGTGTGGAGCAGAGCGTTGAAGCGCGCGTCGGGATTGGGTCCAGGCTGGCGCAGCATTTCACGGAGTACGTGTATTACCCACGTACCTTTGGCGTAAATGAGATCTTCGTAAGCATCGGGAGACTTGGACGAATTGAGGCGGGAGCCGAGGGCTAGTGCGCCGATTTCGCCGGCGGGTTGATCCGCGTTCGGTGCTTTTTCGATCAGCCTCTGGCGATAGCGCTGGAGCCACACGCGTAAAGTGTGATCGGGATTTTTGTGCATGTCGGCGAAAAGCAGCGCGAGATAATTGGCGATGGCTTCGTCGATCCACTGATCGCGGTAGCTCGACCATCCGACAATGTTTCCCCACCATTGGTGAGCAACTTCGTGAAATGGCACCAGCTCGCTGAACTGTTCCTGGCTGCTGCTGGAGAGGCCGGCACGGCGCTGTACGTCCGCGGACAAAAACGAGTAGGTGGAAATGTAGAGGAGGCCGGGCCAGCCTTGCCCGAAAGTTCCGGGAATTTGGGAGACGCTGAGATTACGAAAGGGGAAAGGGCCGCTGTAGGTTTCGTAAAAGCGGATGGAAGCGTCGATGTCTTTGCCGAGTTGTTTGAGAGCGATGGCGGGGTTGGGGGGCAAGGGTTGAAAATCCTGATTCATCCCCAAGCGCGAGCGACTAGCCCCCGCGGGTGGTATTTCAGCGGTAACGCTGGTGGCCAAGCGTTTGGCGAGCTGTTGCTCCACCTGACGATTGGCGTATACGTCGATGGAATAATTCGCAGAGGTGACGGATGAGGATGCGTATTCACCGAGGTTAAAGCCGGCGACTGAGACGGGCTTTTCTGTTTTCCAATGACCTATGTGGAAGTCAGCTTCTTCGTGTTCGTCGAGTTTTGCGCCGGTGGCGACCAGGCGCAATTTTTTTGGCCAACGCATGGTCAGATCGTATGGAGCGAAATCGGCGGAGTCACCGAAGTGCGGATACCAGCTTTCGCGAGCCCCGACGAAGAAAACGTCATTGCCGGCGTCGGTGATGATGTTGCCGCGATAGTGAAATTGAATAGAAAATTCGCTGTCGCGAGCGAGGGGTTGAGGAATCACGACGAACAGAAAATCGTTGCCGCGGACGCTGCGCTCTTGCGGGGTCATGTCTTCGTTTTGAAAATATTCGAGTTTCTGGCCATCCGCGGTGCTGACGGAGTCAATGTTCAAGGCGCGGGATAAGGCGAAAATTAAAAAACGATGGCCCGCGCCGAGGGCGCGGAGATTAACGGTGGCGGTAGCGTCGAGCGAGTGATCCGGGAGGATGGAAGTGTCGATAGTGTAGTGCAGAGCGCGAAAGTCCGGCGACACGGGGATGGCGTCAGGGATTTTGTAGGAGGCCCAAACATCGTAGAAGTTTGAACCCGCGGCGGTGCGCACCTGGCCTAACAGAAAGGGTTCAGCGCGCATGATATCGAGCACTACGTCGAACGGGCCGGTGGCGATGCCGTCGAGACTGGCGTAAAAGTAGGGCTGGGGTGTGGGGAGCAGAGTGCCACAAAAAATACGCAGAGAGTGAGTGGGATTGAGATGAGAGAGAATTGGCTCCCAACGGGAAGCGGCAGCGCTGTCGGATTCCGGCTTGAGTCCCGCGGATTGGAGTTGGTGCAGGAGGTCGGCGGGAGTTGTGTCAGTGAAGCGGATGTAGGCGCTGGCGAAATCCTGGTCGAGGATGGGAGAGTCGAGGAAGCGAGCCATTTGCTGCTTTTCGATGGTGTCGCGGGGAAGAGCGAGAATGTGGCCGCGGCCGGAAAAAACAGCGCCGGTGATTTCGTTGTCGAGAGGAGCAAAAAAAATCAGCTCACCCTGATCGAAGGAGATTTTCGCGTCGCCGCGACGAAGCTCGATGCGATGCTCGGGTTTAATGTGATAAGCGGAAGCGGAGTCGAGACGCAGCGCATTGAGGGCATCGTAGAGTTGATGGGCGGTGCGCGGGATAGAACGCGAAGGTTGGGCTGCGGTAAGGCCGCACAACACCAAGACGGTTGCTGCGAGCCTCAGGTACAAACGTATAGTCATTTTGGGAGATGTTGGACAAGAGTACACCGGGGTGCGACGATTTTTTGGATCGCGTTTGCTAATGGAACAAGCGTGCGTGGCGGAAAAATTTAAAGTGTTGTGGCGCGGGTAAAATGAGGGCATGGGGTTTCCCTCTATTAGACGCGGCTACCGAGCCGGGGTGTTTAGTGTTGCGTTGACGCTGGGGAGCGCGGGGGCGTGGGCGGACACTATAGTTCTGAAGAATGGGCACAGAATTTCCGCCAGCAATGTCACGGAGATGGGCGACAAGATTCGTTATGAAACCAATGGGGGGGAATTGAGTCTGCCCAAGTCGATTGTGGATCACATAGAGAGAGGCAGTTACGTTTCGAATATGGCGATTACTCCGCCGGCGATGGATGCGGCGCGCGGCAACGGAGGAGAAATCGAGCACGCGGTAATACACGGCGGCGCGATTGACCGGGAATACATTGCGAAATTGGAGTCTGAAACGCGTAGCGGTTCCGCGGCGGCGGGAATGGATGCCGCGGTGGCGCATCATGTGGCGGCAAGCTTTGAGCTTGCGCACGGAGACATGGAGCATGCGCTGGCGGATGAGCGGACGGCTCTTACTTACGCGCCGGGGGAACCGCTGCTGCTGATGGACGTCGCGTATTTGCACTTGCGCAGAAGCGAGTACAAGCAATCACTCGATTACCTGGAGCGCGCGCAGAGGGTTGCTGCGAACAACCCGGACGTGGCCAAGCTGTCCGGCTGGGCTTATTACGGGATGAATAAATTGCCGCAGGCGGTGGCGGAATGGAAGCGGGCGTTGGCGCTGCGGCCGGATGCCGAAGTGCAAGCGGCGCTGGAAAAAGCGGAGCGGGACAAGGGAGAAGAAGAAGGCTACAAAGAAAATGAGAGCGCGCATTTTACGCTGCGCTATAGCGGGAGCGCGGAACCGGCGCTGGCGCGAGAAGTGCTGCGAACGTTGGAAATGCATTACACGAAGATTAATTCGGAGCTGAATTTTGCGCCGCCGGATTCCATTGGCGTGATTTTGTATACCCAGCAGGCTTTCGCGGATATTACCCGCGCTCCTGGATGGGTAGGGGCGCTGAATGATGGAAGATTGCGCGTTCCGGTACAGGGGTTGAGCAGCATGACGGACGAGTTGTCGCGGGTGTTGAAACACGAGCTGACGCATAGTTTTGTGCAGCAGAAGACGCACGGGCGGGCGCCTACGTGGATACAGGAAGGATTGGCGCAATGGATGGAAGGGAAACGCAGCGGGGAGAATGCCGCAGTGTTGCTGGAGATTTATGGTGACGGGCACGCGATTTCTCTAGGGAGTCTGGAAGGACCATGGATGGGATTTCCGAGTGACGCGGCGGTTTATGCGTATGCATGGGCGCTCGCGAATATTGAATATATTGTGCAGGCTGATGGCATGGGGGACGTGGAACGAATACTGGAGCGGATTGGGTCGGGAAGTTCGACGGAAGCGGCGTTGCACGATGTGTTGCATAGCGATTACGACGATGTGATGAGATCGAGCGCGGATTATTTGCGCAGGACCTACTGGCGCTAGTATCAGCGATTTTTTTTTGAACATAACAACAAGTTCAGGATTTAACTGGTGGCGAGGAGCGCGGCCAGCAGCGCTGCGCGGATGGGCATGGCAGCGGTCAGGATGTGCTCATGGGTGGAGTGCGCGCCATCTCCTACCGCGCCAAGGCCATCTAGTGTGGGAATTCCCAACGCGGCGGTCAGATTCCCGTCCGAGCCTCCGCCTACTACACACTCTTCGAGCGACAAATTCATTTGGGCGGCCAGGAATTTCGCTCTTTTGAATAAGGCTGCGCTCATTGTGCGCTCCAGGGGAGAGCGAGAAAAGCCGCCGTGAATCTCGAGTCGCGCGCCACGGAGATGTGGTTTCAAGGCGTGCAGCTGGCGTTCGAGACGGGTCATTTCCGCGATGCTGGTGGCGCGAAGGTCGAGCACGGCGCGGGCACGATCGGCAATTACGTTTGTTCTAGAGCCACCCTGGATGATGTCGGCGTTTACCGTGGTGCCGCGATACGGATTGTTCCATTTTAAAATGTGCGACAGCTGGTGGCAGAGCTCGTGGATGGCATTGATGCCTTCTTGCGGCGCCAAACCGGCGTGAGAAGCGCGGCCGTGAACGATGATTTCGGCTTCTCCGACTCCTTTGCGCGCGGTTTTTATCATGCCGCGCGTGCCGAAGGATGGCTCCAGAACGAAAACGGCATCGCTGCGGCGGGCTTCGGTTTCGATTAGTTTGCGGGAGGAATCGCTGCCGATTTCTTCGTCGGAGGTCCAGAGAAAAACAATGCGTTTGTTGGGGGCGAGGTTTAGTTTCTGAAGCGCGGAATGGGCGAAGAGCGCTTGTACGATTCCAGCCTTCATGTCGAAGGTTCCGGGGCCGTAGGCTTTACCCGCTGTGAAGCGGAAAGGCATTTTTTTTAAGCTGCCAGAGGCGTACACGGTGTCGTAATGGCCGAGCACGAGCAGTTGACCAGCGGGACGAGAGGAATTTGAGGGCGATACGACGTGCAGATGATTACCGCGATTTTTTTGCGCGACGAGACGGACTTGCAGGCCATATTTGCGCCATTCGGCGGCGATGATATCGCAACAGCGGTCGGCGTGGGCTTTTTCGAGGCTGGGCGATTCGGCGATTACAAAACGGCGGAGCGTGTCGATCATTTGCGGGAGGGCTGGTTGAAGGAAGTTTTTGATTTTCTGCGCGGCAAAGGGAGCGGGCATTGTGCGAACATGCTAACAATGAGGGGGCGAATGGGCAACGCAGCACGAGCCATAGGCTTCCGGGATCAACCGAAGACATAGCGAGGCATGCGGGAAGGATAGGCTGGATATCGCGGGATATTGCATTTGAGGCACAAGATACG
The DNA here is from genome assembly GCA_035603415.1 of Candidatus Acidiferrales bacterium. Lineage (GTDB taxonomy): Bacteria > Acidobacteriota > Terriglobia > Acidiferrales > UBA7541 > Acidiferrum. Next base: position 7,474 of record DATNKL010000202.1, read on the forward strand.
CGGCCCTTGTGGGTGCCTGGTCGCATATAATTGTAAGTTTGCCGGGTGAGCCCGGACGCCGCAGAGCTTGAAGTATTCGCGACGGGGGTGCGAATGATTCTGGATACAACGGAAATACAAAGGATTTTGCCGCACCGTTATCCATTTCTGATGGTGGACGCTATTGAAGAAATGGAACGCGTGAAGCGCATCGTGGGAATCAAGAATGTGACTATTAATGAGGCGCATTTTCAGGGGCATTTTCCTGGAAAGCCGATCATGCCGGGGGTGCTGATTATTGAGGCGATGGCGCAGACGGGCGGGCTGCTGTTACTGATGGAGGTCTCGGAGCGCGAGCGCGAAAACAAGCTTTTGTATTTTGTGGCCATTGATGGGGCGCGATTCCGGCGGCCGGTGGTTCCCGGGGAGCAACTGAAGTTGGAAGTGAAAGTGATTTCGTGGCGCGGGGATTTTTGCAAGCTGGATGGAAGAGCGACGGTGAACGGGGAGTTGGCCGCAGAAGCGATATTGATGTGCAAGATGGTGGATCGGGAAGATCTGGAGAAGCCCAAAACTGTGGCGAAAATGAATGGGCCGGGGAGTTTGCGGGATTGATGGAAGGGAGATTCCTACGCGCGAGCGGATGTCTTCGGAGACGAATGAGACGCGACGCCCAGGGCTGAATTTGTGACCACGCAAATTAAAACTGAAGTTCATCCGCAGGCCGTGGTGTCGGCGGGCGCTAGGCTCGGGGCGCGAGTGAAAATTGGTGCTTACGCGATTGTTGGGGAACGTGTGACTTTGGGCGAAGGTTGTTTCGTGGATGCGCATGCGGTCATCCAGGGGCCTTCGATGATTGGCCGGGATAATGTGTTTCACCCGTTTTGTTCGATTGGCGGCGATCCGCAGGATTTGAAATTTCGCGGGGAACAAACGGAATTGGTTATCGGCGACGTGAATACTTTTCGCGAATACGTGACGGTGAGCCGCGGGACGGTGGGGGGCGGGGGAAAAACGACGATAGGGAATGGGAATTTGTTCATGGCGTATTCGCACGTTGCGCATGATTGCCACGTTGGAGATGAAACGATTTTTGCGAATGGAGCGACGCTGGCAGGGCACGTAGCCGTGGAGGATTTCGCTACGATTGGGGCGTTTTCACCGGTGCACCAGTTTTGCCGGATTGGGCGGTATGCGTATGTGGGGGCTTCGACGGTGATTACGCAGGATGTGCCGCCGTTTTCTCGAGTGGTAACGGAGCGGAGTACCAAGAGTTACGGCGTAAATTCGATTGGGTTGGAGCGGAAGGGATTTTCGAAGGAGAGATTGCAGGTGTTGGGACGGGCTTATCGGTTGCTGCTGCGATCGAAGAGGAATACTTCGCAGGCCGTGGAGGAGATGCGGGCTACGCTGGGTGAATCGGAGGACGTGTTGGAGTTGCTGAGATTTATTGAGGCGGCGGAACGCGGAATTGTGAAGTAGGTGGTGAGGTTTTCGGAAATCGATGGTGCGCTTCGACGCCGACGTTTTTGGTGATTCCACGTTAAAAGACCCACCCTCCATACCGCCGAGGATGGGGCACCTGCCGCGTTGGTGGGCGCAGAGGTGGGACAAGAAAATTGGGTGCTGACACGAAGACAGAGCGGTGGGGATTGATTGCGGGGAATGGCCGGTTTCCGTTTTTAGTGTTAGAGGGGGCGCGAAGCCAGGGGCTGGACATGGCGGTGATTGCGCTGAAAGAGGAAGCGTCCCAGGAGTTGGAAAAATTTACTTCGCGCATTCATTGGGTGAGTTTGGGGGAGTTGAGCAAGGCCATTGATTTGATGCACCAGGAAGGCGTGACGCGCGCGGTGATGGCGGGGCAGGTCAAGCACAATAAAATTTTCAGCTCGATACGGCCGGACTGGAAGCTGGCGAAACTTTTGTTAGCGCTGCCGCGGAAGAATACCGACGCGTTGATTGGGGCGGTGGCGCGAGTACTCGGTGATGAAGGGATTGAATTGGTGGATTCGACTTTATTTCTGAAGCCGTTGGTGCCGGACGCGGGAGTGTTGACGCGACGCGCTCCGGATGAGCGTGAAGCTGCGGATATCGCTTATGGTTTTAGCGTGGCGAGAAATATTGCGGACCTGGATATTGGACAGACGGTGGTGATTTCGGATTGCGCTTGCGTGGCGGTGGAAGCGATGGAAGGCACCGATGAAGCGGTGGCACGAGCTGCACGGATTGCGGCAGGAAAGCCGCTGGTGGTGGTGAAGGTGAGCAAGCCCGGGCAAGACATGCGCTTCGACGTACCCGTGATTGGGCTGCCATCCATCGAACAAATGTCCAGCGCAGGGGTGACGGCGTTGGCCGTGGATGCCGGCCGGACATTGCTGTTTGACCGCGCGAAATTGATCGCCCTGGCTGATGAAAAAGGGATTGCGATTCAGGCTTTTTCTGCACCCGCCGCGGAACCAAAAGCCCAAAACAAGGGAATGAGTCAGGGATGAGCGCAGCGCCGGAACGTTTGCCGGTTGCCGTGGTAGGGGCCGGTGAATTTGGACGCAACCACGCGCGGGTGTATGGCGAGCTTCAGAATACAGAGCTGCTGGGAATATTCGATCGAGATGCGGCAAAAGCACGCGCGGTGGCGCAGGAATTTCATACTCGCGTGTTTGGCGACCTGGAGGAACTGCGCGGGTGTGTGAAGGCGGCGAGCGTGGCTGTCCCTACGGAAGCGCACAGCGAAGTGGGTTGCCGGTTGTTGGATATGGGGATCGATGTACTAGTGGAAAAGCCGATGGCCGCCGATTTGAAACAAGCGGATGCGTTGTTGAAAACAGCAAAAAGCAACCGACGGATTTTGCAGGTTGGACATGTGGAGCGATTTAATCCTGCGGTGATTGTCGTGGAGCCGATCGTGAACCGGCCATTATTTTTTGAGGTCCACCGGTTGGGAGTGTTTACGGCGCGCAGCCTGGATGTGGATGTAATTTACGATTTGATGATTCATGATCTGGATATTTTACTGGCGTTGGTGAAGGAGCCGGTGACGGAAGTGAAAGCGGTGGGGATACCGGTTCTGACGGACAAGGTGGATATCGCGCATGCGCGGCTGGAATTTGCGGGCGGAGCGGTGGCGAATGTGACGGCGAGCCGCGTTTCCACCGAGCGCGTGCGCAAAATGCGGTTCTTCCAGCAACACGAATATATATCGATGGATTACGCGCGACGGGATGCGTTGCGCGTGGGCGTCAAGAAAGCCGGACCGCAACCGGAATTTGGTTTTGAAAAGTTGCCGGCGCCGGCGGTTGAGCCGTTGCATGCGGAGCTGGACGCGTTTGTAGAGTCGGTGCGTTCGCGGCGGGAACCCCAGGTGGATGGCGCGGCGGGGCGCGCGGCCCTGGAGTTAGCGGGACGAGTAATGACAAGCATCCATGAACACGCGAAGCGCGTCCAACTGGCTACACGCACAGCAAACAAGCCAGCCTAAATATGATTGAACGCACACTTGTACCCCAGGACGCTCGTTTACCTGCCGCTGCGGATTTAGCGGCGAGCACGCGGCGGCGACCGACGACGATGGACGATCGCACACTGGTGCCAGCGATGCTGCCGATCGTCCCGCTGAACGGGCATTCCAGCATTCCGACAAATTTGCCGTTGCAATCGATCGCTGCGCGAGTAGTGGTCCCGCGCGATATACAGCGCGAAGCGTACTCGGTGGTGGAGGACGTTTCCATTCCGCTGCAAGTGACGGAAATGGATCAGCGCATTGCGGTGCCACAGAACTCTGAGCCTCCGCAAGCCAATGTGAAATTGCCGGTGGTGGATACCGAGCTGGTCGATCCGGATATTTTCATGACTGGCGAAGTTCGATTGATTGCTTCGCCACCGTCCCCGGAAAAAGCACGAGCGGATTTGATCACGCGGATTTCTTCCGTGTTGGTGCACGTGGCGTTGATTGCGGCAATTCTGTTGCAGGCGAGATTATTTCCAAAGCATGAGCCGACAGCCGAGGAAGTGGATATTGCGCGGAAGCAACTGACACTGCTGCTGCCGCCGGGGGCGTTCGAATCGTCGAAGCCGTCGTCGCGACCGGTGCAGCGTCCGCCTGCAGTACATGTGGATCCGCGAGTGCTGAGAAAAGTAGCGCCACCGGTTGTGCAGCCGACGCCAGCGCCAACGCCTGCACCGGCTCCCGCGAAGCCTTTAAAGGAATTGCCAAGCGCGCCCATACCACAAAAAAATGCAGTAGCGCCAGAGCCGCAAACGACCGCCCCGGCGCCGAAGGTGGACACGCCCAGGCCGGGGTTGAAACTGGAAACTCCGGACACTCCGGTGCCGCGTCCCAATTTGCAATTGCCGCAAAATTCGGCGAGCCGTTCGATTCAGGATTCGCTGAAGGACGCCACGAGAAATCCGAATAGCGGCGGGCGCTCTGGCGGAGTGATCGGTCCGATGCCGCGTTCTGCTCCTTCTCCAAGCGGAGGCGGGGGTGCCGGACAAGGCGCGGGGACCTATGGAAACGGTTATGAAATTCTTACGCCGACGGAGGGCGTGGACTTCAGCGACTACATGAAGCGGGTGGTGGCCAGCGTGCGGCGCAATTGGTATGCGGTGATGCCGGAGTCGGCGCAGTTGGGCGACCGCGGCAGGGTTGCGCTGCAATTTCGCATCATGCGTGATGGGAGCGTGCCTACCGGGGAGCCGACGCGATTGATTAATTCCGGGAAAGAGCCGCTGGACCGCGCGGCAGTGTCGGCGATCCGGTCGTCGAACCCGTTTGAGCCTTTGCCGCCGGCGTTCAGCGGGCCATATATCGAACTGCGCTTTTACTTCCTGTACAATTTGCCTCTCGAAGCCGCGTATCAGTGAAATATCAGTGAAACCGTTGCGACAACAAATCGTGGGCAGCCTGGTGCTCGCGTTGCTGGTGCTGTTGTTTCGCGCGCGGCACATTTTTTTTCCATGAAAACAATTGAGCCGGAGAGTTTGCCTTTGATTGTCGTGGTGGGACCAACGGCATCGGGCAAATCCGCGCTGGCGGTGGCGCTGGCGCGCGCGTTGCAAGCAGAAATTATTGCTTGCGATTCGACGCAGCTTTATCGCGGTGTGAATATCGGAACCGCCAAGCCGACAGCAGAGGATCGGCAAGGCGTCGTGCATCACTTGATTGATGTGCTGGATGCTTCGGAGGCGGCGACTGCGGGAGGCTATCGCGATTTCGCGCTGGCGGTGCTGGAGGAACTGCGCAAACAGGGTAGGCTGCCGATCCTTCTTGTGGGGACGGGGTTATATATGCGCGCGTTGCTGGAGGGATTAGCGGACTTGCCCCTGCGTTCGGAGGAACTGCGGGAGCGGCTGAGGGCGAGTTCGAGGAAGCGCGGCGGGATGTATTTGCATCGCGTGCTGCAACGGATGGATGCGGAAGCTGCAGCGCGAATTGCGCCGACGGATGAACAAAAGCTGATTCGGGCGATTGAAGTTTGCATTTTGACGCGCAAACCAATTTCTGAGGTGCATCGCACCGGACGGAAGCCATTGGAAGGATGGCGGACGGTGAAGATTGGATTGATGCCTTCGCGCGAGATGCTTTATGAGCGAATTGATGCGCGTACCAAGGCGATGATCGAGAACGGATGGCTTGCTGAAGTTCGAGGATTGCTTGACGCGGGGATCGCGGAGAACGCGAAGATTTTTGATTTCATCGGGTACCGCGAGATGCTGGCGGTGATGCGCGGGGAGCTTACGACGGAGAAGGCACGTGCGGCGATTCAAGTGGCGACGCGACATTATGCCAAGCGGCAGATGACCTGGTTTCGGAGAGACAACTCGATCCGCTGGTTTGCCGGGCCGGGTGATGACGTCGGAGTGCAGCGCGAGATTTTCGAATGGGTCAGCAAAGAGATTGCCGTCGGCAGTCGCGGTTGAAAATGTGTAGGGGTATAATTGCCAGGATGAGCACGATCCCTCCGCAAATGGTTTCGTAGTGCTGCCAGGTCGCACTATTTGACGAAGACATCACAACACAATGTTTCGAACGCGGAACGCGCGCTGCTAGTGGGCCTGGGTTGGAAGCGGGCAGCACGGTTTCCGGGAATGCCCGCGGGTGAGCAGGGGCGAGTGTCTTTAGCGGAATTAGTGGAGCTGGCGAAAAGCGCTGGCGCGGAAGTTGTGGGGACGGTGTTTCAGGTACGCGATTCGGCGGATTCCGCGACGCTGGTGGGACGCGGGAAGCTGGATGAGATACGCGCGGAGGCCAACGCGCATCAGGCCCCGCTGATTATTTTTGATAGCAATCTTTCTCCGGTGCAGCAGAGGAACATTGAGGAGTTGACGGAGCGGCGAGTCATCGATCGCACGCAATTGATTCTAGATATTTTTGCGCGGCATGCGCGAAGCCGCGAAGGGCAACTGCAGGTGGAGCTGGCGCAATTAAATTATATGCTGCCGCGACTGACCGGGAAGGGCACGGCCATGTCCCGGTTGGGAGGCAAAAGCGGAGGCGGCGGAGCGGGTGGCGCGGGAGGAGCGGGGCGCATTGGCGTTCGAGGACCTGGTGAAAAGAAACTGGAAACCGACCGTCGGAGGATTCGAGACCGCGTCAGCAAAATTCAAACGGGCATTGCCGATCTGCGCAAGCAGCGGGCGTTGCGGCGAGAAGCGCGGAATGCGGTGCCGCTGGGGACGATTGCGCTGGTGGGTTATACCAACGCCGGAAAGTCGACGCTGTTTAATGCGCTGAGCCGAGCGGAAGTGCTGGTTTCCGCGCGTATGTTCGCGACGCTGGATCCCACGATTCGGGCGGTGCGGTTGCCATCGAACAGGCGGGTGCTGGTCTCAGACACGGTGGGATTCATACGCGATTTGCCGAAGAGTTTACTGTCGGCGTTTCGCGCGACGCTGGAAGAAGTGCAGGAAGCCGCGCTGATTTTGCATGTCAGCGATATATCGAACGCGCATCATGATGAACTGGACGAAGAGGTGCACAAAATTCTGGAGGAGTTGGGGGTTGCCGACCGGCCGATACTGCGGGTGCTGAATAAGGCGGACCGTTTGACAGCTGGGGAACGAGAGAGTCTGAACGCGGACTGCAAGGGAAAGATGAAACAGCATGACGGACCGGTGTTGGTGTCGGCGTTGACCGGTGAAGGCATCGATGAATTACTACGGCGGATAGATGTGGCGCTGCCGACCGACCCGCTGGTTTCACTTTCGCTGCGATTGCCGTTGTCGCAGGGGCGCACACTGGCGTTGATCCACGCGCTAGGGAGGGTGTTGCGATCGGAAGTAGAGGATGAAGATATGTTGCTGGATGCCGAGGTGCCGGTATCGATTGCGCGGCGTTTGCGGTTAAATGATTACGTGGTTAAGGGAACTTCCAGGCTCGCTCTGACGTAATCATAGGAGGGAGGCACTCATGGCTGCGTTTCTTTTGTGGTGTATTCTTTTCATCCTTTGTTGGCCGGTGGCGCTGCTAGCGCTGGTTCTTTATCCTTTTGTTTGGCTAATTACGCTGCCACTTCGAATTCTAGGAATCGCCCTCCATGGAGTGTTTGGGCTGCTGTCCGCGATGCTTTTGCTTCCGGCGAGGCTATTGCGAGGGCCTCGACCGATTTGAAGTGGTATTGAGAGGGCCTCCTAACCCGCCGGTTCCATCCACAAAATTTCCAGGTGCAAATGCAGCGTCTCGCTCCCGGTCATCGCAACCTGATTAGACGATTTAGATCGTCGAAGCAACGCGATTTTTCGCGCGTGCAAGAGTGAGATAACTTTTGAGTAAACAGGCTGAAATGACAGTTGTGAACTGATGGCCTTCGCCGTAGCGGCGATAAATGCGGATAAAGTGGGGATTTGCAGGTTGTGGAAAATTTTGTGGGAAACGCTCTGGAACTTTTTTGAGAGATTGTCAAACATTTTTGTTATTGCCGCGTGCTAGAGCGTAGGGGTCCTATAAGTCCTTGTCCTTCATGAGTATATGCACGCACGGGGAGCACCCCCGCAAAATCACCTATTGCGCCATGGTGTGGCTTGTAAATCACACATTTGCACAGATTTGGGGGCTAAGGGTTACGAATGAGTATAGCTAGAAGAGATCAAATTCCATGTCACAGCTGGCCTAGGTACCTAAGTCGGCACTGGCGAGCGTTGACGACTACGTAGCTCAAGACTATAGTGATTCGGCAGCGGCCTGGCGGCTCCGGCACCGCCATTGTAACCTGAATGCGCGTATGAATCTTGCCAACTCACTGACGTTGTTACGGATCTTTTTCGTGCCGGTCCTGATTGTCATCCTGCTAACACGGAGTCCAAACGTGGAGTTGTGGGGCTTCCCTATGCATTTCGAATTTTGGGGAGTCTTGATCTTGCTCATGGCAGCGGCTACGGATTGGGCTGATGGGTACGTGGCGCGGCGACGATTGCAAGTAACCACCCTAGGAATTCTGCTGGATCCTATCGCGGACAAATTACTGATCTCGGCAGCCTTCGTTTCGCTGGTAGACATGCAACTGGTGCCGGCCTGGATGGTGGTGATTATCATCGGTCGGGAATTTACGGTTTTGGGATTAAGAAATATCGCGTTGGCAGAAGGGTTTACGATTGAGGCTTCCGTGTTGGGAAAGACCAAGATGGTTTTGCAAGTGTGTGCAGTGGCGGTGGTAATCGCGGGGGCGCGGCACGAATATTTAAAGCCGCTGGCACTGTTGTTGCTTTGGCTGGTGGTGGTGAGTGCGCTGACGTCGGCGGCGCAATATTTTCACCGCTTCTGGGGAAACGTGGACGACCGCATCAAGCAGCGGCGGCGGCTGAGCATGCTGGAAAGCCGCAAGAAGTCAGAGGATGCCGTACCTCTCTGAGGTTGATGGCCGAGAGCTGTTGATTCTGGCACGCAAGGCGATTGTAGAGGCGGTTTCCCGCGGAGAGCTCCTGGAAACAATTCCACATGAGGGAATTTTTGGCGAGCGGCGTGGTGTGTTTGTGACGCTGCACGTGCGCGGTGAATTGCGCGGGTGCATAGGCACGACCGAAAGTGATGAGCCATTGGGCGAGGCTACAGTGCGTTGCGCAGCGAGCGCGGCG
>DATNKL010000075.1:0-8254 GCA_035603415.1 Candidatus Acidiferrales bacterium
GCTGGGCATGCGCGTATGGGGCGTGACCAGGTCCGGCAAAGGCGATGCAACACACGCAGAAAAAATTGTTACGTCGGCCGAATTGAATAATGTTTTGCCGCATGCCGATTACCTTTTGCTTTGTGCGCCCGAAACGGCGGAGACCAATTCCTTGATTGGCGCTGAGCAATTGGCGCTAATGAAGCGCAGTGCGCGGCTGATCAATGTAGGGAGAGGATCGCTTCTGGATGAAGCCGCGTTAATTTCGGCGCTGGAAACTGGAGCGCTTGCCGGTGCGGCGCTTGACGTCGCGCAGACCGAGCCTCTGCCCGCTTCAAGTTCGCTATGGCACGCCCCGAATTTATTTATTACCCCGCACACGAGCGCCCTCAGCGATAGGTTATGGCCCCGCGAGACAACCATGTTGGTGGATTTACTGCATCGCTGGTTTGACGGCCGCGACCTTTTCAATCGCGTTGATTTCGCGCGCGGCTACTGAAGTTGCCCTGAAAAAGCTCCGCGCCTGAAAAAAAGATTCGCATCTAAAAAATTACGCGCTGCTTCTCATTGGAATGTTAATCCGCCGCTTCGAGTTAGTCTCCGACTCCGCTCTTTGGCGCCTGATAGCCTTCACGCGCGTACACCACGTACTTCTGTTTCTTTCCTTTTTGGTCCACAACATTCAGCGGACCCCCGTCCGGCGCCACCAACTCTATTTTCACCTTGTGAAAGCGGCCGTCCTTCGCGCCGTTTCCCGGAGTATAGGAAAGGCTGTACTGGTGGCGCAGCATGGCCGCCACTTGCTGGAAGATGCCGGGAATTTCGCCATCGAATTGCGGAAACCAGGAAAATCCTCCCGTCTCAGTGGCAAAAGTTTTTAACTGATTTTCGGCCTGCAGATAATCCATGTGCGCGCCGCGCGAGCCGTGCAAGTCCAGAAAATTAGTAAAAGTTTTGTCCAGGCCCACGGCGAAAATGGTCACATCGCTCTGGCGCAATTGCTTCATGGTCTGGTCCAGCGTGTGTTTGGAAAAAGTATCCACGCCGCTGGCCAGCAGCAGAATCGATTTTTTGCCTTTCACGTCTTTCAAGCGCTCATTCGTTTCGAGAATGGCGTCAAAAACATTGGACTCGCTGAATCCCGGGAAATACAGGCGATTGATGGCCGCGCGAACTTCATTCTTATCCTGCGTAAAATCCACTTCCAGCCGCGTCCTCATGTCGAATGTTTCGAGCGCCACCCAATCTTTTTGTTGCAGGTTGGGAAACAGCGCATCCGCCCAATATTTGGCGTAAGCGGCGAACCAGCCATACGCGCGGCCGCTGAATTCCATGAGCACGACCATGGTGATCGGAGCATCCGTGGGAGCAAAGTTCGTAATCGTTTGCGGCGCGCCGTCGTCCAGCACGCGGAAATTTTCTTTCTTTAAGCCCGTGAGGATATCACCGTTTTTCGTGGTGGCGATCACGTCCACGGTGACCACCGGAACATCCACCGCGATCGTCACGCCGGCTTCGGGTGGTGCTTGCGCCGGCGGCTTCGATGCCGGATTCTGCGCGGCCGGAGGAGGAGGTGGCGGTGGCGGCGCGCTTTGCGGCGGCTGGCCGCCCTGCGGCCCCGCTGGCGCCTGAGCAAATGACAAATGCACGCACAGTAAGCATCCCAGCAGCGTAACGAGACTCATGGAAAAAATTTTGCCAGAGACAGCTTTCATAGTAGTCCTCATTTTTGTGACGCCCAGCTTTTTGAATTCGCGACGCGCGCAAATCCATGAGTTGGTCTTCGCAACTACGCTCCACGGAACGCCCGGAGGGCCACACCCTGCATGTTAGTATGAAGCGGAATCGCAGGAAAGTGTTGCAGGCTGAAATTTGCCGGGTACGCTGGACTGTTACTTGGGCGTCGGCTTAAAGCCGAAACGTGAGCTTGGAGTTAAAATGGAGGAGATTCGTGAGCGGGAAACGCAAACTGCAGGTGGTAATGAGTGTCGGAGCGCTGTTATTGAGCGCGCGTTTGCCGCTGGCCGCGCAAGTGTCTTCGTCTCACCCCGCAGCCCAACCCGCGAGCACGTCCCAGTCGCAGTCCCCAGCGGTAACGATTAGCAGTCCCTCTCCCATCGGTGATACCGCCGCGCTCGCGAAAGAAGCCCAGGGTTGGCTGATCGATCTGATCCGCACCATCACCACAAATCCGCCGGGAAACGAGCAGGCTACGGCAAAATACCTCGCGCATGTTCTGGAGAAGGAAGGCATCCAGTCGGAGATGCTGGATCTGGCGCCTGGCCGCAGCGCGCTGGTGGCGCGTTTGCGCAGTTCGGCGGTGGCCGACCCGTCGAAGGCCTTATTGCTGGTCGCGCACATGGATGTGGTCGGCGTAGACCGATCGAAGTGGAGCGTCGAGCCATTCGCCGCGATAATAAAAGATGGCTTTCTGTATGGGCGCGGAGCCATCGATGACAAAGGGATGTTGGCTGCGAATCTTGCCGCATTTATTGCTCTGAAACGTTCCAACGCGCGTTTGAACCGTGACGTTATTTTTCTGGCCACCGCCGATGAAGAGCAAGGCGGCGATGCCAGCATCAAGATCCTGATTTCCAAGTATTGGGATAAATTTGCCGCTGGTTACGCGTTGAACGAAGGCGGAGAAGTTTTCCTCAAAAACGGCAGAGTGCAGTACATCGCGGTGCAGGCCAGCGAAAAAGTGGCCATGAACGTCATGGTCATCGCGCGCGGGACTTCGGCGCACGCTTCGCGACCCACAAAAGACAATGCGGTTGTGCATCTCGCAGCGGCAGTGGCCAAGATCGGCGGCTATACAGCGCCGGCGCATTTCACCACCATTGTGCGCAGATATTTCGAGCAGCTCGCGGCCATTGAACCCGACGAGCTGGGCAAATGGATGCGTGTGATAGATAGCGAGGACCGTGGGGAACACGCGCAGAAGGTAGTCTCCGAAGCGAGCCCGCTGTGGAATTCCATGATGCGCGATACGGTAGCTCCCACCATGCTTTCTGCAGGCGTGCGCAACAACGTGATCCCCGCGGAAGCGCGAGCCAATTTAAATATTCGATTGATCCCGGGAGACACCATCGATGTGCTGCTGGCCGCGCTCACCAAACTGGTGAACGATCCGCAAATAAAATTTGAAGTTCAACCGGATGCCGGGCTAGCGGCGCCGCCATCGTCATTGGAGTCGGATTTTTACGCCACCATTTCCAAAGTTGCGTCCGCACAGTTTGGAAACGCTCCGGTGCTGCCGTTCCAGTCGACCGGCGCGACGGATTCATCGCAGTTGCGGCTCCACAATGTGCAAGCCTACGGATTGGTTCCGTTTCCGCTCACCGAAGAAGACTACCTGCGCGCGCACGGCGATGACGAACGGCTTCCGGTAGCGTCCTTCACTAAAGGTGTAGATGTACTTGCGCGCATCGTGGCGGAATTTGCCGCCGCCAAATAAAAGCAAAAATAACGACAGACAAGGCCAGATAAGAAAGATGAGTTTCCGACACTCGAAAATAGTTTGCACCATCGGACCCGCCAGCAATTCGCGCCGCATTGTGGAGAAGCTGCTGCGCGCAGGTATGGATGTAGCGCGACTGAATTTCTCGCACGGGAAGCATGAAGATCACGCCGCAAATATCGCTTTGCTGCGCGCCGCCGCGCTGGAACAAGGCAAAACCATTTCCATCCTCGCGGATCTGCAGGGCCCAAAAATCCGCACTGGCGTGTTGGCCGGCGGCAAGCCGGTGATGTTGAACGCCGGGCAACAATTTGTGATTACCACCGCGCGCATTCTGGGGGATTCGACCCGGGTGAATACCACCTTCACGCCGCTGCCGCGCGAAGTTCACAAGGGCGACAGGATTCTGCTTTCCGACGGGCTGATTGAATTGCGCGTGATGAAAGTGCGCGGCCGGGAAGTAATTTGCAAAGTTGTGAATGGCGGCGCGCTGGGCGAGAACAAAGGGATTAATTTGCCGGGCGTTAAGTTGCGTGTGCCGGCGCTCACGCCGAAGGACAAGCAAGATTTGAAATTCGCGCTGAAGCACAACGCCGATTACATCGCGGTGAGTTTTGTGCGTCGCGCGGAAGACGTACTGCAGGCTAAGGCGCTGATTCGCAAAGCGGGCAAAGACACTCCGGTGATCGCCAAGCTGGAAAAACCGGAGGCCATCGAAAACCTGGACGCCATTCTGCGAGCGGCCGATGGCGTCATGGTGGCTCGCGGAGACCTGGGCGTGGAGATGCGCCCAGAGCGCGTGCCGGTGGTGCAAAAAACAATTATTGCGCGCGCACGGGAATTCCGCCGGCCGGTAATTACCGCGACGCAGATGCTCGAATCCATGACCGGAAATCCGCGGCCAACGCGCGCGGAAGCTTCCGACGTGGCCAACGCGATTTTCGACGGCTCGGACGCGGTGATGCTCTCGGCCGAAACAGCTTCGGGAAAATATCCCGTGGAAGCCGTGCAGATGATGGCCAAGATTATCGAGGAAGCGGAAAAAAGCATCCGCGAATTTCCGCGTCCTTCGATGCAGGAGCAGCTGAAAGTCGCGGAGACGGTGGCCGAGCTGGTGTGCCACGCTTCGCGCGAACTGCACATGCGACTGATTGCGGTGTTCACGCACAGCGGGTTTACCGCGCGGCTGGTTTCGCGGTACCGCCCGCTGGTACCGATCATCGCGTTTTCTCCCGAGGCCAACACGCGCAGGCGCATGGCTCTGATCTGGGGGGTGATGCCCGCGGAGATTAAGGATCCGCACAAAGTTGATAGCCTGGCGGCCATTTCTGAAAAGCGCTTGCTGGAAGAAAAGCTGGTGCGTAGAGGCGACGTCATCGGCATCGTAGCGGGCACGCCGATGGGGATTCGCGGCACGACGAACTTCATGAAGTTCCACGTAATCGGCGGGGCAACGTAGTAGGGGGGGAACCTAGTAGACGGCGAAACGTTTTCAGCACGATGTGCAGCTAATTGACCCAGTTGTCGGGGCGCGAGGGCGGGTCTTTGTGCTTGTTCATGTAGACCTGGAATTTTTTCTTGTTGCGCTGAACTTTCCAGTCGGTGACGCTGTTGCGCACATTGTAGAGGAACGAGCCGCGCCGCAAATAAATCCAGCCCACCAGCATGCCGCCCAGATGGCACAGATGGCTGACGTTGTCGCCGCCGCTGCTGAGCGTGCCAAAAAATTCGATGGCGGCCATGACCGCTACGTAGGGCCGCATGGGAATGGTCACGGGCAAGGGAATGAGCCAGATGCGCCGGTCGGGAAATAAAATTGCGTTGGCGATGAGTATGCCGAAAATGGCTCCCGACGCGCCGATGGTGGGAACCAGAGAAGCTTCCTTGCCGAACAGCGTTGGAATCGTTTTGATGACCACTTCGATGAGGCCGGCGCCCACGCCGCACAGGAAAAAATAATTCAGGAAGCGGCGCTTGCCCCAGACCTGTTCCAGTTCGCGGCCAAACATCCACAGCATGAGCATGTTGATTAAAAGATGAAACAGGCCGCCGTGCAGAAAAATGTAAGTGGCGGGTTGCCAGATGCGCAGGCCGTGAATCATCGCGTCGGGAATCAGGCCGAAGGTTTGTACGATCAGGTGAAAGGCGCGGCCGCCGCCGAGCAGAAGGTCCGCCAGGGTTTGTACCAGAAAAACGCCGGAACAAATTATTACGATCAGTTTTACGCCGGGGGTGATGAATCCGCGCCAATCGAAGTTGGAGCGGCGCGCGCTGAACGGCGGAGGCATAAGCGCAGTGTACGGTGCTTGATGCAATTGCGTCAAAGCGGGGTTTCCAGTTTTGTGGTGTTCGTGACGGGGTGCGGTGCGGGCGGGGAAAGCCGGGGGGAGAAAATTCCGGACCTTGAGGCAGAGCGGCATGTGCATCTTGAGGTATCGGGATCTCTCGGGCGGCGGCATGCAGGGCAGGTTGTTGGCCAGCGTGGTTGCGGGACGCGAGGCCTTGCGAGTCATCATCTTTCGGTCCGGGGGTCTGTTTGGGCTCGGTGGATTGTCTAGGCCGTGGATCGAAGTATTCGCGCGATGGCCCGAAGATTTCGATCTCCCTGGGTCCGATACCGTTGGCGATGGCGGGGAGGGTGCGGAGGCGCTGCGCCTATTGGATGAGGTTCGCGCGAAATACGGCTTCGCTTTGGTGGGCTACGTAATTATGCCGGAGCATGTGCGTCTGCTGGTCAGCGAGACTGCGGAGGTGCCGCCGTCGACGATTGTGCAGGTTTTCAAACAAAGAGTGTCCCGGGAAATACGCGGCGAGGAGCAGCGGAACAACGATGCGCTGCAATTTGCTGAATTGCATGGGGAGCTGGAGCGGTTCTGGCAGCGGCGCTACTACGATTTTAATATTTATTCGCGGGAGAAACTGCGCGAGAAACTTGAGTACATGCATGCCCACCCGGTGGACGAGCATCTGGTGCAACATCCTCGTGAGTGGCCGTGGAGCAGTTGGTCGAACTATGAGTTGGGAGAGGGGATGCTGAAGATTGATGCGAGATGAAATGAATCGGAGCGGAGCGTCGGAGCGCAGCGCCCACCCTTTGCAAAAAGGCCGCAAAGGGTAGGCCACCCGAGTCTCAAGAACGTGCGACAGGGCTAGTCGAGTTTTTTGCGGGCGAAGTAGAAGAGGGAGGCGGCTAGCAGGGCGAACATGAATATGCCGAGCAGGGACTGCGCGGAAGTGGGCATGGGGAGCTTTTCGTTCACGGCGAGGGCGGGCCAAAACCGGGGGCCGAGGCTGAACAATTTTTCGGGCCAGGGGAGGCGGAGGACTGAGGTTAGCCAGTGCGGGACGCGGTTGGAGATTTCGGGGTCCTGCAACAGATTGATGATGATGCCGAGGAGGCCGAAGACACCTCCGGCGGCGATGAGTCCGCTGGAGTAGAGCGCGCCGGGGCTGGCTTCGCTTTCGTCTTTCTTTTTGGTGGTGGCGTCGACGAGCGAGCGGATGAGGCCGCCGGCGAACATGGCGGCGGTGGTGCCGAGCGGAAGATACGAGCCGGTGGCGAAGGCCAGCGAGCGCACGCCGAGAATTTCCACGGCGATTACTAACGCAACGCCCATCAAGACCAAGCGCCAGGGAAGGCGCTGATTGAGGATGCCGCTGATGACGGTGGCCATCAAGCGCGCTTGAGGAGCGGGAGCCTTCAGGCTGCCGATTCCCTGGGCCCACTGATACTCAATTTGTTTGCTGTCGGGACTGTAGAGATATTCGCCGTCGGGAATTTCGTGCGAGCCGATCGAATTGATGAGCTGATAGTTCTTGCCTTGATAGGTGAAGCTGTCGCGCTCCACTTTCACGCCGGTGGGTAGAGATTGCACGGTGACTGGAATCTGCGTGGGGATATATTTTTCCAGGCCCTTGTTCATCAAGTTGAGCGTGGTGCCGATGGCCATGGTTGAGACGGTGACACCGATCAGCAGGCCCATCTGCTGCCAAAAAGGCGTGGCGCCGACGAGGTAGCCGGTTTTTAAGTCCTGCGAAGTGGCGCCTGCAATGGCCGCCGCGATGCACACCACACCTCCAATCATGAGGGCGAGCACCTGGTAGTTCGGCGCGGTCCATCCCGCGACGAAGAAGATGGCGCAGGTGGCCATGAGCGTGGCGATGCTCATGCCGCTGATGGGATTGGAGGAGTTGCCGAGCAGGCCGCTGATGCGCGCGGCGACGGTGACGAAGAGAAAGCCGAAGACGGTGACGAAGATGCCAGCGAAAAGATTGTGGTACCAGCGCGTTTCGGCTCCGGGGATGGGATGAAAGGTGAGCAGGATCCACATCATGACGATGATGAGCATGGAGCCGCCGACGACCCAGCGCAGCGGCATGTCGCGATCGGTGCGGCTGGCCGCGGTGGCGTCGGTTGCGCCCTCGGCGCGAACGTCCTTGAGGCCGGCTTTGAGCGCGGAGAAGATTGTGGGGAGCGTGCGCAGCAGGGTGATCAAACCGGCGGCGGCGACGGCGCCTGCGCCCATGGGGCGAATGTAGGTGCCCCAGATTTGGTCGGGGCTCATCAGGGGAATGGGGATAGTGGAGGGATAAATGGGGACGTTGTTGGCGAGCTGGCCGTAAAAACGGATGGCCGGCATGATGACCAGCCAGGAAATAATGCCGCCGGCGAAGAGGATGCCGCTGACGCGGGAGCCGATGATGTAGCCGACTCCGAGATACTCGGAGGTGATGGTCATGCGGAAGGATGCGCCCTGAAACCAATTCGGGCGGGCTTCCGGCTGAGAGGTCCAGGCCTGCACGGTATTCATTAAG
>DATNKL010000179.1:0-3162 GCA_035603415.1 Candidatus Acidiferrales bacterium
AGTTTGCTGCTGATCCACAACTTTGTGACTCTTGGGAGAGTGTCCATGCACCGGATGTATCGAAATAGTATTGCGCTGATTTTCCCTCTGCTTTTCGCAGCCCAGATGATCCGGGCCCAAGAACATCCGCCACGTGTGGAAGAAGCAAAATCGCGGGCAGCCAGCTCCCCACGCATCGCGCCGGCGCCCTTGCTTTTGTTTGGTGCGATCCCGGTGTCAACGCGCTCGGTTGAAGCGCGCAAGTTCGCGGAGCTTTCACTCGATAAATACGAAAACGTGCTGCTGCATGATGCGGTCATTCAGGCGCAGCATGCCACGGAAAAGGATCCCAACTTCGCGCTTGGATATGCGTTGCTATCTCATGCTTCGCGCGCGGCCATCCCCAACATCGCAGCCCTGGAGCGCGCCAAAGCTCTGTTGCCGCAGGCCCCACCTGATGAACAATTACTGGTGCGGTGGATGACCGGCATCCAGGATGGCAATCTCCTACCAGCCATCGCCAGCATGAACGACCTTTTGAAGCGTTATCCGAAGAACAAGCACGTTTTGTATCTTGTTTCGGAGTGGCTGTTCATGCAGCAAGACTTCGACCGGTCTCAGCGGATGATGGAATCTTTGTTGCAGATTGATCCCAAGTTTTCGCCAGTGCTGAATAATCTTGGTTACTCGTACATCCAGTCCGGCCATCCTGATCCAGTCAAAGCGGTGACGTACGAGAAGCGCTACATTGCCGCGGATCCTAGTTCACCGAATCCCGAGGACTCCATGGGAGAAGTGCTGCGTTATACCGGCGATGACCAAGGGTCTCTCGAACACTACAGCGCGGCACTGCAAATCGATCCGACGTTCTTTACTTCGCAGCTTGGTTTGGGAGATACGTTGACGTTGATGGGCAAGTACGATGATTCGCGGTTGGAGTACGACAAGGCTGTGTTGATGTCGGAGAACAATCGCGATTTGTTGCACGCTTCTTATCAAAAAGCATTGGTCTATTTCTGGGAGGGCCGCGCCGAGCAAGGACGAGCCGCACTCTCCAACCTTGCTGCGGACGCGGCGCAAAAAAATGAACCCAACGGGCAATTCGAGATCGCATTTGGATCCGCAATGTTGGCCGCCGATTTCGCCAGCGAACTCCACCAGCTTCGTGCGCTCGAGGAAAAACTTCAAAATACTGTGGAAGGGATGAGCGGATCGGACCGTAGCGGGGCGTTAGCAAACGTGCTGTGCGAAGAGGCACGAGTTGCCTCTCAACACGGTCTTCCGGAAACAGCGGAGCAGGCAATCAGTAAATTAGAGCGGCTTGCCGCGCAGTCAGCCAACCTTTTAGTGGAAAATCCTTATGAGACAGCACGCGGATACTTATTGCTATCGCAAGGTGATCTCGCCAACGCGGTGGACGAGTTAAGCGCTAACCGGCTCTCTCCGCTGGCGGTGCAACAGCTGGCGGTTGCCCAACAAAAATTGGGCAGTCAGGCCGCCGCAGGTGAGACCGCAAATCAATTGAAATATCAACGGGCGCCGACCGTGGAATGGTATCTGGCGAGCCAAAACGGCGGCTTTAAATAAAAAACCGGGGCAATTTTATTTGCCCCGGCAGGTCAAACAAATGAGTTTTGAACCGCCATTACTGCTTAAATATGGTTGGCCGTCACGCTCGTTTGACCAGCCGCGTGAGGCCGACCAGAATCACGGCACCGATAAAGGCCACGATGATCGAACCGATGGTTGACGTCGCTCCCATGCCCATTTTTGAGAAGATCCATCCACCAAGGATTCCTCCCAGGATGCCCAGCACGATATCGGCAAGTACGCCGTAACCGCCGCCCTTCATCACCTGGCCCGCCAGCCAACCGGCGATTAAACCAACGATGATCCACCAGAGTATTCCACCACCTGCCATCGCTGCCTCCTCTTATGCCGCACTTTCACACACAACGCTGAACATGCAGGTTAGGTTCTAGAACACGCCCTTGCCATATGTCAATCTCAAGCCGGTGGTAAACAGCAGGTCGTTATTTTTCAGCCCGAGGAGCGGGGTACTCACATAGCGGTCGCTGAGAGTTACCTGCCAACTAAGCCAATTTTTGATCTTGGTTGCCGCAGTGGCGTCCAGTTGCAGCCGGTACTCCCCAGTGTCAGACAGGTTTGGGAAAAAGCTGAATTGCTCGCCTATGGTTGTGCGGCTTCCCAGCTTGGTAGCGAGCGTTTGACCCAGCACGACCTCGGCGGTCTTGCGGGTTGTGGACGGATTCGGGGGACTGAAGGGCTGCGAATAATATTCCTGGTTATAAGTGACACCGCCAAACACATCGAAGGTGCGGTCTTTTTCTTTGATCAGGTGGTAACCCAGGCCGCCGCCCAGGACGCTGCGCAAGTTCAAATCCTGAAAACGGTCGTGCTCGAAATCGGCCAAGCCAAAGGCAAAGGAACGACCGCGTAGATTTACATCCACGCGCGCACCACCGCGAATGGCGCTGGCGGTGGTGTTGCTGACTCCCGCAATGGTGCTTCGCGCATAAATTTCGGTGGAGTAGAGAGATATTTTGGTGCGCTTCGATGTGCGCGCGGCTTTTCCCGTAAGCGCAAAACTGGTGGAGTCCGAATTTCCTCTGGTGAAACTGAGGCCGGCGTCCACCAACCCCGCCCACAAGTCGATGATGCGTGGGTGCTCCATGCGCATGTAGACGTCTTGCTCGGCATTATTTCGCACCGCCACGACTTCAGCCCTGGGTGCCTCAATGGGGCCACCGGAAGCGGCTATTTCAAACTTTTCATCTTTGGTGGTGACCACGCCGACTATGGTTTGGCCATTTTTAAGCGCTACGTGAAGAGGCTCGGCAGACACGATGGCCACTACCGCGCTCCACGGGAGTTTTACATCCCCGGCAAATTCGGACTTCAACTCCAGTTTATCGTCGTCGGTTTTTACGATGGTACCGCTCAGGCGATCTCCATTTTTTAGGGTGACCTGATCAGCGAGTGTAGAGGCCGAGCAGAAAGACAAAACCAGCAGCAGGAACACATTTCGAGGCAATGTAATTCTCCTTGTGTGGGACAAAATCGATGGGCCTGGCTGGGCTGACAGATCGTGCGCGTCGAAAAACGCTGGTCGATTTTACCTGACAAGAAGAAGTAATCCTACAAATACCAACGGAAGTGCGG
>DATNKL010000079.1:0-17950 GCA_035603415.1 Candidatus Acidiferrales bacterium
ACCACGCAGATCAAAGTGCTCGGCGAGCAATTTCTTTCGGGCGCCAAGTTGGCGATCCATATGATGCAGCGCGGCGGCTATATAACCGATTACGATGCCCACGTGGGACGCAAGCTCGGGAATATTCTGGCCGGCGGTGCGCTGAGCTCCCCCCAATTTGTAAGCGAACAATACCTGTTGGACCTGGAACGAGAAGCGTTCGTGTCTTTGTGCGGCGAAAAGAAAACGCAGGAACGCATCGCCCACACCTTAAAAACCGGTAAGCCATTACGGAATTAACTGACTTTAATGGTAAATTATAGCTGCTTTGCGGCGTTAATCGCTGAAGAAGCACTATGAGAATTCCATCGAAACAGATCAGTGTTCTGCTCGCCGTACTTTTGTCGGTTTCGTACGCGCGCGCGCAAGCCGTGAAAATCGCGGCGGCCGCGGATTTGAAATTTGCCATGACGGAGTTGGCGGCCCAGTTCGAGAAGCAAAGCGGCGCGAAACTGGATGTCACCTATGGATCCAGCGGCAATTTTCTAACGCAAATTCAGAATGGCGCGCCCTTCGACCTGTTTTTTTCAGCGGACTCCGAATATCCCAAAAAACTGGAAGCCGCCGGCTTGGCCGAACCCGGCACCCTCCGTGAATACGCCGTGGGCCACGTCGTAATCTGGACGCCCAGCGACAGCGGCGTCAATGCAGCGAAAGACGGCTGGAAATGTTTACTGGATCAGAGCGTAAAAAAAATCGCCATCGCTAATCCCGAACATGCACCCTATGGGCGCGCTGCTGTGGCCGCAATGAAAAAAGCCGGGATCTACGAACAGGTGAAAGATAAGCTTGTTTTCGGAGAAAATATTTCTCAAGCAGCCGAGTTCGTGCAGTCAGGTAATGCGCAAGTGGGCATCGTGGCCCTCTCGCTGGCTATTTCTCCGGCGATGAAGCATGGAAACAGATGGGAAATCTCCGCGGATACATATCCACCCATTAAACAAGCGGTCGTGCTGCTCAAAGCTTCGAAGAATAAAGATGCCGCTCGCCGGTTTCTGGAGTTCGTCAGCGGGTCGCAAGGCCGGGAAATCTTGCAGCGATTTGGTTTCACCGTTCCGACGCCATAAACCATCCGCATGCAATTGTTGCCCACGGCAACGAACCAAGATAGATTCCCAAGAGCGATATGGACGCATTGATTCTCTCCGTGCGCCTTGCGGCGTGCGTATCTCTGATTTTGTTGTTGATCGGCATGCCCCTGGCGTATTGGCTGGCGTATTGGAATTGGCGAGGCAAATTTTTGCTGGAGGCTGTCGTGGCGCTCCCACTGGTGTTGCCACCCACTGTTCTGGGATTTTATGTTTTGATCGCGCTGGGGCCGCACGGCCCGATTGGAAAAATCTCCGAGATATTATTCCACCGCGGGTTGGCATTCACGTTCGGCGGGCTGGTTTTCGCCTCGGTTCTTTATAGCTTACCGTTCACAGTACAACCATTGATTGCTTCGTTTGAGGGCATGGACCGCAGACTTCTGGACGCATCTGCGCTGCTGGGCGCGAGTCGCTTCCGCACTTTTGCGAAAGTGATTTTGCCGTTGTCTTTGCCGGGAATTGTGACCGCGGTCGTTTTGAGCTTTGCGCACACGCTCGGGGAATTCGGCGTGGTGTTGATGGTGGGCGGCAATTTGCCCGGCATCACGCGCACGGCGTCCATCGATATTTACGACCGCGTGCAGTCCATGGAATATGCCGCAGCGAATCGCATGGCGCTGGTGCTGTTGATCGTTTCTTTCGTGGTGCTGTCCACCGTGTACGGCGTCAACCGGCGAATCGGCCGCCGCGTGTGGGCCTCGTGGGCAGCGAGATAAATCCGCCGCTGCTTGCCGCGCGACTGCGAAAAGCGCGCTCCGGCCGAACGCGATCCTCGTTTGCACTGGATGTTGCGATCGAAATTCCTCCCGGTATCACCATCGTGTTTGGTCGCTCGGGAGCCGGAAAATCCACCTTATTGGATTGCATCGCCGGATTGCTCAAGCCTGATACCGGGCGAATTGAAATAGCGGGCGAGGTGTTGCTCGATGTGGACAGGCGGATCGACGTGCCCCCGGCAAAAAGAAAAATCGCCTACGTCTTTCAAAGCCTGGCGTTATTTCCGCAGATGACTGTGGAGCAAAACGTTGCCTATGGGCTCGCGGACATGCCAGCGTCGGAACGCGTGTTGCGCGTAAATTCCATGCTGGAAGCTTTTCGCGTAGAGCAGTTGGCCAAACGAAAGGCCGATGAAATTTCTGGCGGAGAACAACAAAGAGTCGCGCTGGCTCGTTCGCTGGCAACTTCGCCGCAGGTGCTCTTGCTCGACGAGCCACTGACGGCGCTCGACGAAGGCCTGAAGAAATCCATCATGGAAGATTTGCGGCGGTGGAATGCGGCGCAAAATATTCCGATTTTGTATGTCACCCACAGCCGCGCCGAAGTGGACGCGGTGGGCGAAGGCGTTATCGTGCTCGAGCAGGGGAAAATTATCAGCACGGGAAGGCCTCACGAAGTGCTAGACGCGCCACGAAGCTCGGCATTGGCGCAAGCCTCAGGATTTGACAATTTATTTAGCGGCGTAGTTACGGAGCTTCGGGAAGCGGATGGTGTGATGCGCGTGCAGCTGGTGCGCGGCGCGTGCGAAATCGAAACGCCACTTGGTTACGCTGTTGTGGGAACCGCGGTAAGGTTGGCGATTCGTGCCGGAGATATTTTATTGGCCACGGAGCGCCCGTACGGGCTGAGCGCCCGTAATGTGATTGCCGGGAGAATTATTTCGCTTGAACAACGCGGAACAATGTTCGTCGCAAAAGTGGCGGCCGACGCCGATGGCGCCGTCGTTTTCACCGTGCACCTGACGCTCGGAGCGAAACGAGCGTTAGAGCTGGAAGTAAATCAGCCCGTGTGGCTAGTGATAAAAACACACTCCTGCCATGTTCTTGAAGACGCAAAAATAGTTTGAAGTTTGATGTTGCGTCGAGAGAAACCTATTATTGCTGCTGAGGTTTCGAAGTAGCGGACCCAGATGCGCCGGGGACCGAAAATCTAACTTCGTCGGCTTCCAGGTCGTCGCCCTTCGGAGTGGCATGGATCACCACGTTCTCACCGACGGCGAGATCCGCAAGCGCGGCAGGCTTGTCCGCGGTGGCCACACGCGCAACGTATACGGTAGAAGGAACGAGTTTCACTTGTACCGATTTCCCATCACGGGTTTTTACCGTCACGGAGCCGGAATTTAGTTTTTCTATCGTTCCGATGACGTGCTTTTTGTCGCCGTGGGCGGAAAGCGTAACGGCGACGAACAGAAAGGACAGCAAGAGTGTGAAGAATCGGCGTGTCATATGGCCCCCAAGACTTCCAGATTCAAGAATACCTCAAGGATGAGATTTTGGCGTTCTGGATTTCTGTGGTGTTGTGCCATTTAGAAATTCATCTTCATTTTTTTCTTCTTCGCGTTCCTCCGGGCTTTTCGGATTGTAGCGGGACATTTCAAGGCGCTCTTCCGCGGTAAGCTGCGGCAGATGCCTTATAAAAAGGACCAATTTCCAGGAGTCGTCGCTCATACCGTGACTGGCGAAGGATGGCATGCCCGTGAAGCGCACTCCATTCTCGATGATCCAGAACAGCTCGCCGTCGGAGCGCTTCTGTGTTTCAGGCTGGCGCAAATCGGGGGGCTTCGGGTATAAGCCGCGCCCAAATGGCACCTCGCCGCTACCATCGTTGGCGTGACAGATGGAGCAGTGGTCCGCGAAATGCAGCCGCGCATCTTTAAGATTTTCCTGAGAGGCAGGCAACGGATTGCGCATCGCGCGCGCGTCCGATGGAATGGAAAGGTGCCAGGCATTGCGCGCCAGCATTTCTTCCATGGCACTGGGGCGCGCGCGCGCGCTCAGGCCGTTGTGCAGAAATGATACGGCCACCGCGACGATGAGGCCGCCGAATGCGACGATAACTAATAATAGTGTGGACCCGCGCCTCATGGGTTCTCTTCGGATAGTAAATGACACACGTAGGCATTGCCAGCAGTTCGCCTCCAGCTACACCGCTCAGCGCGAGTAGCTCGCGAGTTGACAGGGCTGCTTGCAGCGCACGTACACTATTCAGGCCGGCAAACTTTCCACTTAACGACTGCGATGCGTACCCTCTGCTTCCCAACTCCGCGCGTAATACTTATTGCAGCATTGCTGCTCTGTGGCCAAACGCCGGCGTTGGCGTTAGCGGGGCAAAAGCCCGGAGACAAACCAAAGCGCGTTCCGAAAACGATCTGGAATTTTGACGGCGGGGTGTTCCTCGAAACGGACGGCAGCCTGAGCGAGAACACTTGCTTCCGGTTGGCTGGGCACATAATGGACAAGGGTTTCTTCGAGAATTTGAAACGCATCGACGATAACCAGGGCACCAGATATCTGCGCGGAAAAGAAATCGTGACCGAATTTCCCGAGCAGCTGAAGCTGCTGTTCGTTATTCATGACATGCCCTGTCCTGCAGAGGTGCCAGGCTCGACGGGCCGCCAATACCTTACTCGCGAAATGATGAGCACGCTGCATCTGTCGCTGTTCTGGAAGCGAGGAGTCGATTTGCGCCCAGTGGAAAAGTTTAAAGTAAAATTTTTCACCGTCGAACCGGTGCCGCCGTACGCCACGGAACTCGCCAGCGAATTGCCGAAGAGATTTCAGTGGGCCTACGAACTGGAAATCGCCAGTGCCGGAATTCCTTTGAGCGACAGCCTGGTATTGATTCTCCGCCGTGACGATGGCCGTATCGCCGCGCGCGTTGCGGCGCGCATGTAAATTCGGGACGCTGATGCGATCTCCAGCCGGCGGCCAGTAGGAGGCTTACGGCTATAAGAGTGGCGCTCCGGTTAATTCCTGAATTTCTTTTTTGGTCCAGCCCGAGGCCGTCTCGCGCAACAGCAGTCCTTCCGCTCGTACATCGATCACCGCCAAATCGGTCACGATGGTGTCCACGCACGCCAGTGCGGTGAGCGGATAGGTGCATTGCTTCACAATTTTTGGCGCGCCGTCTTTGGTGGTGTGCTCCATGCACACGATCAATACCTTGGCCCCAGCCGCGATATCCATGGCTCCACCGATGCCGCCTGAGCCGCGCGCGCCGGGAACTTTCCAATTGGCAAGATCGCCTTTTTCCGAGACCTGAAACCCGCCGAGAACCGCGACATCCAAGTGGCCGCCGCGAGTCATCAGATGCGCGTCCGCCTGATGAAAAAAAGATGCGCCGGGCGTCAGCGTCACGGGAACTTTCATGGCGTCCACCAGATCGTAATCTTCTTCTCCGAGCTTGGCGCGACGTCCCATTCCGAGAATTCCATTTTCGCTGTGAAAGAAAACGGTCAGGCCTGGCGGCAAATAATCCGCAATCAAATTGGGAATTCCCCAACCAAGATTCACGTAAGCGCCGTCCGGCAGTTCTTTGGCGGTGCGTGCGGCAATCTGCTCCCGAGTGAGGCGCGGTTTATCCGGCATAGCGAATTCCTTTGGCCTGCACAATGCGATGAACGAATATCGCGGGAGTCACCACATTTTCAGACTCGATGGTTCCGACTGGCACAATTTCTTCTACTTCCACGATGGTGGTTTTTGCCGCCATGGCCATGATGGGATTAAAATTTCTGGCCGCCAATCGATAGGTGAGATTTCCCAGTGCGTCGGCTTTTTCCGCTTTAATACACGCATAGTCGGCATGGATGGGCGATTCCAGAATGCAGCGCTGATTATCAATGATGCGTTCTTCTTTGCCCGCGGCCACTTCAGTTTCGACCCCGACGCTCGTGTAAAAGCCCAAAATCCCCGCGGCAGCCGCGCGCATGCGTTCGCACAAGATGCCCTGCGGAACTAATTCAAGCGTAACTTCTTTAGCGGCGAAACACTCCTGAAAATAATTTGCATGCGGCCCGGGAAAAGAGGCGATGACGTGGCTGATCTGACCGTTCTTGAACATCAGTCCGAGTTCGCCGTCGCGAGTGCCGCAATTATTGCTGATGGCGGTGATGTTTTTGGTCCCTTTGCGAGCCAGCGCTTGAATCAAATTATTGGGGAAGCCAGCACCGCCAAATCCGCCAAACATAATGCGGGCGCCGTCGGGAACGTCCGCTACGGCCGCATCGAGGCTCGGGAAAATTTTCTGCTTCATGAAAACGTCGGCATGTTGAATTTCAAGTTACGGCGTTGCTGACAGTTTACAGATGGGGTCACGGATGGATCATGTCTTCGGCGCGGACGAGCTGGTCGAATTCCTCGCCAGTTATGAAACCCAGTTTAATCGCGGCCTGGCGAAGGCTGCTGTGCTCGTGATGCGCGGTGTGCGCGACTTTCGCGGCGTTATCGTAGCCGATCTTCGGCGCAAGGGCGGTGACCAGCATCAAGGAAGTCTTGACGTAGTGGTCGATCTTTTCGCGATTGACTTCGATGCCGCGGGCGCAGTGTTCGACGAAGCTGTTGCAGGCGTCGGCGAGCAACTCGACGGAATGCAAATAATTAAAAATCATCACCGGCTTAAAAACGTTCAGCTCAAAGTTGCCTTGCGATCCTGCAAAGCCGATGGCCGCATCGTTGCCCATCACTTGAGTGGCGACCATGGTGAGCGCTTCGCACTGCGTGGGATTTACTTTGCCGGGCATGATGGAAGAGCCGGGCTCGTTTTCTGGAAGCGTCAGTTCGCCGAGACCGCAGCGTGGACCGGAGGCTAGCCAGCGAATGTCGTTGGCGATTTTCATGAGCGACGCAGCGAGAGTTTTCAGCGCTCCGCTGGCAAAGACGATTTCGTCGTGCGCGGACAGAGCGGCAAATTTGTTGGGATGCGAGCGGAAGGGAAGTCCAGTCAGCTCGGAAATTTTGCGAGCGGCACGCTCAGCAAATTCGGGATGGGCATTGAGTCCGGTACCCACGGCAGTGCCACCGATGGCCAGGTCGTATAGACCTTCGAGAGCTTCATTGATGCGCTTCACGTCGCGGTCGAGCAGGCTGACCCAGCCGGAAAATTCCTGACCTACGGTGAGAGGCGTAGCGTCCTGCAGATGAGTGCGCCCGATTTTCACGATGCCCATGAATTCCCGAGCTTTGGCATCGAGAGCGTCGCGTAAATTTTTAATCGCAGGAAGAAGCTTGCGCGCGGTTTCGGTGGCGGCGGCAATATGCATGGCGGTGGGAAAAGTATCATTGGAAGACTGCGACATATTGACGTCATCATTCGGATGAATTGGTTTTTTGCTGCCCATGACGCCGCCAGAAAGCTCGATGGCGCGATTGGAGATCACTTCGTTGACGTTCATGTTGGTTTGTGTGCCGCTGCCGGTTTGCCAGATGCGCAAAGGGAAATGGTCGTGCAGTTTGCCGGCAATTACTTCGTTGGCGGCCTGGACGATCAGCTTGGATTTTTCTGGCGGGAGTTTGCCCAGATCTTGATTGACGAGCGCAGCGGCTTTTTTTAACACGCCGAAAGCGCTGATGAGTTCCGGCGGCATGGCGTCTTTGCCGATAGCAAAGTGAATCAGCGAGCGCGCGGTCTGAGCGCCGTAGTAACGGTCGGCGGGCACTTCCATTTTGCCCATGCTGTCGGATTCGGTGCGAGTATTTTTGGGCTGCGAAGTGTGGGGATGCGCAGCGTGAACGGCGTCGGCCATCTCGGCTCCTGAAGCTCGCGAAAAACCGCTCCTTTAAGTTTAGCAGAAGCCTCGCAGTTGCGAGGAGAGCAGCGCAGTTACGTTGTGGATTCCGATTCTTTCCTTAAAATTTATTCAGGTGGGCTTCACGGCAAGTTCATGAAGGTGTCACGCCGCGTTCATGTTGACGGGTTACTTTGCGCCATCGGCACGAACGGGTGGATTCCTCGCGTTGAACAATTGGGAGCACTGGACGCGCCGACCTGGGGCTTCTGCAAGAACACAACACGGAAATTTAAAAAATGACCACTCTGGCCAAGAGCACGAGTGTGAGGAGAGCTATGCGCAGGTTTCTACATTTTATTTTCGTAGCGTCGATTTTGAGTTACACGGGGTCGGTGAAACCCGCCGCGGCCCAAAACGGCAAAGGCGTAATTACCGGAACGGCGAAAGATTCCGCGGGAGCAGCGTTGTCGAGCACGCTGATAGAACTGCAGCCGCTGGGAAGAAAAGTAGTTTCGGATGACCAGGGACAGTTCCGTATTACTGAAGTTCCCGCTGGTGAGTACACGTTGACGGCGTCTTACGTGGGACTAAATGCGTTCAGCACCACCGTGAAAGTGGATGCCGGACAGACTGCGAACGTCGATCCTATTTTGCAAGTTGCTTCACAGAACGATCAGGTGGTGGTCACAGCGGAACGACTGCAAGGCGAAAGCGAAGCGATCAATATTGAGCGGACCTCGGACGAGATCGTGCAGGTGTTGCCGTCGAGAGTTATCAACAGCTTGCCAAACACAAATGTGGCGGATGCGGTAGGCAGGTTGCCAAGCGTTTCGCTGGAGCGCGATGAGGGCGAAGGAAAATACGTGCAGATTCGGGGAACTGAACCGCGCCTGAGCAACGTAACGATCAACGGCGTAAATGTCCCTTCACCGGAAGGCGTGGTGCGCAATATCAAGTTGGATGCGGTGCCGGCAAATTTGGTGGAACGAATCGAAGTATTCAAGACCCTTTCCGCCAGCCAGGACGCTGACGGAATCGGCGGCACGGTAAATCTGGTGACGAAGACCGCCGGTGAACGGCCGACTTACAATTTCGGAGGCCAAGGCGGGTACACGCCTATTCAGGGCGGCCGCACGCTTGGCGGTTTTGATGGAACCCTCGGTCAACGCTTTGGAGTAAATAAAAAGCTGGGAATTTTGCTGGGTGGCACCTGGGACCGCAACAACCGCGGCATTGATGATCTGGAGCCGAGCCAAACAATCGGTACCACTCCCAGTGGACAGAATTTCGCCTACGTTCCCACCGAAGACATGCGATCTTACAACTACTACCGCACGCGTTATGGCTTCGCCTCAGGCGTCGACTACACATTTAAGCCAGGAACGTCCGCGTATATAAAAGGCTTGTATTCGGATTTTCACGACTACGGCGACACCATTGTGTACACCCCGAATGCGGGTAACACCATCAAGTCGGTGAATGGCTCACAAGTTACATTCGATAATGCGCAGGATTGCGTGGCCGTCAACCAAGCTGCCGATGTGGCGAACCCCGGCAGCAATCCCTGTTCGCCCGGCTCCTACGCGTACCGCCATTATATTCGCCGCCCCGATCAGCAGGTCTACAGTTTCTTAATGGGAGCGAGGCACGATCTTTCGTCCACGCTGATTACCTACGAGTTTGCTGTTTCACGGTCGCACAATATTGGTGGTCAGGACTTTGAAACGACCAACTTTGCGGCCTCTACGGCAAGCTACGATTCCACTGGGAATTTATTGCCGGGATCAAACGGGGCTGATCTGGCACTGAACCAGAGCAATCCGCGGCGTCCCAAATTTATTCCGTTGGACGGCAGCACCCCTTACGACCCGAGCCAATATCAATTGACAGATAGCCGGTTCACACACTACATCGCCACGCAACTGAACTTCCAGGGTGCGACATCGCTTTCGCGCCGATATAGCGTGCACTCACATTTCGGCGTTTTCGAAATGGGTCTAAAGATTCGAAACTCACACACCAATCAAAACGAGAATGACTCCTTCTTTAACAATTCTGGGGCGTCTATCCCCTTATCGTCGGTGTTGGGAACGTACACCAACCCGACTTACTACGATCGTTCATTTCAGTACGGTTCTTTGGCTTATGGACCGACGTCGGATTACAACAAGATTATCCAATCCGTTCTGGGCAATCTTGCACAGTTCCAGCTAGACCAGGTGGGCAGCATCACGCGGTCAGCTAGCGCGTTTTTTGACGCCAATGAGCGGGTGTACGCAGGCTATCTGCAAAACGCGATTTCGATTGGTAAGTTCCGCGTGCAAGCGGGCGTGCGGTTCGAGGGTACGGACACAACTTTCACGACGAATCAGTTGACCACAAACGTGGATTCGGCGGGGAATTCCTTGCCGCCGACGATCACGCCATTGCAGCAGGGCGCCGGCTATGTAAGTGTGCTGCCGAGCGTGCAAGTGCAATATTTGCTGGAGAAGAATACCAATCTGCGCGCGAACTTTAGCCAGGGAATCTCGAGGCCAAATATTGGGGACCTGGTTCCGACCACCATTGTTGACCCCAACGCCAGTCCCAAACAGGTTTCGACCGGCAACCCGACCTTGAAGCCGACCAAGGCTAATAATTACGATGTGCTGATCGAGCATTTCTTTCAGCCGCTGGGAATTCTGCAGGCGGGATTTTTCTATAAACAGTTGTCCAATCCTATTTATCCGACCGCGGTTACGCTCGCGTCTGGTCCGGAGGCGGGATTTTTGTTGACGCAATCGATCAACGGCCCCAACGCACACATCGCGGGATTCGAGGCGGCGTGGGAACAACGGCTGTCGCGGCTTCCGGGATTTCTGAATGGATTCGGGGTGGCGGCGAATTATAGTTACACCACTTCGCAGGTCACCTTTCCGGCGGACTTCTCCAATGGGCGGAATGATCATCCAACTTTACAGCGGCAAGCACCGAACAACTGGAACGTCGGGCTGACTTATGACAAGGCGCGATTTTCCGGGCGGTTTGCGATTACTCACAATGATGCCAACCTGTTTCAGTATGCGTACCAGGCGAACGGGACGCCTAACGACCCGATTTTGGGGTTGAAGGGCCCCGGTGGCGACATTTATCTTTACGCGCATACACAGTTCGATGTGCAAGGAAGTTACCGCATCTACAAAGGGTTGAGCTTTTTTGGATACGGACTTAATTTGAGCAATGAGGTTTTCGGGTTTTATCAGGGCAGCAAGATTTATCCGATCCAGCGCGAATACTACCATCCGACTGTGGCGTTTGGGATGCGCTGGGCTTCGGGCTCAGAGTACTAATTATCGCGAAACTTAAAAATTCCCCACCCTTAAAAAATCAGGGGGTGGGGAATTTTGCGTTTGCGGCCGTAATGTTTAGAACTGCTCCAGCGCACCAGACGAATAATGACTCCGGCCGGGGATCATTCACTCTCAATTTCGGTTTAAGATTTGAACCGTGCCCTGGACGGAAAGCTCCAGGACAGAAACTTGAACGAATGGGGAGAAATAAATATGAGCGACGGTAGCGGTGCTAGCGCGCAAAAAGGCTCACAGATTCCTGCTGATGATATGCGGCGTGCTCTTACATTGGCGCAAGTTAACAGTCAGAAGGTTGCGCATGTCGGAGTGGTGGGAGACACGTACACCATCTTGCTTACGGGCGACGACACCAATGGGCGGTTTTGTTTGATTGATATGCATGTGCCTCCGGGTGGCGGGCCGCCGCCGCACCGGCATGACTTTGAGGAGACATTTGTGATGCTGGAAGGCGAGCTGGATCTGACTTCCCGTGGCAGCAAGTTGGTGGCGCGCGCCGGCGATACCGTGAATATTCCTGCGAATGCGCCGCACCAGTTTCACAACGGCTCGCAGAAAGCTGTGCGTATGTTATGTCTGTGTGCGCCCGCGGGGCAGGAAAATTTTTTTCTAGAGGTTGGAATTCCGGTGGAGACACGGACGACTCCACCGCCGAAACTGGATAAGGAGGCGCAGGAAAAACTTGTGGCTAAGATGATGGAGCTCGCCCCTAAGTATCGGACTGAGTTGCTCAAGAGCCCGTGAGTTTGATTGTGATTAGGTGCTAGCAAAAGCGCCAGGGGTACCCGGGGTACCCCACCCTCGAATTTTAGGGTGGGGCCTTTGAATCCGTTAGCTTTTGACTTTATCTGCGTCTGACTTGCGGGGACCACCACATCTTTACTGACATGATCACAGCGGCGCGGGCAGGATTAGGCGTCGTGTATAATCTTGATAGGGGCATTGATTCATTCCTTGGGGCAACCAAACAAGACTATACGGGCTAAGGTGGCCGTAGGGGCCAAGGCAGCCGTGCGGCTGCGGCGGGGGGCGCGTTTTGCGCGGACCCGTGCACGCGAATTGCGCATGATTGTGAAGGCGCTGGTTTCGACGAAGCACCCTATCCTGGTGCACATCATTCCGATGCGCAGGTGCAACCTGGCGTGCACGTATTGCAATGAGTTTGACGATGTGTCGACGCCTGTGCCGCTGGAGGAGATGAAGCGCCGTCTGGATTTATTGTCGGATATGGGCACGTCGATTATTACCATCAGCGGAGGCGAACCGCTGATGCATCCGGAGATCGACGAGGTGATCCGCCATATCCGGCGCCGCGGGATTATCGCGGGAATGATTACCAACGGATTTTTCCTCAATCAGGAGCGCATCGAGCGGCTGAACCGTGCGGGGCTGGAACATCTACAGATCAGTATCGATAACGTGACTCCGGATGAAGTGTCGAAAAAGAGCCTGAAAACGCTGGACGGACGGCTGGAGATACTCGCGAAGTATGCCGTATTTCAGGTGAACATCAATTCGGTGTTGGGAAGTGGCGTGAAGAATCCGGAAGATGCCTTGCAGATCGCGCATCGCGCGGTGGACCTGGGATTTACAAGTACCGTGGGAATTATTCACGATAACAATGGCCAATTAAAGCCGCTGGGTGAGCACGAGCAGAATATTTTTGAAGAGATTATGGAGTTGGGGAAGCGCTCGTTTTCGCGCTTCAACGAGTTTCAGCACAATGTGGCGCGCGGGCGTGAACACAATTGGCGGTGCCGCTCGGGTTCTAGGTATTTATATATTTGCGAGCGGGGCTTGGTGCACTGGTGCTCGCAACAGCGCGGGTATCCCGGGATTCCGCTGACGCAATATTCGCCGGAAATGCGCCGCCGGGAATATTCGACGGAGAAATTCTGTGCGCCGCGATGCACGGTTTCTTGCGTGCAGCAGGTGGCCATTCTGGATAATTGGCGCGATCCGCAAAATTTGAAGCCCATGCCGATGGAACCAGCGCCTGGGGCGCAGGCGGCGGAGTTGGTTCAGATTGGGCCGGCGGGCGAGATCGAGTAAAGCGCAAATTCTTGAAGCTGTCCAAACGATACTTCTAGCGGCATTTTCCCCGAGTCAAAGTCCTATAAAAATAATCGGATTTTTGTAGCCAAAAAGAGAGGGCGCGACTTTTGTTGCAAGGCGCGCCCTATAGGGAATTGAGATTTATCTGGGCTTAGGCTTTTGCGGGATTTTCTCCGCGAGTGAAGCCGGGGGCAGGGCGCAGTTCAGGGCGCACTACCTTGGGATCGGTGCTGGGCGCCGCCTGCGGAGGCTGCGGCGGTGGGGTACGCAGCTTTTCTGGAAGCGGCTTGTTTTCCATCAGCAGCTTTACTTCGTTGGCGTCAATGACTTCGCGCTCGAGCAGCGCCAGAGCGATGCGCTCGAGAGTCTCCTTGTTATTGGAGAGGATGGCTTTAGCGCGCTCGTAGCCGCCGTTCACGATGCGTTTTACTTCTTTATCGATCTGAATCGCGGTGTCTTCCGAATAGTCGCGGTGCTGGGTGATTTCGCGACCGAGGAATATGGCTTCGTCTTTTTTCCCGTAGGCCAGAGGACCAAGTTCGCTCATGCCCCATTCGCAAACCATGTTACGAGCGATGTCGGTGGCGCGCTCGATGTCGTTTCCCGCGCCGGTAGTGATGTGGCCGAGGAAAATTTCTTCGGCAGAACGGCCGCCCATGAGCACGGCAAGCATGGACTCGAGATACTTCACGGTATAGGTGTGCTTGTCGTCTTCCGGCAACTGCATCGTGAGACCCAGAGCCATGCCCCGGGGAATAATCGTAACTTTGTGCACAGGGTCGGCGCCCGGAGTCATGGCCGCGACCAGCGCGTGGCCCGCTTCGTGATACGCAGTGTTTCGCTTTTCTTCGTCGGACAGGATCATGGACTTGCGTTCCACGCCCATGAGTACTTTGTCCTTGGACATTTCGAAGTCCACCATCATGACGAACTTGCGATTCTGGCGTGCGGCCCACAGCGCGGCTTCATTCACCAGGTTGGCGAGGTCCGCGCCGGAAAAGCCAGGCGTGCCGCGAGCAATGATGGAAAGCTCTACGTCATCAGAGATGGGCACCTTGCGGGTATGCACGCGGAGAATTTCTTCGCGGCCTTTCACATCGGGACGGGCCACCACCACGCGGCGATCGAAACGGCCGGGGCGCAGCAATGCAGGGTCAAGAACGTCGGGACGATTGGTTGCCGCGATCAAAATGACGCCTTCGTTGGATTCGAAGCCGTCCATTTCGACCAGCAGGGCGTTCAGAGTTTGTTCGCGCTCGTCGTGACCGCCGCCGAGCCCCGCGCCACGATGGCGGCCGACCGCGTCAATTTCGTCTATGAAGATGATGCAGGGAGCATTCTTTTTGCCTTGCTCGAACAAATCGCGAACGCGGCTGGCCCCCACGCCGACAAACATTTCCACGAAGTCGGAACCGGAGATGGAGAAAAAGGGTACGTTAGCTTCGCCGGCGATAGCGCGTGCAAGTAAAGTCTTGCCCGTTCCCGGAGGTCCGACGAGAAGCACGCCCTTGGGAATGCGGCCGCCGAGTTTCTGGAATTTTTGTGGGTCTTTGAGGAACTCGATAATCTCCTGTAACTCTTCTTTGGCTTCGTCGGTCCCGGCCACATCTTTAAAGGTGGCCTTTTTCTGCTGCGCGGAAAGCAACCGCGCGCGGGACTTGCCGAAACTGAGGGCCTTGTTCCCGCCGGCCTGCATCTGACGCATCAAGAAAAGGCAGAAGCCCACGAGCAAGATGAGCGGAGCGGCGTTTAAGAGGATCAGGACCCAGTCGCCGCTGCGAACTTCTTTGACTTTCATAGGCACGGCTTTATCGCGCAACTGTTTCGCCAGGTCGGGAGCGGATTCTTTGAAAACGGTGAGATGAAATTTGTGATTGGCGGGCCGGATGTATTCGCCTTGCAGCTCGTAGCTGTTGGGCGAGAGATACAGCGTTACTTCCTTGACATCGTTAGCGTCAACCTTGCCCATGAACTCGCTGTAGCTGGGCTCATCCTCGCGCGCCTGCGCGCCATTGGCGGACACCAGCTTCCAGAGCATCACGCCCAGAAATACAATCGAAATCCAAAAAAGAATGGTCTTTGCTGTGGAACTAGAATTCACGTTGCCCTCACTTAGATCCCCAAGAAAATCTACGCCCTAAGCGGCCTTTGCAACCGGTTTATTTCTTGCGGCGCTCAGTTTTCCCCGTGGCCCTTGCGCCGTTTGATAGTTGGCGCAGGTTGCGGCCGGTACCGTTAACCGCCGCCAACCCATATCCCACCCATACATCGTTAGATGCAGTTTTGAAGCCAAAGTAATCCGACTCCAGATCGACGCGGCGCTTTGCGGGTTTATCCAGCAAAACCGCCAAACGTAGCGACCGCGGAGAGCTTTCACCCAAACGGCGCAGCAAAAAATCCTGTGTCACGCCGCTCTCCAGAATCGCATCAACCAAGAGAACATCCCGGCCTTTCAAGTCCGGCACCGAGCCGAATAAAACTTCCCGGCGAGCGTGGCCGCTATCTTCAACGTCGCGCAAATCTTCGCGAACGAAGTGGCAGACTATGGTGCCATCCAGCTCTCGAATCAAATCCGCGGCGAACACGAATCCCCGGTCCAGCGTAATCACGACGTCTAGGCGGCGTCCGTCGTAAGCCCGCGAAATGTCCCTGCCCAACTCGGCTACCCGCCCCGCTATGCGTGACTCGGAGAAGGAGGCGCCGCGTCCTTTCGCATTTGCTTTGATCGCCTGGCTACCGCGCGTTGAGCTAGCCGCCTTGCGGCCGCTCATAATAGCTTTTCCTCGACGATCACAATCCCCGTTTTCGTTCCATCGCGGGCCGCAAATTTTGCGGAGGCGCCGAAAATTCGCGACCACGCTAAATCTTCGCCGCTTTTTCCACTTGCGACTACCGGCCAGCCGGCGCGCTGCCAACGATCAATACCTTTCTCGTTGAACAAGCGCTTCAACTTCTCAGGCTTGGTATGCCCGATAGCGCAGAAGCGATCTCCGTGCCGCCAGCTTCTAAGTGTTAGAGGAAAATTCAACCGCGCTCCATCCAACACTTCCCCTGCGAGACTAGTTTCCCCCCTCTGGCCATGCCAGTCAATCACTGTGAAGCGGAAAACACACCTCAGTTCCGGGACGCGAATTGTGCTCAGGTCAGGTAGCGAATCGACTTTGTATTCATATTCGTGGTGTGACTGCGCGGCGATTTCTTTGGCGCAAAATACGAGGGCCTCGCGGTGCCGCCGCACTTCGATGTTGCCGGGTAGAGGAAGCGACGAGCCGGTTTTGCCGTGCCGGGCAAGTTCGAGAACTTGTCTGACGTGTAGTGCGCTGAACTCGCCTACTGCAGAAAGGTCTTTTGTGCTCTTGGCGTGCGTGAGCTTTAAGCGGCTGATGATGAGACGCGCCAGTCTGGCGCTTAATCCACTTGCTGCAGCCTGCTCTGGAGATTGATCTTCGGTCTGCGCGAACGCGTTTTCTTGAACATTTGGCGGCAGCAAATCCGCGATGCGGATGCGCGCCTCTCCGGGAATCGTCTCGACGCAAGTCCGCAGGCGCTCTTCTGCCAGATGGTGAAGCAGCGCGTCGTCTTGGCGGGCGTGATTGGAAAGCGAGGCCAAGTGCTCGACGATGCGCGGTTGAAATTCTTTTTTGAGTAGCGGGATTAATTTTTTGCGAATGCGCGCGCGCGTCTTGCTGGTATCGCGATTGGTGGCGTCCTCGCGCCAGGTTCGTTTATGCGCTTTGAGATACAAACGTAAATCCGAGCGCGAGACAGACAAGAGCGGCCGCACGATTTTGTCGACCTGCGGATGAATACCTCCGAGGCCGGTGAGTCCGCTGCCGCGCAAAATGTGCGCTAGAAGCGTTTCGGCCTGATCGTCGGCCGTGTGCGCGACCGCAATTTTGTCGAGGTGATGTTCGCTGGCGTATTGCGCGAGAAAAGCGTAGCGGAGGCGACGCGCGGTAGCCTCCAGATTGGCTTTGTTATTTTTGGCGATGAACTTTACGGCAGCTGTAGCTGAGTAAAATGGCAACTTGTATTTGCGCGCCAACGCTGCGACAAATTTTTCATCGGCCTCGGCAGCGGACCCCCGAAGTTTGTGGTTAAAATGCAGGACGCTGAGGGCCATGCCGAGTTTTTTTTTAAGCGCGACGAGCAACAGCAGCAGGGCCACGGAATCGCCGCCGCCGGAGACGGCCACCCCCACGCGATCGCCTTGGCGAATAAGCCCACTGCGCTGAATCGCGTTCCGCAGCCGTTGGGATAAGTGTTTAGTGTTTGTAGTAATTGGAGTTAATCTTTTCGCCAGGCGTGCCACCCGAAGGCTCCCAAAGCGCATCTTATCGCATTAGAAGCAGGCAGCAGCAACAGCCGTAACAGTTCGAAACTCTGTGGAAAACGCGCCGGAAACCGTTGACAATACCGGTGTCCCCTGAGATACTCTTCAAGTTGTGCGTATGCCTTTCTGCTGGACAGGGAGGTTTTGCTCTTTGACAATCGATACGATGTGCCAGAATCCGTTCGAAACCATTCACGCTTTTCGAGCCTGAATGGTCTGAGTAAATCGAGCGACAATAATTTGCTTGGCAGGCTGCCTGGGATGCAAATCCCGGGATTTTTTTTCGCCAAGCTACCAGTTTCAAACGAGAGTTTGATCCTGGCTCAGAGCGAACGCTGGCGGCGTGCTTAACACATGCAAGTCGAGTGCGCGTTTCCGTAGCAATACGGAAATGGCGCACGGCGCACGGGTGCGTAACACGTGGGCAATCTGCCCTTCGATGGGGAATAACCCCGGGAAACCGGGGCTAATTCCGCATAACATTCCGACAACTAACGTTGTTGGATTCAAAGCCGTAAGGCGTCGGAGGAGGAGCCCGCGCACGATTAGCTAGTTGGTGAGGTAATGGCTCACCAAGGCT
>DATNKL010000027.1:0-24900 GCA_035603415.1 Candidatus Acidiferrales bacterium
GAAACCCGACGAAGGCGAAGGCAACGCTTTGCCTCGCGTTACCGAAGGGCAAATCCTGCGCCTCGACAAGATTCGCCCGGACCAGCACTTCACCGAGCCTCCACCGCGTTACAACGACGCCACGCTGGTGAAAGATCTGGAAGAAAAGGGCATCGGCCGACCGTCCACGTACGCCTCCATCATTTCCACGCTGGTGGAGCGCGAATACGTGAAGAAAGATCAGGGCCGCTTTACGCCCACCATGCTCGGCGAGCGCGTCAGCGTGTTGTTGATTCGCAGCTTCGAAGATATTTTTGACGTCACCTTTACCGCGCGTCTAGAAGATGAACTGGACGAAATCGAAGAGGGCAAGCTTGGCTGGCGCACCGCTGTCGGTGAATTCTGGGATAAATTCGTCATCGATCTGGATAAAGCCGACGACGAGATGCTTTCCTACAAAGCCGGCATTCCCACCGGGAAAAAATGCGAAAAGTGCGGTGAGGGCGAATTGCTGGAACGCATCAGCCGTCATGGATTTTTCCTGGGCTGCTCGCGTTATCCGGATTGCGATTTTATTGAGGACCTGTCGCCGGAAGTTCCTCCGGGCGATGAAAACAAAATTGAATATTGCGATAACTGCGGCAAGGAAATGGCTATCAAGCGCGGACGTTTTGGGGTGTTTCTAGCCTGCACCGGCTATCCCGATTGCAAAACTACGCGACGCCTGGTGGAAGGCACACGCACCGCCCGCCAGCCCGATGAGCCACTGGACGAAAAGTGCGCCCTGTGCGACTCCGGCCTGGTAAAAAAACACGGCCGTTTCGGCGAATTTATCGGCTGCTCGAATTATCCGAAATGCAAATACACGCGCCCGATCACCATGGGCATCAAATGTCCCAAGTGCAACGAAGGCGAATTCGTTCGCCGGGGCAGCGCCGGAAAAGGTGGACGCGGCCGCCCGCGCGTTTTCTACGGTTGTTCGCGTTACCCCGATTGCGATTTCACGACGCCGCACATGCCCATCGCGGAACCGTGCCCCAAGTGTGGCGCCCCGTTCATCGTCGAAAAGCGCAGCAAGATCGGAACGGTGCGCACCTGTTTGAAGGACGGCTGCGACTTTGAGGTTCTTGCTCCGGAAGCGCAGGCTCCAGTGGCCGCGGAAGAGCCTGTTCCCGAGCCGGCCAAAGTCTGAATCTTCCCGTCATTTCCACTCTGGGCATACAGCGTTCTGAACTCCT
Source organism: Candidatus Acidiferrales bacterium (assembly GCA_035603415.1). Classification (GTDB taxonomy): domain Bacteria; phylum Acidobacteriota; class Terriglobia; order Acidiferrales; family UBA7541; genus Acidiferrum. The sequence goes on from DATNKL010000027.1 coordinate 1,218, forward strand.
ACACACATCCAAATGTTTAGGTATGATTTTGCATGGAGTTCAGCCCGCCCCATGAAACAAGCCATCGAAAGTTATCTCGAATATCTTGTTTCCGTCAAAAACTCTTCACCGCATACCATTTCGAATTACGGTAAAGATTTGCGCCAGTTTGTGGCCTTTCTCACCCCGCCCGGTGCATCCCTTCCGGCGCTCTGCGCCATAGATCACGGGATCATTCGTGAATTTGTAGCCCATTTACACGAGCAAGGCCTCAAGAAGAGTTCCATTGCGCGCAAACTCGCAGCGTTGCGTTCGTTTTTCAAATACTGTGTGCGCGAAGGAATGCTAAAGGAAAGTCCCGCGCGCCTGGTGCCCACGCCGAAATTGCCGAAACGCATACCTTCGATTCTGTCCGCGGAAGAAATGAATAGTTTTCTAAATCACCTGGCGGAAATGGGCGGATCGCTGCCCAAGCGTAAAAACAAATCGAAAACGGAATGGTCGCCTGCAGAAGCCCTGGCTTCGCGAAACCAACCGAAGCTTCGCGAAGAAGGTCTACTGCTGCGTCGCGATCGCGCTTTGCTGGAACTTCTTTATGCGGCAGGCCTGCGCGTCAGCGAATTGACGGGCCTGGATCTTGTCGATATTGAGCAGAAGGAGCGCATGCTTCGCGTAACCGGCAAAGGCAACAAGCAACGCATCGTGCCCTACGGCAATAAGGCGCAGGAGGCTCTTGATAAATATTGGCCGCTGCGCGAGCAGTTGCTGCTGCAAACTTCCGGCGGCTACGCCAGCCGCACCGCGACTCCTCACAGTGAAGCGGTCTTTTTAAATTACGCCGGCCGTCGCCTGACCCAGCGCTCTGTCGGACGCATCGTCAAAAAATACGTGCGCCTCGTAAACATGAACTGGGATTTGCACCCGCATTCCCTGCGCCACGCTTTCGCCACGCACCTGCTCGCGGATGGCGCCGACCTCCGCGCCATTCAGGAGTTGCTAGGGCACCAATCGCTTTCCACCACCCAAAAATATACCCACGCATCCATCGGCCAGCTCATGGACATCTACGACAAATCTCATCCCCACGCTTAGCCGCATTGAAGGCAGATTTAAAAAACTGGTGATCGGTTCTGATCAAGTGCTATTCATGCGCCTTCATGGCGTGCGTTCCATGCGTGACTGCCGCCCCAGCGCGTAATGCCGCCGCGACGACTACCGCCTCGGCAATCTCCTGATCTGACGCTCCTGCGCTGCGCGCCTGGTTCGAATGAACCTCGATGCAATACGGGCATTGCGTGGTAAACGCCACCGCTAGCGCCATCAGTTCCTTGTACTTTACGGGAATGGCGCCTTCGGCCATGGCGGCCTTGTCAAACGCCCAAAAGGCTTTCATGCCTTGCGCCGCATTGGCGTCCAGAAGTTTAAGCTTGGCGAGATTCTTCATGTCGTACATGAGTGGGCCTCCCAGTCCTTACGCATTTTGATGCGCCGAACGCACTGGATTTCTGCCGAACAGGTGAGAATCGCGCGAATTATAGCCGCAGCATGCTTGTTACGCCATCTTCAGCGCCCTAACCATGGAGCTCAGACGCAAATTTGCGGCGTGATCTCTTTTTAGTGCGTTGACGGAATTGCCGCGCAAATCGTATAATCATAGTTTGTCTTTAGAGCGTGGAGGCTTATGTACGCGGTAATCAAAACCGGGGGCAAGCAGTACCGTGTCGCGCCGGGCGATACTATTCGAATTGAGCGAGTTAGCGGCGATGTCGGCGAAGTAGTGAATTTTGGCTCGGTTCTCGCGGTGCACACAGAAGATAAAAAGGTGCTTTCCGGATCGGACGCTTCCAAAGCAAAGGTCACCGGAAAAATCGTGCAACAGGGACGCTCCAAGAAAGTTACTGTGCTGAAATTCAAGAAGACCAATCAGTACAAGATTTCTCGCGGCCATCGCCAGAATTACACCGCGGTACAGGTCAGCGACATTTCGTTGTAGCCGCAGCACAACTAAAATTAGTCACTGGGATTTAACCTAACTTCCCCGAAAAGGATTTCATCATGGCACATAAGAAAGGCGGCGGCTCCTCTACCAACGGCCGCGATTCACACGGTCAGAGGCTCGGCGTGAAGCGTTTCGGCGGAGAATTTGTCAACGCCGGAACCATCCTCATTCGCCAGCGCGGCACCAAGCATCAAGCCGGAGTCAACGTTGGTCAAGGTAAGGACGACACCCTTTACGCCCTGGTGACCGGCATCGTGCAGTTCCAGGATAAGGGCCGCAACGGCCGCTTTATCAGCGTGCAACCTGCCGCCGAAGCAAAATCCTCCGCGAAATCCGCGACGAACTGAACGGTATCGGCACGATGAATTCAGGCGGACTTCGGTCTGCGATTTTTTTTGCGGTCCCGGTTGTCGTCCGGGACCGTTTTGTTTTGGCAAATATTCCTCCTCTAAGAAAAGCTCAAAGGATCTTTCGTGTTCGCTGATGAAGCAAAAATATTCGTGAAGGGAGGCCATGGCGGCAACGGCTGCGTGGCCTTTCGTCGCGAAAAATATGTTCCGCGTGGCGGCCCTTCCGGCGGCGATGGCGGCCACGGCGCGAGCATTTATCTGGAAGCCAACATCAATGACAACACGTTGCTGCGTTACCGCTACAACCGTGAGTTCAAAGCCGACCGTGGCCGTCACGGCGAAGGCTCCAATTGCAGCGGGCAATCCGGCGAAGACATGGTGCTGCTCGTCCCGGTAGGCACCGTGGTCTACGATGCGCAAACCAATGAGCCCATCGCGGACCTGGCCACGCCCAGCCAACGCGTTCTCGTCGCGCATGGCGGCCGCGGCGGGCGCGGCAATCAGCACTTCGCAAAACCGTGGCACCAGGCTCCTCGCGAGCATGAAGAAGGCCAGGACGGCGAAGAGCGTCACCTCCGTCTGGAATTGAAATTACTCGCCGACGTCGGCCTGGTGGGATTCCCAAATGCTGGCAAGTCCACATTGATCTCCGTGATTTCCGCGGCGCGCCCGAAAATCGCGAATTATCCTTTTACCACTCTGGAGCCAAATCTTGGTGTAGTGAACGCCGATGGGGGCACTGGCGCGCACGGAACGGAATTAGGGCGCACGTTCGTGGTTGCCGATCTCCCCGGACTAATCGAGGGCGCGCACGAAGGCGCGGGTCTGGGCATGCGCTTTCTCCGTCACGTGGAACGCACCCGCCTGCTCGTCCACTTGATCGACACCAGCGATTCGAACGAGGACGATCCCATCCACTCTTATGAAGTTATTTCCGGTGAGCTAGCTGCATTCAGTAAAACTCTCACGGAAAAGCCTTTGATCGTCGTAGCCACGAAGCTCGATGCCACTACCGACCGCACACGCCTCGAAGCGTTGCGCGATTTTTGCCTGCGCGAGCATTTTGAATTCCATTCCATCTCCGCCGCCACCGGCGAAGGTGTAAAAGCACTGGTTCGCTCTATCGCCGACGCTTTGGACAAAATGCCCCGGCACGCGCCCGAAACTGCCCATGCGCTTGATGCCGCCGATGATCAAATGTCGAAATCCTCGCCGGTCATTCCCGCTAACGCACACGTGCCACTGGCCAGCCGCGACGAAAAATCATGAGAGAATTGTCATATGTTGCCCGACCTGCACTTTGGGCGACAACCTCAATCCCGGAGAAGAATTGACCACCGCGCAAGCCCACCGCACCGCTGCAAAGCATCATCCGCGTCGCATCGCTGTTTTCGGCGGGTCATTCGATCCCATTCACAATGGCCACCTGGCCATCGCCCGCGCAGCCGATCGGCGCTTCAATTTTGACGAAATTCATTTCATCGCGGCAAGCAGGCCTCCGCACAAGCTCAAGCAACATCTCGCGCCGTTCCCGCACCGCTTTGCAATGGTTTCTCTGGCCTGCACGGAACATCCTCACTTCGTTCCGTCGCTCGCCGAAGCTGGCGAAGACTTCAGCGGCACGCAACTGCATTATTCGGTCGACACCGTGCGCTATTTTCGACACACCTACAACGGTACCGGCGATCGAGTCTTTTTTATTATTGGCGCGGACGCCTTTCTGGATATTCCCATGTGGAAGGAATACGAAACGCTTTTGGGCTTGTGCGATTTCATCGTCGCCAGTCGCCCGGGCATTCGTTCCGAAGCGCTGCGACTGGTGATTCCACCGGACTCCATTGCGCGCCCAGACGTAAAAAAAGAAACCGAAGCTGCGCATCCTTCACAGGTGGTGGCGCACCTGCATCGCAGCACCGTCTATCTTCTGGAAAACGTGAACAGCGATATTTCCGCCACAGATATTCGCCGCCGCGCGAATCGCGGTCAATCCATTCACGGGCTTGTGGCTGCCCGCGTTGAGGAATACATTCTGAAACAAAGGTTATACCAGTGAAATTAGAATCCTTTCCAAAAGGTGTGCAACTGGCCGTTCATGCGGCGCAGGAAAAAAAAGCCGGAGCCATCACCGTTCTCGATTTGAGCGGCCTGGCCGCGTTCACGGAGTACTTCGTCATCTGTACCGGCTTCAGCACCCCGCAGGTGCAGGCCATCTGCACTGAAGTCGAAGAGCAATTGTACAAACACGCCCAACGCTCGCCAGAGCATCGCGAAGGGCAGCGCTCCGCCGAATGGGCGCTCCTTGATTTTGGCGGGTTCGTCGTCCACGTTTTCAGCGAACAGGCGCGCCGCTATTACGATCTCGAGCGCTTGTGGCGTTCCGCCCCAAAATTGGAAATCCCCGATTCACCCGAAAGCCTCGGCCGCGATAGTGACCCGCGCCGCGGCTCTGGAGACCCGGAACATTTTCCGGGCGAAGCAGTTTCCTGATGGCCTAAAAGAAAATGCGGCTGAAGCTGGTCATGCTAGGCAAGACTCGCCGGCCCGAGCTTCGAGCCATCATCGACGATTACGTAAAACGCATCAGCCGTTACATGCCTATAGAAGTTACCGAGTTGCGCGAATCGGAAGCGGCGCTTAAGAAATTTGTCTTCGACCAGCCGTCCACCATCGTTTTGCTGGATGATGCTGGAAAAAGCCTCGACTCCGAAGCCTTTGCCAAATGGCTCGGCGAGCTTCGCGACCGAAGCACCCGCCAGTTAATCTTCGTGTGCGGCGGAGCCGACGGTTTCCCTGAAGACATTCGCCGTCAGGCTCAGCAACGTTTATCGCTTAGCGCCATGACCTACTCGCATGAACTTGCGCGTGTTATGCTCGCAGAGCAGCTCTACCGTGCTTTTGCAATTCTCGCCGGCAGCGCCTACCCAAAGTAGTTTGTGCATTCGAAAGCAGCAACTATGTCCATTCGCATCATCGCCGACGTAAATCAGCCCTCAGCCACCATCGAAATTCCGCTCGACAAGCCTTTGCCCGATTACGATCTCGATCAACTGGAGCAGCCCACGCCTCGCGACGTTGACTCTATTCTGGTTTCCCAGGGATTTCGCGATCTCGTCGATGACGCTCGCGGCGTTTTGATGGACCTGCTGGTTCATCCGCCTTTTCAGGCCGGCTCTCCCGAAAATTCGAAACTTGATTTCACGCATTCCAAGCCTCCCGCGCTTGAGCTTGTCCAATTAACTGGCGCGATTTGTCCCGGTGACGACGAAGTTTACCGGCCCGGCTTGTGGATTGTATTGTCCGACCCACATGCCAAAACAAAAACCGCCATGCCTGCCGCCACGCGAGACCGTATCCATTGCATCGCCGGGGAACTGGTGAAGCGCCTGCAATTGGAATAGGTAGAAAGTTTTTGCACGAGTCATCCGTCTTGTCGCTCTTGACGTTTCCTTCGGCTATCCGCACACTTCTTTGCGCTTCGCAAATTATCCAGACCACTCGATCGGACTGTGATGCCGGAAGAAAAGGGATTGCTGATCGTTTACACCGGACCCGGCAAGGGCAAGACCACTTGCGCGCTGGGCACAGCTTTTCGCGCCGTCGGCCAAGGGATGCGCGTCTTGATGGTGCAATTTATCAAAGGCTCCTGGCATTACGGCGAACTGGACGCCGCCAAAATGTTGGGCGACGACAAATTTGAAATCCGGCCGATGGGGCGCGGCTTCGTAAAAATCGGTGGCGCGGAAACGGATCCCGAAGACATCAAGCTGGCGCAGGAGTGCTGGCAGGCAGGCCGTGAAGCAATTTACGGCGGGAAGTACGACCTGGTTATCCTTGACGAAATTAATTACACCATCAGTTACAAAATGCTCGACGCCAGTCAAGTCGCCGAAGCATTAAGAAATCGCCCGGAGCGCGTCCACGTAATCTGCACCGGCAGAAATGCCCACCCACAAATAACCGAGCTCGCCGACCTCGTCACCGAGATGCGCGAGGTGAAACACCCCTACACCAAGGGTATACTGGCGCAGCGGGGAATCGACTATTAGTCCACTCGCCTATCTATGACTTGGTTTAAACGCGACAAAAAAGCCATCGAACAGTCCACTCCTCCTGAAGAGCGCCGGGTGCGCACCGAAGGGTTGTGGATGAAGTGCGAGTCCTGCCGCACCATCGTTTTCCGCAAAGATCTGGAAGAAAATCTTTTTGTCTGCCCCAAGTGCCAATTCCATTTCAAAATGGACGCCAAAAAGCGTCTCGATATGCTTCTCGACGGGCGTTACACCGAGCACGACGCGGGCATGACTTCCTCCGATCCGCTGAATTTTACCGACACCAAGCCGTACTCGGCGCGCTTGAAAGAAGCCCGCAAAAAATTAGGCATGAACGACGCCATCATCACCGCGGAAGGCCAATTGAACGGCCGCCCGGTGGTTATCTGTGCGATGGAGTTTGGCTTCATTGGCGGGTCCATGGGCGCTGTCGTGGGAGAAAAGGTGACGCGCGGGATCGAGCTGGCCATCGAAACGCGCCAACCGTTTATTGCCGTGTCCTGCTCCGGCGGCGCGCGCATGATGGAAGGAACCATCAGCTTGATGCAGCTCGCAAAAGTTTCCGCGGCGCTCGCCAAACTCGATAATGCCAGGCTGCCTTATATTTCTTTGCTTACGGATCCCACCACCGGCGGCGTTACCGCCAGCTTCGCCATGCTCGGTGACCTGAATATCGCTGAGCCCGGCGCATTGATCGGTTTCGCAGGCCCACGCGTGATTGAACAAACCATCGGCCAGAAATTGCCCGAAGGCTTCCAGCGCTCGGAATTTTTGCTGGAGCATGGGTTTCTGGATGCCATCGTGCCGCGCAAAGACCTGAAATCGTTCATCGGCACTTCGCTCGATCTCTTGCTGAATTGACTTCCGCAGAAAATGGATTACCCCGCCGCGGTAACTTACCTGCTTTCCCTCGGGCGGGAATTAGCCGCACCCACGCAAGCCGCCGCGGGCAAATTCAATCTCGAAAATATAACCGTCCTCGATAAACGCCTCGGTCACCCCAGCCGCGCATATCCCAGCGCGCATATTGCCGGCACGAATGGCAAAGGTTCGACCGCCGCCTTTCTGGAATCGATCCTGCGGCACGCCGGGCTGCGCACCGGCCTCAATACCTCTCCGCATCTGGAAAAAATAAACGAACGCATCCGTATCGATGGTAAAGAAATCAGCGACGAAGATTTTGCCGCGGTATTTACACGCATCCACCAGACCATCGAACAACTGCTTGCCGATGGCAAATTACGCGCCCACCCCACCTATTTCGAGTGCGTCACGGCGATGGCCTTGGAACATTTCGCACAGCAGCGAGTCGATTTTGCCGTTTTCGAAGTGGGACTCGGCGGCCGTCTGGACGCCACAAATATTCTCGTGCCGACGATAACCATCATCACCCCCATCGATTTTGACCACGAAAATTTCCTGGGCCACTCCTTGCATGAAATCGCCACGGAGAAAGCCGGCATTCTGAAGCCCAACATCCCCGTCGTAGTCGCTGAGCAGCTTCCTGAAGCGCGCGAAGTAATCCTCAACCGCGCCAAAGAGCTTACCTGCCCGGTCATCGAAACCAGTGTTGCGTATCGTATTCACGAAAAGCCGCGCAGCGCACAACAGACGAGTTCAGAAAGCTTCGCGACAGGCACCAGCACGGCGACCACTGTAGAAATCTCCTCCGGCTGGTCGCTGGATATCTCCCCATCTTTACCCGGCCATTTCCAGGTGCAGAACGCGCTAAACGCGATCGCAGCCGCGCGCGTCCTCGTCACCCGAGGCTCGCGAATTACGGACAACGCGATTGCCTCCGGCATCTCGAACACTGTCTGGCCCGGACGCCTCGAAAAACTGCAGTCGCATCCAGACGTCTATCTCGATGGCGCGCATAATCCCGCCGCTGCTCGCGAGCTGGCCGCATTTCTCGCCCAGAATTTCGCGTCACGCAAAATCTGGCTCATCTACGGAGCGCTGCGAGATAAATCCGTGGACGAAGTAGCCGGCTGGCTGTTTCCGCTGGCCGCTGAAGTAGTCTTCACCGAACCGCGCACGCCACGCGCTATCTCTGCTTCACAATTGGCGGAGATCGCCGGGTATCACACGCGCCATTACGAAACCATCCCCGACGCCGAAACAGCTTTGGACCATGTATTAGCCAAGGCTGAGCCCGAGGACGCCATCTTCGTCTGCGGCTCCCTTTATCTGGTCGGCCAACAGCGCGCCTATTGGAAAAATCGCGCGCGAGTCGCCGCAAATCCCAAAACACCGTAGAATATCCGCCTTATCGTTTGCATCATCTTTAAGATTTAAGTGGAACGCATCATCAACATGCCAGAAAAGAAATCGCTCTCGCGCGATAACGCCAATCATTTGCGCTCCAATCCGCTCGTCGGCGTGATCATGGGTTCTTCGTCTGATTGGGAAACCCTGGAACCCGCCGCCAAAACTTTGTCGGAATTAGGCATCCCCCACGAAACAAAAGTCGTTTCTGCCCACCGTACTCCCGATCTGCTGTTCGAATACGCCTCTGGCGCCGAAGCCCGTGGTATCGAAGTCATCATCGCCGGAGCCGGCGGCGCCGCGCATCTTCCGGGCATGACCGCATCAAAAACGGTGTTGCCGGTTTTAGGCGTGCCCGTAGAGTCCAAAGCTCTCAAAGGACTCGATTCTCTGCTTTCCATCGCCCAGATGCCTGGCGGAATTCCCGTAGGTACCTTGGCCGTCGGCAAATCGGGAGCCATCAACTCCGCGCTGCTCGCTGCGGCGATTCTGGGCATTAAATATCCCGCCATTCGAGAATCGCTGCGCAAATTTCGCGAGGCTCAAACGAGTCGCGTCCTCGAAGCTCCCGATCCCTCCGCAGCGTCGCAACTCAAAAAAAGCGCCCGCCAACCGCGCGCAAACAAGTCAAGGAAATCCTCGTGACCATCGGCATCCTCGGCGGCGGTCAACTCGGATACATGCTGGCCCTGGCCGGCTACCCGCTTGGTTTGCACTTCCGTTTTCTCGATCCTTCTCCGGAAGCGCCCGTCGGCCGCATCGCGCAACGCGTCACCGCCGATTTTGACGACGAAGCCGCGCTCGAAAAATTTGCCAGCGGCCTTGAACTCATCACCTACGAATTCGAAAATGTTCCCGTAGCTGCCACCAGATTTCTCAGCGAACGCGTTCCGGTCTTTCCTCCTCCCGCGGCATTGGAAGTTGCGCAAGACCGCCTGAAAGAAAAAGCGTTGTTTCGCAAGCTGGGAATTGCCACTACGGAGTTCGCGCCCATCCATAATCTGAAATCGCTGGACGCCGCAGTAACCGCCATCGGTCTACCCGCGGTGCTGAAAACCACGCGCTTCGGTTACGACGGCAAGGGTCAGTGGACCTTGCGCATGGCCGCCGATGTAGACAAGCTAAAAGGTGAAATCGCAGACGCCTTCGTCAAATCGCCGCGCATGAACGGTGCGCAAACCTCACACAACTCCGCCCCATTCATCCTGGAGCGCTTCATTTCTTTCACGCGCGAACTGTCCCTTCTGGGCGTTCGTGCCCGCAACGGCGACATCGTTTTCTACCCGCTGGTGCAGAATCGTCATCACGGGGGCATTCTGCGGCTGTCCGTCGCACCCGCTCCATCGCTTGCTCCGGGTCTTCAGCGCGAAGCCGAAGACATCGCGCGCCGCATTCTCACCGAGCTCGATTATGCCGGCGTTTTGGCCATCGAATTTTTCGAGTATCAGGGCCGTCTGGTGGCCAACGAAATGGCCCCCCGTGTCCACAATTCCGGCCACTGGACGATCGAAGGCGCGGTAACCAGCCAGTTCGAAAATCACCTGCGCGCAGTTCTGGATTTGCCCTTAGGCTCTACGAAGGTCTATGGCTTCGCGGCCATGCTGAATCTCATTGGCGAAACGCCCGCCAGCGCCGACGTTCTCGCCATTCCCGGCGCCCACCTGCACCTCTACGGTAAATCGCCTCGCCCAGGCCGCAAGCTGGGCCATATCACCCTGTGGACCAGCTCCTTCGAGCAACTTGCTGAAAGTCTTCGCGCCCTGCCGCCGTTCTTTCAGCAATCCTCGTTCTGCCTCGATGAACCGTTCGCCCGAGCCTCTCAGCATGAAGAATCCCGTTCCGCCTAAGCCTTAAGCCCCCAGCCTATTTGGCCCGCAATTCCCGCCTCCCCCAGCCTGGGTTGCTGCTCTTCTAGCCGGGATGCTAGGATTCATGGGTTCCATGACCCCCCCAAAATTACAGCCCCCACGCGTGGGGATTCCCTGGCGGACCTCTGCGGAAGAGACGCAAGTCAATCTCGCCAAGACCAAAAATTATCAGGACGCCGTACGTGCTGCCGGCGGTGAACCTGTGCTGCTGTCGCTGCAGCATCCGCAAGAGCTTGCGGAGCTGTTACCCAGCCTCGATGGCTTCGTTCTGCCTGGGAGCCCTGCGGACGTCGCACCTGCGGAATACGGCGAGGTAAATCGCGGCAAATCCGAGCCTCCCGACCCCGCGCGAGAAATTACCGATCGCGCCATTTTGAAACACGCTTTCAGCGAAAAAAAACCGGTCCTCGCGATTTGCTACGGCTGCCAGCTCCTGAATGTTTATCTGGGCGGCACCCTGATTCAGGATCTGCGCGAGGAAACCGACACGCCCATCGCGCATACCAAGCACGACATCGTCCCTGAGCCTGCGGCCGACCCGATTCATCCCGCCACTTTTGAGGAGGCCAGCCGTCTAGCCAACATTGCCGGAGCCGTTGAGGCTCCGGTGAACAGCTCGCACCATCAGGCCGTGGAGCGCGTTGGAAAAGGATTGCAAGTGACCGCCCACGCTCCCGATGGGACTATCGAGGCGGTCGAATGGGCCGGCGACTCGAACTGGGTCGTCGGAGTGCAATGGCATCCAGAACGCATGTTCGGAGACGCCTTTTCTGAACGGTTGTTTCGGGATTTCATCGCCGCGGCCAGTCAAGCTCGCAGTCCGGTCGCGCAAAAAATTTAGCTTCGAAGATCCTGCCGTCTAAAACGGCGTCCGCAGGGTAACCGGGATAGTTCCGACGGCGAAAAGTTTATTGGTACGCTGCAAACACAGTTGGGGGACAGATGATTTCATTGGCGGGCAAGGCGGCACTCATTACCGGAGGCTCCAGAGGCATCGGCGCGGCGGCAGTCAAACTCTTCGCGCAAGCCGGCGCTGACGTGGTGTTCAATTATTACAAATCCAAAGAGGCCGCCACGCAGGTGGAGCAGGACGCGGCCAAGCACGGCACCCGCGTGGAAGCCTTCAAAGCCGATGTGGGCCGCCACGCTGATAACAAAAAGCTGGTGGACTTCGCCATATCACGCCTGGGCCGCCTGGACATCGTGGTTCCCAACGCCGGCGTCTGGAACGGCGACGATCTGCCCATCGACAAAATGACTGAGAAGCAATGGGACGACATGATTCGCGTGAATCTCACCAGCGTGTACTCCATCATTCATTTTTCCGTGCCGCACATGATCAAGCAAAAATCCGGCAAAATCATTCCCATCAGTTCCACCGCAGGCCAGCGCGGCGAATCGTTACACACGCATTACGGCGCCTCCAAAGGCGGAATCATCAGCCTCACCAAAGGACTCGCTTCGGAGCTTGCACGTCATAACATTCTCGTTAATTCCGTTGCGCCCGGGTGGGTGGCCACCGATATGTCCAATGACGTTCTCAATTCGAAAGCAGGCCAAAAAATGGTGGCCGCCGCTATTCCGCTTGGTCGCGCCGCCACCGCCGAAGAAATTGCCGGGCCCATTCTGTTTCTTGCTTCCGATCTGGCCAACTTCATGACCGGCGAGGTCATCAATGTAAATGGAGGATCGGTCTTGTGTGGCTGAAGTTTTCAAAAGTTTGGACGCGGCTTTCGTGCGCGCTCTTGCTAGCGAGCACCGCGTACATCGCCAGCAATACCGCCAGTGCTGCGATGCATCCAGAACAAAATCCCGACACCATGCTGCCTGAGCAGCGCGTCGCTAAAGCACGCGAGATTCTCAACCAATTGACAGAAGCTCTGGGCGGCCCCGCCTATCTCGAAGTTCGTGAGCGCGAATGCGACGGCCGCCGCGCGCAATTCGGGCATGCCAGCGAACTGATAGGCTTCATCGACTTCAAGGATTATTGGCGTTATCCCGACAAACATCGCATCGACTACTCCAAAAAGGGCAATATTATCGACGCTTTCGACGGCAACCAGGGCTGGACCATGGATCGCGCCGGTGTCAGTGAGGAGCCTGCCCAGGCAGTCTCTGATTTCGCCGCGGCGGTGAAATACAATGTGGACAATGTGCTGCGCTTTGGGCTTAAAGATCAAAATTTGAACCTGAATTATGCGGGGCAAGGCATCATCGATATGCGGCCGGTCGATTGGGTCGAAATTTCGGATGACCAGCGCACCCTGCGGCTAGGCATCGACCGCTCCTCCCATTTATTGCTGCAAAGCGTGATGAACTCCGTTGACGCAAACACCCAGGAACGCCTGCAGGAAACCACCATCTACACCAACTATCAACGCATAGGAGGCGTGATGGTCGCGTTGCAAGTCTCCCGAGAGCGCAACGGCGAACGTAACTACCAGGCGTTCTACGACACCTGCACTTTCGATCCGCATCTTCCTGCAGACATGTTCACGAAGGCCGCGCTCGAAAAGCGCTACGCACAAGTCGGAAATAAAAAAGATAAAGATAGATACAGGAATGCCCGAGACTGAGTATCTAAAGCGTTCTTAGTCTTCGTCGGTTGCCTGGTTGTTCTCGCCCGCCGCCTTTCCTTCCCGCGTTGACGGTCTTTTGTTAGTCTGCTCCTGCTGATGAAATTAACTCCCCGCCAGCAGCATTCTCTGCAATTAATTTGCGACACCTTCGCGCCTGCGGCGGACGGCTGGCCATCGGCTTCTGAACTTGGCGTTCCGCAAGCGATTGCCGACGCCATGGATTTCAATCCGCGCCGCGGCGATCATAAACAGTTTCAGCAGCTCCTCAACTTCTGGGATTCGCAACTGCACAGCATGATTTCGCTCAAGCGTGCGTCGCGCTTCTCCACATTGTCAGAAGAAGCCCGCGTTCGCGTCTTACTTTCCTGGGCCGAAAGCTCGCTTGGCCGCCGCCGCGCTGCCTTCCAAGCCTTACGCAAAGCGGTGTCGTACCTTTACGTGATGTTGCCGCGCTTGCGTGGCGCGCGCACACCGGTGTGGGACAAAATCGGCTATCCAGGACCCCCAAACCTCGGAGATCGTTCTCGCTCATTGAGAAAGTTAACCACCTTCATTCCGCAACAAGACACCAAACTATCCTGTGAAATTTGCATCATCGGTTCCGGGGCAGGTGGTGGCACCGCGGGAGCTGTGCTCGCCGCTGCTGGAAAAGACGTGATCATTCTCGAAGCCGGGGGATATTACGACGACGCTGATTTCGACGGCGCGGAACTCGCCGGCTACCAGCGTCTATATACCGAGGGCGGTTCTGCCGCCACCGCCGATCACAGCGTCGGTTTATTAGCCGGGCAATGTTTGGGCGGCGGCACCGTGGTCAACTACACCACATCGTTTCGAACGCCAGATGATATCCGCGCGGAATGGGCCGCCAGCGGCGTTCCATGGTTCACCAGCAACGAATACACGCGCAGCCTTGATGCCGTATGCGCCCGGCTTTCCGTAAACAATAACCACAATCGCATTTCCGCACGTGAGCAAATTCTGAATCATGGTTTGCGTGCTCTCGGCTGGCATGTTGACGCGATGCCGCGCAACGTAGTCGGCTGCGACCAGGGAGAAATCTGCGGCTATTGCGGAGTCGGATGCGCCTTAGGCGCCAAACAATCCGTAACTAAAACGTGGATCGCCGACGCACAAAAAAATCATGCCCGCATCGTCACCGAAACGCGCGCCCAGAAAATTGGCATCGAGCGCGGCCACGTCATCGGCGTCGAAGCCATCTCAAATAGTGGACATCGCGTTTCCATCGCTTGCAAATCCGTCGTGGTAGCCTGCGGCGCCATTCATACGCCCGCACTCCTGCGCCGTTCCGGTCTTCGCAACGAACATATCGGCAAGCACCTGCATCTACACCCGGTCTCCGATGTCAACGGCGTGTTCGACGAAGAAATTCGTCCCTGGGAAGGAACGATGCAGGCCATCTACTCCGATGAACATCGCTCCCTGACCGGAAACTTTGGCGTAAAATATGAAACCACCGCGATGCAACCTGTAATAGCGATGGCCGCTCTGCCGTGGCGCAATCCAGCACAGCATCGTTCTTTTCTCGAGCGGCTTGCGAATACCGTGGGCATCGGCGTTCTCCTCCGCGATAAGGACGCCGGCCGTGTAACCACCGATCCGCAAGGCCATCCCGTCGCGCATTACGCTCTTTCGACCTTCGACCGCGCGCACTTGCGCCAGGGATTTATCTCCGCGGCGCGCATCCTGGAAGCTGCCGGCGCCCGCCATATTTTTTCGCCGCACGCAAAATGGTGCGCTTACGAGCCAGGCCGCAGCGGTTCGATCGATTCTTTCACGCAAGCTATGGATTCCGCGGGCTGGGATTCCGGCCGGCTCGCGCTTTTTTCCTTCCACATCATGGGGACCGCCCGCCTGGGCAGTTCTCCCAAAACTTCGGCCACGAACCCAGATGGCGAAACGTGGGAAGCGCGAAACCTTTTCGTGATGGACGGCTCCAGCTTTCCAAGCGCTTCTGGAGTCAATCCCATGATCACCATCGAAGCCATCGCTCATCGCAACGCATTGGCGCTCGCGACGCGAACATAAAAGCTACAAAAACGCTCTCGTGCAGACTGGAAAAAATCCGGTGCGCTCACACGAATTTAGGGACCGGAAGGTGGTCAGCGGTATAATATTCCGATGCCTCATACCCAGGGAGACGCACTAATGCACGGAACCACCGTTCTGTGCGTGCGTAAGGACAGCAAAGTCGTGCTCATCGCCGATGGCCAGGTGACCATGGGCGATCACGTCATGAAACACACTGCCCGCAAAACCCGCCGGCTCTACAACGATAAAGTTATTGCCGGTTTCGCCGGCTCGACCGCCGACGCCATCACGTTGTTCGAACGTTTCGAAAGCAAACTCCAGGAACATTCCGGCAACTTACAAAAATCCGCAGTCGAACTTGCCAAAGAATGGCGGAAGGATCGCGCCCTCCGCCATCTGGAAGCGCTTCTGATCGTTGCCGATAGCAAGGCCACTTTCATTTTGTCGGGCAACGGCGACGTCATTGAACCCGACGACGGAATTGTATCCATCGGTTCCGGCGGCTCTTACGCGCTGGCCGCGGCACGCGCGTTAACAAAGCACTCGAAATTGAACGCCAAAGATCTGGCCATGGAAGCCATGCGCATCGCCAGCGAGATTTGCATTTATACCAATGCGAATTTTACTGTTGAGGAGATTTAGCAGCGGGTTATCAACCGCAAAGCTTCGACAATGCATCCTATAGTCGGGCTTAATTGCTGGAGTCAAAGTGCGGCGACTTGAAAGTTGCGCTGTAGTTAACAATTGGAATTAATTTAGAAGGATTCGATGCCGTCAAAAACCGATAAAGAAATTGTACTCACTCCCGGCGGCAATGGAACCGCGCCCACCGAGGAAGGGGAGCTGCTGCCCGCCCTCGACGACATGACGCCGCGAGAAATTGTCGTCGAACTCGACAAATACATCGTCGGCCAAAACGCTGCAAAACGTGCAGTCGCGGTGGCGTTGCGCAACCGTGTTCGCAGGCAAAAGCTGGCGCCTGAAATCGCGGAAGACATCCTTCCCAAAAATATTTTGATGATCGGTCCAACCGGTGTAGGCAAAACGGAAATTGCACGCCGCCTCGCGCGTCTCGCAGGCTGCCCCTTCGTCAAAGTGGAAGCCTCCAAGTACACCGAGGTTGGTTACGTTGGGCGCGATGTGGAATCGATGGTTCGCGATCTGGTGGAGACCTCCATCGATATGATTCGCGAGGAAAAGCTCGACGAAGTCGCCGACCGCGCTGAACAAGCCGCCGAGGAGCGGGTCCTCGACCTGCTGCTCCCGCCATCGCCCGCCCCCGCAACGGGAGCCAGCGAGGCGGAGGTCACCGCGCAACGCGAACAAACAGATCGTACCCGCGAAAAATTGCGCGTGCAGCTCCGCGAAGGCAAGCTGGATCAGCGCATGGTCGATATCGAAGTCCGCGAACGCTCCATGCCTTCTTTTGAAATTATTTCCAATCAGGGTGTTGAAGAAATGGACGTCAACATTAAAGACGTCCTCTCCGGAATGTTCGGCCAACAGAAAAAGAAACGTAAAATGTCCGTGGCCGATGCGTTTGAATACTTGATCCAGGAAGAAGAAAACAAGCTTCTCGACATGGATCAAGTGACGCGCACTGCCGTGGAACGCGCCGAACAGATGGGCATTATCTTCATCGATGAGATCGATAAAGTTGCCGGCCGCGAATCGGGACACGGGCCGGATGTTTCACGCGAAGGCGTGCAGCGCGACATTCTGCCCATCATCGAAGGCACCACCGTCAATACTCGTTACGGAATGATTCGCACCGACCATATTCTTTTCATCGCCGCTGGCGCATTTCACGTCAGCAAGCCCTCCGACCTGATCCCAGAGTTGCAGGGCCGTTTGCCAATTCGCGTCGAACTGCAGTCCCTCAAAGAAGAAGACTTCATTCGCATTCTTACCGAGCCTAAAAACGCATTGCTCAAGCAATCCGTCGCTCTGCTCGAAACCGAAGGCGTAAAATTGGTCTTCACCGACGACGCCGTTGCCGCCATCGCGCGTTTTGCCACCAGCGTCAACGAACAAACTGAAAATATCGGCGCCCGCCGCCTGCACACCATTTTAGAAAAAGTTCTCGATGAACTTTCCTTCGAAGCCCCCGACCTAAAGAAAAAGAACGTCAAGATCGATGCCGCCTACGTCACCAAACAACTCGCCGACATCGTCAAGAATCAGGATCTGAGCCGCTACATCCTGTAATCTTCATTACTCCGAAACGGAGAGCCCAATCGAGTGAGCATTCCGCCCGCGAAACTCCGACGGCAAACCCACAAGAGTTTTGCGTCAAGCATTTTGTGGGGCAGCATGTCGCGCGGCATATTTGCCAGCATCTGCATTGGTTTTGTTTTGCTGGGCATCACGGGCTGCGGCGCCCCCGGAGAACCCGTCCCGCCTTCGCCGCTAGTCCCCGTCGCCATCAGCGATCTAACCGGGCATCAGGCAGGCGATGCCGTGCAACTCACATTTACAATGCCCGGCCGATCGATCACCGGCGACCGCCTGCTCTCTACTCCCGCCTTTGAAATCCTTCGTGGCGGCACAAAACCCGATGGCTCGCCCGATTTAAAATCTCTCCGCGTAGTCGACACCATCCCTGGTGCCCTCGCTGAGAAATATTTTGTCGGTGACAAAGTTCAATTCACCGATCCCCTGACGCCCGAAGAAACCAAAGCCCAGGAAGGTAAGATCGCGATCTACGCGGTGCGCACCCGCCTATCGCAAAAACGCGCCTCCGCCAATTCCAATATTATTTCCTTGCGCCTTTTCCCAGTGCCCGCGCGGGCGGCCTCCGTCGAAGCTCGCGTCACCGAACCTGCCATCGAACTCAGCTGGGCTGCGGTAAATCGCACGTCAGCTGGCGATCCGCTCACCGTGCCGGTCCATTACAATATTTATCGCGCCGAGCTTGACGCGGCCTCCACGAAGCTGACCAACCCTGACGTTTCGCAACTGAATTTAAACGGTAAGCTCCAGCTTCTCGCTTCACAACCGGAACAAAGCTACAACGATAAATCATTCGAATTTGGCAAGACCTACGCCTACATCGTACGCGCCGTGATCAGCCGAGATGGCGTGCAACTGGAATCCGCCGACTCTACGCCGTTCATCGTCACACCTCGTGACACGTTCCCGCCCGCCGTGCCGCAAGCCATTTCCGCCGCGGTATTGCCCGCCGAAACAGATAACGCTCTCGTCGTCGATCTGTCCTGGTCCATCAACGTGGAACCCGATTTTGCCGGCTATCGCGTCTATAGGAGTGAGCAGCCAAACACCCGGGGTCAGCTTCTAACACAGGAGTTGTTGCCTACGCCCGCTTATCGTGATACCTCTGTTCAGCCCGTCCGCCGATACTGGTATGTCGTCACGGCAGTGGATCGTGCAGGCAATGAAAGTGCGCCAAGTCCCCCGGCCCTCGTAGAAATAGCGCAACCATTGCAATAATTCCGGGTTACATCAAAGTCGGAGCCGTTATCCATGTTGGCTCGTCCGCAAACTAATGTGCCCCAACAGTTCCACTTGTTAAGGAACTCCGCGGTGCGCATCGGTCTGCTCGCCGGTGCCGGACTCTCTTTCGCTTTTTCTGGTTGGATCTATCTCGCCAATCGCGTCCCGATTTTCGAGCGCATTTCCGTGGAGCGCAATCTTGCAGCCGCGGCCATCTTGGGAGTGCTCGCATTTATCCCGGTGTTAAGTTTCTTCCGCGAACCCGCCAGCCTGCTCATTTCCAGTCTTATTTCCTGGAGCATTCTGACCGTCACCTACTGGACCTTAGGCATCTTTTTCTCCGCTTTGCGCGAGTGGTACAGCACCTTCGAAGTTTTCATGCTGGGCGCCGTTTTGTATTTGATCGCCGCGACCGTCTCCTGGATCGGAAGGTGCATCTGGAAAGCACGCTCCGCGCACTTCGAGCACCCTCACCATCGCGCCAGTTAATCGCCTCGCCCGGGCATCACGTGTCTCACGCGCTCATGGGTGATCTAATTTCCAAAACTTCGCCTTAAAAATTGTCCTCGTTCCCGTGTTGCGTAATCCAGCGCATGCTCCTCAGCCGCAACTTCACGGCCCTGTTGATTCCGGTAAACTACGCTGCGTGGGTCTCTCGCGCCGCGACCTTTTTGTTCCTGTTTCAAGGTTGTTGCCCGCGGCACAGAATTCCCCTGCGTATACCTGCGAAAGTTTTAGAGTGGAGTCGCGACGTTGAATTTTGTATTCCTTGACCTGAATATTATTCTGGCAATGGCGGCCGCTGCCGTAGCCGGAATAGCCATGATCGGCTACGCGTTTTCTCGTCCCGCGGAAAGTCCCGAGGTCACCGAGCGCAAGCGACGCCTGCATTTGAACCACATCGGGCGAATCGCGGAGGGCCAGATCGTGGAATTCGCCGAGCATCCTCCCGAGCCCTCAGCGAAATCAAAAACATTCTTTGGATTCGGCGCTCAGCCATTGCCCGGCAATCAATTGCGCCAGCTCGTTTCGTACAGTTACGCCATTTCCGGCGTCACCTATCAGACTGCTCAGGATATTACCGGTCTCGAAGGCCAGATCAGCTTCGAACGACTCGTAGCCGGGCAACCCGCCAGCGTCAAGTACGATCCCTCCAATCCCACCGATTCCATTCTCGTGGCGGACGACTGGTCCGGTCTCCGCTGAGCCGGCCACCCGGGCGCCCGCAATGTTGCAAACTTTGTCGCCGACGCTTATCGCCAGAGCCTCAAACCGGCCACTTGAGTTATTCTTGTTTGCATGACTTCTGACGCCCATCCCCTGTTATGAAGATGATTTTTGCTTCTATTTTCACCACCATCCTGATCGTGGCCATGAGTCTTGGCGCCATGTTCATCCTGGTGCAGACCACCATTTACGTTACCGCCATTCAATCCACCGCGCAGCGCGCCGTGGCCATCGCAGCGGAACTGCTTCTCGGCGTTGTACTCCTGCTCGGCACGGTCTGGCTCGCCACGCATCTCGCTGTTCGCATTTTTGGCAAAAAAGAAGATGCACTCGCGGGAGGCCCGCTTGTCTGAAAAGAAAAAGACCCTCTCCGCTTCCACCTCGAATCATCACGATCGCATGGAGGAGTTGCGCAAGTTATCCGCGGAAGCCGAAGCCGGCGGCGGCGTTGAGCGCCGTGAGAAGGAACACAAAGCCGGCAAGCTTACTGCCCGCGAACGCATTCACCTGCTGCTGGATGAAAATAGTTTTGAGGAACTGGACAAATTTGTCCGCCACAATTGCGTCGACTTCGGAATGGAAACTCAGCGCCCGCCAGGCGACGGCTTTGTCACCGGATTCGGGCGCATCGATGGCCGCCTCGTTTACGTTTTCGCCCAGGATTTCACCGTTTTTGGCGGCTCGCTCTCCGAGGCCAACGCGCGAAAAATTTGCAAAATAATGGATTTGGCCATGCGCGCGGGCGCTCCGCTTATCGGACTGAATGACTCCGGCGGCGCGCGCATTCAGGAAGGTGTGGCCTCGCTCGCGGGTTACGCCGATATTTTCCTGCGCAACACTTTGGCCAGTGGCGTGATCCCGCAGATCAGCGCCATTATGGGCCCTTGCGCTGGCGGAGCCGTATATTCCCCCGCGATCACCGATTTTATTTTCATGACCCGCGAAACTTCGTACATGTTCGTCACCGGTCCTGACGTAATCAAAACCGTCACCCACGAAGAAGTCACCAAGCAGGAGCTTGGTGGCGCGATGACGCACAACGAAAAGAGTGGCGTCGCGCACTTTATCGCCCGCGATGACGCGGATTGCCTGGCCATGATTCGCGAGTTGATGAGTTTTCTACCCTCGAATAATCTCGAGGACCCGCCGCGCCGCGCCACCTTCGATAGCCCCACGCGCCGCGACGAATCGCTGAACACTTTGGTGCCTGACGATCCTCAGCAGCCTTACGACATTAAAGACGCGATTCACGCCATCGTGGACGACGGATATTTTTTTGAGGTACACGAACATTTCGCCAGGAATTTTGTCGTAGGCTTTGCCCGGCTGGATGGACGCCCGGCGGGTTTCGTCGCCAATCAACCTTCGTTTCTCGCCGGCGTGCTCGATATCAGCGCTTCCGTAAAGGGCGCGCGCTTCGTGCGCTTTTGCGATGCCTTCAACATTCCGCTGATTACTTTTGAAGACGTGCCCGGTTTTCTTCCCGGCACGCAGCAGGAATTCGGCGGCATTATTCGCCACGGCGCCAAGCTTTTATTCGCGTTCGCCGAAGCTACCGTTCCAAAAATCACGGTGATTACCCGCAAAGCTTACGGCGGCGCTTACTGCGTGATGGCCAGCAAGCATCTGCGCACCGACGCGAACTTCGCGTGGCCTACCGCTGAAATCGCCGTCATGGGCCCTGAGAGCGCCGTAAACATCGTCTATAAACGCGAATTGGATAAAGCGTCAGAATCAAACCGTGAGGTAATGCGCCAGGAAAAAATCGAGGAATTCCGGGAGCGCTTCGCTAACCCGTTCGTGGCCGCCGAGCGCGGCTACATCGATGCCGTCATCGAGCCCGCCGACACCCGAACCCGCATCATCACCGCCTTGCGAGCTTTAGAAAACAAGCGCGATATAAATCCCCGCAAAAAACACGGCAACATCCCACTGTAATTAAATCCGTTCTGTAGGTCGCGGCTTTAGCCACGAAATAAATCGACCACGCACACGCCCTCACTTAAGAAGATATTCCTCTAAAAACTCCACCGTCGCATAAAACTGAAAATCCTGATTCTGCTTCTTGCGAAATCCGTGTCCTTCATCTTTCGCCATCAAATACCACACCGGCGTCCCCTGCTTTTTCAACGCGCCCACGATCTGCTCTGATTCTGTCACCGGCACGCGTGGATCGTTCTTTCCCGCAACGACCAGCATGGGCTTCTTGATTTTCTCGATGTTATTCATGGGCGCAATTTTTT
The DNA here is from genome assembly GCA_035603415.1 of Candidatus Acidiferrales bacterium. Classification (GTDB taxonomy): domain Bacteria; phylum Acidobacteriota; class Terriglobia; order Acidiferrales; family UBA7541; genus Acidiferrum. The sequence continues at coordinate 23,285 of DATNKL010000027.1, forward strand.
CGAGGAAATCATGCATCTTCGGATCGCGCTCATCGCCGTATTCCACGCGGCGTAAATCCCGCCGATACCCTTCAGTGTGCTCCAAAAACGTAACCAGGTTGGACATTCCCACCACGTCCACCGAACAGCGTATGCGGTCGCTATAAAAGGTGGAAACCGCCAGCGTCATGTGCCCGCCGTAGCTGCCACCCGTCACCGCAATTTTCTCAGTATCCAGATCCGGCCTGGTGCCCACCCACTCAAACAGCGCGTTGATATCCTTGTACGTGTCCTCACGCTTGAATCCGTTATCCAGCAGCGAAAAAGTCTTCCCATAGCCCGTCGAACCTCGCACGTTCGGATAAATCAAGGCAATCCCCAGCTCATTCAAAAAGTAATTTGCGCGCCCCAGAAAAATCGGCTGTGACTGCCCTTCCGGCCCGCCATGAATCACCACCAGCACCGGTCTTTTGCCGGTAAACTTAGCGGCCGGCTTGTACAAAAATCCGGAAATCATTTTTCCATCGAAGCTTTTCCAGTGCACCAGCTCCGCCGCCGGAAACGCATCCGTCTTGACCGCCGTTTCGCTCACCGTCCAGCGCTCTAGCTTGCCATTTGTCACATCCAGCGAATAGCAGTCTCCCGCCCCTTGCGCATTGGTGAGCGAAAAGGCCAAATCGTGCCCATCGCGATGCCAACGCACTTCCTGCATCACGCCGGCGGGCAGTTTTGGCAGTTCCATTTCTTTGTGCGTCGTCGTATCCATCACGTGCAAAACACTGAGCCCTTCTTCATTAGTGACAAAAGCCAGCCGTTTTCCATCGTGTGAAATGTCCAAGAACTCCACATCCCAGAGAATATCGCTGGTCAAAAATTTTGGATTCTTTCCAGACATATCCAGAAGCGCCAGCCGCTGAAATTCAGAGCCCTGATCCGTGGTCACATAGATTCCTTTGCCATCTTTGCTGAACCGCGCCGACGCGTAAGACACTTTTTCCTTCGTGTCCCGAGGCGTTATCGCTGTCTTCTCGCCAGTCGCGGTGTTCACCAGCCACAAGTATGTTTCGTTGATGGAAATTTCTTCTTGCAGCAAAATATTTTTGTCGTCCGGAGACCAGTCGATGGGTTGCCACCCGCCGCCTTTCAACTGTGTTAACAAATGATCGCTCTTCGGATCCGCCGGATTCATCATCCATAAATCCGTATCCTGTCCGGTGCGCCGCGTGGACACATAAGCAATCTGGTCACCGTCGGAAGACCACGACCCCACCAAATTCCGCGATTTGCCGTCCGTCAACAGCGTCACATTCCCGCTATCCATATCGTAGCGGTACAGTTGATACCATTCCCCGCCGCCAATATCTTTCATAAAGACAAAATACTCGCCGCCGTTGGGGTGAAAACGCGCTTCCGCTATCGAATCGGGATAAAACGTTAACTGCTGCCGTTCGCCTCCGGGCATTTTCACCAGATGAACTTGCGGCGTTTCTGCAAAACGCGTGCGAATGAGCATCTCGCGCCGCGTAGGATGCCAATCCGAAACCACCGCGAAACGGTAAGACCCGTAGCGGCCCGCAGTCTCCGCTAGCGAAGCCGGAATTTTAGGCACGCCACCAACCACCAGATTCTCCGCGGGA
>DATNKL010000015.1:0-8924 GCA_035603415.1 Candidatus Acidiferrales bacterium
CAGTCTGCACCTGCGTCGTGAACTTTCCCGTCTCTGTGTCGCGTCTCAGTCGCTTAAGGTCGGCTCTCAATTCAGCCGCAGACTGGCAGCGGACTTCGCGGTCCTTCTCCAGCGTCTTGCTGATGACTTCTTCCAGCCTGGCCGACACCGCAGGATTCAATCGTACTGGAGCGACCGGCGTCTGATTCAGAATCGCTTCGAAGATCACTCCTGAGGTTTCTCCACGGAAAGGCAACACCCCCGTGCTCATCTCGTACAGCACCACGCCGAACGAAAATAGATCCGTCCGTGCATCCAGCCCCTTTCCACGCACCTGTTCCGGACTCATGTACGCAACAGTTCCGATCGCCGTGCCGGGACTGGTCAGATTTTCTTCCATCGTCAAAGTGGGTGCGGAGGAGGCGGCGCCGGCTTCGATGCGTGTGAGCTTCGCGAGCCCAAAATCCAGCACCTTGGCTTGACCGTCCTTGGTCACGAAAATATTTGCCGGCTTGATGTCCCGGTGCACGATGCCTTTGCCATGCGCCACATCCAGAGCCGCAGCTGCCCGGAAATCACATGCTTGAGGGTGCTGCCCTCCAGCATCTCCATGGCGATAAAGGTGCGCCCGCCGCTCTCATCGATTTCATAAATCGTGCAGATATTCGGATGGTTGAGCGCCGATGCCGTGCGAGCTTCACGCCGGAATCGCTCCAGCGTTTGAGGATCATGCGCCACTTCGTCCGGCAAAAATTTTAGCGCGACGAATCGGCCCAACCGGATGTCTTCGGCTTTGTAAACCACACCCATGCCACCGCCGCCCAGTTTTTCCGCGACGCGGTAGTGCGAGATAGTCTGCCCGATGAAAGAAAAAGAGTCCGCCACTTGACGCAATCTTCGTTTTTGCTGTATGGCAAGTCAACAAACCACGGACGCTCTACGACCTGATTCCCGATCGACGCGTTCACCGGAGACGGAGAACTGCCCTAGTGCAGACCAACGAGCGTAGAATGTCGGCACGAGGTGTGTGGCACCCGTGGGAGAAAAGCAACTCCAGACCGAGGACCAGGAGCGCTTATGTCAAGGCGTCTCACCTGTCGATGCGCCCTGCAATTATCCGGCGACCGTACACTGCCCGACGTGTAAGAGATGGTTCTGTGACGCTCACGCTCAGGACGAGCAGTGGCATTCCTGTATGCTGCCGCCTGGTGAAGAGGGTGGCGAGGGATAGGAGCCATGTACATCTAAACGGTGTGTGACCGCACTTGCGTTGTGCCAACGGTGGGTAAGCGCCGGTTAATGCGTTTGCGTGATGAATAATCTTGCCATCAGTTTTGGGAGCCAGACCGAATGTAAAAGGAGAATTGCGATGACTAGACAGGGGGTCACACTAGTATCTGTTTTTATTTTCGTCGGCGTAGTGTTGATTGCGTGTGCCAAGCCCTACCACGAAGAAAACGAACGCTACGTTTTCGTGGCCACGAATATTAACTTGCCGTACTGGCAAGATGCGCAGGCGGGGTTTTTGGATGCGGCCAAAGCGCTTGGAGTAAAGGGTGAACTCACCGGTCCGACTACCTACGACCCCAATGGAGAAGTAGGACTTTTCCGCCAGATCGTGGAACAGCAGCCCGCGGGAATCTGCCTCTCGGCGGCCAGGCCTGAAATTTTTCAGGGCGATATTGACAAGGCGGTGGCACAGGGCATCCCAGTGATCTGCGTGGATGCGGATGTGCCCGATTCAAAACGCGTGATGTACATTGGAACCGATAACTTTAAAGCCGGCAGAGAGAGTCTGAAGAAATTGGCGGCGCTCATTCCGGGTCAAAGAAACTTTGCGATCGTCACCATCCCGGGACAGCGCAACATGGATGATCGATTGGCGGGCGTGGCCGACGCGCTAAAGAATTTTCCTGCTCTTAAACTTACCAAGATTCTTGATGACAAGGGCGACGCGCGAAGCGCCTTTGATCAAGTCTCTGCCCTACTACAGAAAAAAGAAAAAGTTGACGGAATTATTTGCTTGGAGGCCACCGGAGGCTCCGGCGCCGCCGAAGCGTTGCACCGCGTGAATATGGAAGGCAAGCTGCCCATCGTGGCCTTCGATAACGATCCGGAGACACTGGACTGGATCGATCGCGGGGTGATCAGCGCAACGATCACACAAAAGCCCTATGTCATGAGTTACTACGGCCTGAAATTCCTCGACGACTTACACCACAACGCGGTACATCAGTTCAAAGACTGGCGCACCGCCCTGGCGTCCCCCACCCCAACTTCCGTGGACACCGGCACGGTCATAGTCGACAAGAATAATCTCAAGATTTATCGCGACGCTCTGGCTGCCCATCCCAAGCCCCTGTAGAGTTGAATGTGGAGTTCATCTCGCGGCCTGTTTGATTAGACATCCCGCTCAAGCCTTCGACCAACTCCGGTGCGAAGAAGTCGACGCCTCGCCCTCGATGCCATTTAGGCTGCACCGTAATGCGGCCGAAAGCCTGCGCCCACTTATTCTCGACACCGAGCGCCATCGCGTAAGGCAGGTACCTCTCGAAAAGCTCCGGCGTCCTCTCCAGGCGCTCGATGTGATCTTTCTCCACTCGCCCCAGGAAATCCACAAACCCGCGCACCTTGCCCAGCGCTCGGGCGCCCGTAACCGACCTCGCCGGCATAAAAGAGCCGAATCCCGCAATAATCACGGCCGTCAGAACGCCGCTTAATATCCAGGTGTACCGGAGTGCGCCGGGCACCGGAACATATCGCCCCAGCACCGCCAGCAGCATGCCCGTTACGATTCCCGCGCCTACATAAAACTGCCGCAACCTGTCCGGACGACTCGCATAGTACCCGCCCGCGACCAACTCGTCGAAGACATACTCGCTAAGTTCGGTCTTGTGAAGATAAAAATAATTTTGTGCTTCCGACAACGTGACCAGCGGCCGAGCCTCGCCTCCCGCTTGCGAAAGAGCGTGCAACCGTGAGTTTCCATTCACGATCTCTTGCACCTTGGCGAGAATGCCGGCCGGGCCCGAATTCCCCGCTCCTTTTTTCACGTGGGACATTGCATCCATTAACATGTGCAAAGGGTTCATTGGTAGGAAAATGGACCGGAGTATCGCGCTCTCGTGTAGCTTCAAACTGTTCCATTCGCTCGGCTGCTTAATCATATGGAAGACGTAATCCTGATTAACGTTTGGCCCGGGCTCCTTGCCGCCGTCGCTCAGCTCAATCGCCAAATAGCCTTTCACCGAGAGATCTACGATCGTGGCGGTGAAGTCGCGCGGCGACACTGCGTTCGCCAAAAGCGCGCCGCATTCCGCGGGACTGAGATTTTCCGGCGGGTCGTATTGAACGGTGACCGAGTCCTCTTGCGAGTCGCCGCCTCTCGTCCAAGCGAGAGAGAACATATACACAGCGGCGGTGACCGGTATCAGCAACGGCCAAACAACCAGAAAGAAAGCCACGACCATCACCTTCGTTTAAGGGGAGTGGTTACACTCCTCGCATGCGGGACATGTGCAGCAGATGTTAGGTTGGGCCACTAAGCAAGTCAACAAAGTGCGCGCGCTCGCATGCTATTCCCTGATTGACGCGCTCATTGGGAGCTGACCGACTACTCAATAGTGATGCGCTACGGAATTGCGGAAACGTTGGGCCTCAGCGCCGGAGACATGCGCTCCGTCAGGAACAATCCACCGAACAAAAGGGCTGAATAGCAGAAATCTCCGGCAAGTGTATTCCAAAAAAATGGCACGCCCGCCGCGTAACAAGCCATCAGACCGGCAAACGTCTTGGGATAGGAATTCAGGAACGCCCACACGCCGAAATTGGTGATAAGAAAAAACTGTATCGCCCCCAGCAATACAACGCCGCCGAGACGCACAGCGCTGCGCCGTTCCCGCAGCCACAAACCCAGCGCCGTGCTGATCAGAAAACTGGCGTACACCACCGGCATCAAAATATGAAAACCCACAATCAAGTCGCCCGCCAGCATCGCCAGCAAAGGAAATACAAACGCCATCACTCGATTCCGGATCACGGCTCCTGAAAACAGCGCCATGGCCCCAACGGGAGTGAGGTTCCAGGGATGCGGAACGACGCGAAGAATCGCTGCGAAAAGAATCATCGCCACGATCAACATCGTGCGGAATATGGTTTCTTCATGCTTTGTTGCTTGCGGATTCATACGCTTGGTACTCCTTCCCTATTAAGAGGTCACAAAAAACAAAAGCATCTCGTTCTACGCATTCGCCTACTTGAAAGCGAATCGGTTCTTTGAAAATCGGTCCATCGAAAGCAAAAGTATGAAATTCGCCATTCTCGCCGCAACAATCGACCTGCGGCGGCAAATCCGCGAAGAACGAAGCGTCCAGCTCGCGCCCCGCGAAACTGCGATCTAGCAACTTGGGATTTACGCAGACGGCGATGGAACGAAACCCCTGCGCATGAAATGATTCGACCAGCTCGCGGCTATCCCGCTTCCAGATCGGAAACAGTGCCGTCATGCCGATACGCGCGAGATTTTTCTCCCGGTAAGCGCGCAAATCTTCCAGGAAAATGTCGCCGAACGCGACTTTACGAACTCCATTTTCAAAATGCGAGCGCAGCGCTGCTTCCATGCGCGCTTCATAAATCGTATTTACGCATTCCGGCGGAATGACCACCTCGTGCAGCGGCAGCCCAATACTCTGCGCTTGTCGCCGCAACAGCTCCCGCCGCACGCCATGCATGCTGATGCGGTCATATCCCTCGGTGACCGTCGTGAGCAGCGCCACCACCCGCACGCGCGGCTCCCGCTGCAGCGCGTGCAGCGCCATCGCGCTGTCTTTTCCTCCGCTCCAGCAAAAAAGAACCGGCTCTCGCTCGTCCATCAATCTCTGCCCTTGAACGAATACCGCACCCCAACGCGCGCGTCGCGCCCCAGCGCCGGATAACCAAGCGCGTCTTGGTATTGCTTATCAAAAAGATTTTGCGCCCGGGCGTACAGCAAAACGCCGTGACCAACTTCGTAGTGTCCGGCAACGTCAAAGCGCGCGTACCCCGGATTCCTTGTCAGACCAAGCTGGAGAAAATCCGAATCCGTGCGCACTCCCGTGAAGTACCCACCAATAGTCACCCCCACGCGGCGCCACCGCCCGTTCAGCGTGAGCGATCCAGAATTTAGCGGCCGCCGCAAAAGGTGATTCCCTGGCTGTTCGGCGGGATCGAAAGCGTTTGGCGCCTGTAGCACCCTGGTGTCGTCATACGTGTAATTTCCCGCCACGTTCAGCCAGCGAGTGAATTTGGATTCCCCGCTCACGCTGATGCCCCTCGCCAGCGCGCGGTCCGTGTTAAAGAAAAATCCAAAATTACTTGCAGGTGCGCCCGGAATAATCACGCCGCAACTATTCCCCGTCGCATTCGTGGCATCTGGGCCACAAAACGCAAAGCTCACAATGTTGTAGAAGCTGTTGTAAAAATAATCGGCCGTCAGCCGCACGCGATCGTTCAGCAACTTCTGTTCAATCCCCGTGCTCCAGTTCTTGCTTGATTCCGGTTTCAACGACGGATTACCGAAATCCCCGAAATTATCGCCCAAGGTCTGATCAAACCGCGGCTCTTTAATCCCTTGCCCATAAAATGCGCGGAACAACGTGTCACCAATCATCCCCACGCCGTAGCGCGCTACCACCGAACCGCCAATCCGCGGAACTACCCGCGTGCCAAAATTAGCATTCGCCTCTGCACGCCCACCGAAGTTCAATGAAACGCGCCGCGCCGGCCGGTAACGAAAATCCAAAAACCCCGCCTGATTATTCCGACGTGCGTGCTTAACGTTCAGGCTCGATAGAAACGCATTCTCCACTTCATATTCATACCCTGCGGTCGCCCCAAAGTTGGCGAGCAGATAACTACTCTGCCCCGTAACACTGGCACGGTTGTATTGAATCCGGCTGTCATTGGTGAAATCGCAGAATTCCGCAGTCGCCACCGCCGCAGGATTCGCTTGCGGGCAAAACACATTGGGATCGGTGGCAAAAAAACTCTGAACCGGGTTGTCGTTGTGCTGCCGCGTGTACGATTCACCGCCGCTGATTTCGTGATGCCAGTGCGGGCCGCTGGAAAAATCCCAGCGTGCGTTCGCGCTGAAAATGCGCTGGTCATATTTCTGGTGCAGGCTTGGCGGTTCGAATAGCGTTTGTCCCGGAATGCCCGCGTTGCTGGTGTTGTTGCGCAGCGTGAGCCGCAGCTGATTGGTTTCGCTAATCCGATAACCGAAATTCCCCGACAGCGTGCGATTGATGAAGCTATCGTTCGGCCCTTGTCCGTCGGTGTCTAAATACGAACCGGCCGCCGCGTAATCGAAGTTTCCAAGCAACCCGCCAACCTCAGCGCCCCCGCGCGCCGTAGAAAAACTCCCGCCCTCTGCAAAAACATTAACTTCCGGAACGCGCGTCTCCCCGCGATGCGTAAACAGTTGAATGACCCCGGAAACCGCGTCGGTGCCGTAAATCGCGCTTTCCGCGCCGCGCACGACTTCAACTTTATCGATGTTGTCCAGCGTAAGGCTGGAAAAATCCACGGCGCCGCCCGGTGGATTGATCGGCGCGCCGTCGACCAGCACTTTAGTAAAGTTCGAATTACCGCCATTCAGAAAAACAGAAGCCGTCCCTCCCTCCGCGCCGGTACGTCCGATGGCAACCCCCGGTACAAATAAAAGCGCGTCGGCCACACCCACAGACTGCCGCGCCTCAATTTCTTCTCGCGAAATAATCGAGACCGGCGCGGTAGCTTGCTCCAGCAACGTGGGCTCTGCTTGCGCAGTGACCACCACGCTGGAAGACAACCGCTCCAGCGTAAGCCGCGCACCCAAGACCCGCGATTCTCCCGCGCCCACATCAACAACCTCTTCAAGCGGACCAAACGGCGCTCGCGCGAATCGCACACGATACCGCCCCGCAGGAACCGCCAAGCCATAACTACCGTCCGGCTTGGAAGTCGCCGACGCCGCAACCCGGCCGGTCTCTCCTTCACGGGTCGCAGTCACAACCACCCCACCAATCGCGCCGCCAGCAGCGTCCACAATCGCCCCGGAAATCGCAGCATCCGCCGATTTATTTTGTGCCAGTGAGGAAGTTTTACAGCTCAGAAGAACCAATAGCAGAATAAAAAACCGAAGAAATTCATATAATTTCATTTCATCCTCCACTCCCTCTCGCGCGGGAGCTCTGAAGGTTATCTGCGCGATTGAACTCTCGAGCAGGTTGCGGATTTCGCCGGTCTCCTGGCTTGGCGGCTCTACCGGCTCCCGGCCTTCCCGCAACGGTGCCCACCTGAATGAGCAACTCGCTGTAGTGGCCGGAAACCTAAATTCCGCCTTACAGTCGCGCGGCGGCGACGGCTTATTTAATTAAAGAGAAAGTTACTTTAACTAACCGTCTTCCCGAGCGCGAAATCCGCGGTGATTGTGGTGGGGCAAAGCCCGCTATGGCTGACATGTTTTGCCGCGGCCATAAGACCGCAGCGCTAAGTTGCCCTAAATTACAAAATCTGAGTTGCAAAATCCCAGTCGCGAAATGATCGTCGCGAAATGTTATCGCGAAATCTTGTCGCAAAAAGCTTGTCGCGAAAATCTTATCGGCCCTCTCGGTCCGCCACCACATTCACACGCGGCCTCCCCGACGGCCCCAACTCCACGCTGAGCGGCGTCTGAAAAACCTGCTCCAGCAATTCCCGCTGATACACCACTCCCGGCGGCCCCACACGCAAACACTTGCCTCGCTGAATCAGCAGCACCTGGTCCGCATATTCCCCCGCAAGATTCAGCTCGTGCGTAACCACCACCACCGTGTAGCGATTTTCTACCGCCAAATGCCGCAATCCGTGCAACAAATCCACCTGCGCCGCAATATCCAGATGCAGCGTCGGCTCATCCAGCAATAAAAGCAGCGGTTGCTGCGCCAACGCCCGCGCCAGGATCACTCGCTGCTTCTCGCCCCCCGACAGCTCCGCCATCCACCGATCGCTCAGTTCCGCCGCGCCCACTTGCGCCAGCGCATTTCGCGCCACCGCAATATCCGTCGCACTTTCAAAACGCAACGCCCGCCCATGCGGATGCCGCCCCTGCAGCACAAACTCCCACGCGCGCGCCGGAAACAGCAGCTGACTTTCCTGCTGCACCATCGCAATTCGTTGCGCGCGCGTTCTCGCCGTAAGCGAATGCGTCACGAAGCCATTCAGCAGCACTCTCCCTGAAAGCGGCTCAAGCGTTCCCGCAATCAATTTCAGCAACGTGGATTTTCCGCTCGCATTCGGCCCCAGGATCGCCACAATTTCGCCCGCGCGCGCCTGAAAACTGGTCGCCTCCAAAGTGAACAGCGGAGCCTGCGTCGGATTAGGCGAGTACGCGTAACTCACTTGCTCCACGCTCAAGCGCACCTCGTTATTTGCGCGCGATGCTTCGCCAGGCGAACGCATGGCTCCCATTTCAAGCGGGCGCGCAACCGTGCTCACGCCATTCTCCTGCGCAACAAATAAATAAATAGCGGCGCGCCCGCCAACGCCGTCATCGCCCCAACCGGCAATTCCGCGGGCGGCACCACCGTGCGCCCGATCGTGTCCGCAATCACTACCGCGATCGCTCCGCCAAACGCCGCCGTCGGCAGCAAAACGCGATGATCCGATCCAAAAATCTGTCGCGTTACGTGCGGCACCAGCAATCCAACATAACCAATCGACCCGCTCACCGATACCGCCAGCCCCGTTAGCAGCGACGCCGCGATATACACCACCAGCCGCACCCGCGGAAGATCCACGCCCAGATGCATCGCTTCTTTTTCGCCCGACAAAAGCAAATTTAAATCCGAAGCCGTGGTGTAAATCGCCCCAGCTCCCAACAAAAATCCCAGCCACAAAATCCAATACACGCTGGGTTGCAGCGACGTGGAAAGATTGCCCATCAACCA
>DATNKL010000002.1:0-8410 GCA_035603415.1 Candidatus Acidiferrales bacterium
CAAATCCGATCAAGTCCGACAAATGATGGTCACGAAATAATCCAGTGATGCCGCCACTCGGCGTTTGCACCCGCCAGGGCTTATACAAACGTTCCGCATTCGCCGGAATTCCCGTCGCATCGCGAAAAAATCCGACATTCAACGTGCGCCCCAACACTCCCTCATCCGTGCCAAACCATTTAAATCCTTCTTCCGAAGCAATCGCCAGCGCTTGATCCGATACCGATCCTTCCGACGGCCACAATCCGGCAGGCTTCATTCCAAAAACGCGTTCGTGATATTCGCGCGCCCGCCGCAATTGTTCCCGCGCATCATCCGGATGCCGGTAAGCGCGACGCGGCAGCGGCGTCGATGGATTCGCCACCCGCGCAATATCCGAATCGCAAATCAGCGGCAGAATCGGATGATAAAAAGGTGTCGTGCTCAGCTCGATCTGCCCACGCTGTGCCGCCTCCCGGTGCGCAGGCAGCACCAATCCAATCAGCTCAATTTCCTTAGTCGCGAGCGCTTGTTTATCGCTCTCTGAAAAATCTCTTCCCTTCGATGCCAGCCTGCTCACCACTTCATCTTTCTCGAGCCACGACTCTTCCATCCACGCCAGTTGCGATAGCACCTGCAGGTCCCGCCAATCGCGCGCCATAAATGTTACCAGCGCCTGCGCACCATCGGCCGGTCGCGACCATTCATACAACTCCACAAAGCGCTTCCAGCGCGACATCAACCGCTCGTGGTTTACCTGAAACGCCCGCGCCAGAATCTCGGACTTATCTTCCCTGGTCAGCTTGTCAGCATTTTTAAACGCCAGCGAAAACCACGGCTCCTTGAAGTTGCCGCTCGCATATTCTTCCAGCTGCATTCCCAGCGCCGGAACCACGTTAAACGTGGCGTGAAATCCTGGAAATTCCTCCAGCACCTTCACCATTCCAAAATAATCCTTCGTGGCATGCAGCCGCGTCCACGGCAGCACATACCTCCCGGTTTCCGGGTCGCGATATTGCGGCTGATGCATGTGCCACAACACCACCAGATTCACTCGATTCATCCTCTACACCGCTCCTGTCTCAATTCTTCGCGCGTGTTACACTCACCGTTCGCTCATGCGCATATTGGACCGTTACATTGTCCGCGAAATTTTTCGCCACGCGTTCCTTGGACTCATCGTCTTCACCTTTGTCTTCTTCGTCCCTCAGTTGGTTCGCCTCATGGAGCTATTCGTCCGTCACACCGGCTCCGGCTCTCAAATCCTCAAGCTGTTCCTTTGCATCTTCCCGGCGGTCTTCACGTTTACAATTCCCATGGCTGTGCTCATCGGAGTACTCCTCGGGCTCGGACGCATGTCCGCCGACAGCGAAATCATCGCGCTCACCGCGCTCGGCATCGGCCGCCGCCGCATTCTCCTTCCCGTAGGTGTCATGGCTGTGGCCGGCTTCGCCGTTACTCTGGCCATGACCATCTGGCTTTCTCCTTTGGCGCTGCGAACTTTTCGCTCCATTGAAGCCAATCTAATCGCTTCCCAGATCTCTTTCCAGGTGCAACCGCGCGTATTCGACGAACGATTTCCTCAACTAATACTTTACATTTCGGATGTGGCCGCCAGCGGCACTCTCTGGCATGGTGTGTTCTTGGCCGAAACCGGCGCAGAAAGCGGTTCGCGTTTAACCCTGGCCGAACGCGCCATCGTCATTCCCGATCCCAATCGCGGCACGCTCGAATTACATCTTCAAGGCGGCAGCACCCACGAATATCATCGCGACCGCCCAGACCGCTATTCCGTCACCGCCTTTGGACAGAGCGATTGGCCCATCGAAGTGAACAATCTCATGCCCGCTACCCAGCGGCAGGTCAGCAATCCAGAGCGTTCTCTCCGCAGTCTTATAGCAGATCATGGCCCTCGCTGGCGCGAATCTCGCGTGGAACTTCACCGCCGTCTGGCATTTCCTTTCGCTTGCTTGGTTTTCGCTCTGGTGGCCGTACCCATCGGCGCGCAACCGCGCCGCGGTGGACGTGCCGCCAACTCCCTCATCGCGGTGGTCATGATCGCGGGATATTACCTTCTTTTCGTTACCGGCGCTGGACTCGCCCGCCAGGGCACCGTCCCTCCGGCGATCGGAATCTGGATGGCCAACCTGATTCTCGTTGCGTTCGGCATCGTGTTACTGCCGCGCATGGAACAATTCCGTGGCGAGAGCCGCTGGCTGCACCCGACCGGCGTCATCAGAACGCTATTGCGTTTTCTTCGCCGTAAAGCGCGCGCGCGCACCGCCGCGATTTTAAAGCTTGGCCAGCCCCTCAACGGTTCCGCGCGTGTGAACGGAAATTCTCATCAACCGGTTCCCGGCGGCAGCATCCCCCGGCTCATGGACATTTATATTCTTCGCCGCTTCACCGTTTATTTCGCACTCATCATGGCCGTGTTCGTTTTTCTGTTCGAGACTTTTACCTTCTTCGAGTTGCTCGACGACATCGCGCGCCACCGCGTCGCGTTTCTTATCGTCATCAATTATTTTCGCTATCTGACGCCCTATCTGGGGTATAACCTCGCTCCCCTCGGCGCGCTCGTTTCCGTGCTCGTCACACTGGGCATCATGAGCAAGAACAACGAAATCGTGGCCATTAAAGCCAGCGGCATCAGCCTGCATCGCCTCGTTATTCCACTGCTCGCTGCCGGCATCGTGCTCGCCGCCGCTATGCTGCTCGTCAACGAAACCTATCTTCCCTACGCCAACCAGCGCCAGGACGCTTTGCGCAACCAGATCAAAGGCCGCCCGCCGCAAACGTATACTCACCCGCAGCGATGGATTTTCGGCGAAAATTCCAAAATTTATAATTACGATCTCTTCAGCCCGCTGCAAAATCTCTTCGGCGGCCTCAGTGTCGTGGAAATCGATCCCGCCACTTTCAACGTGCGCCGCCGTATTTTCGCCACGCGCGCGCAATGGTCCGCATCGCAAAAAATCTGGCTGCTTGAATCGGGCTGGGTCCGCGATTTTTCCGGCGGTTCCATCACCCGCTTCGATCAATTTAACGTGCAAGCCTTCCCCGAGCTCACCGAGCCTCCCGAATATTTCAATCGCGAAGTTCGCCAGGCATTCCAAATGAATTGGTCTGAACTCAATCGCTACATCGAAGATCTGCGTCGCGCCGGTTTCGATGTCGCAGGGCTCACCGTGCAGTGGCACGTCAAAATTGCCTATCCTCTGATCGCGCCGGTCAGCATGTTGCTCGCTATCCCGTTCGCTTTCCTGGTGGGCGCACGTGGCGCGGTTGGCGGAGTGACGATCGGCATCGCCATAGGAATTGGCTACTGGAGCATCGCTCGCCTCATGGAAGCCATGGGCGGCGTAGGACAACTCCCGCCAATTTTGGCAGCCTGGTCTCCCGACTTGATCTTCTTTTTTATCGGGCTGTACTTCTTCTTCAAAATACCCACATAGCAAACTTAAAGTAATACTTGAGATCGCGCTTTCGGCGTGGAATTTACAAAATGTCGGCAAGCCGACATTTCAGCTTAAAACTTCAGATTTTGGTTTTGGCGTCCGCGCGTTGTAGGTCCCGCCTTGTAGGTCGCGCTTTAGCCAGCAAATTGCGGTTTTGGGGTCGCGCCTTTAGCCGCGATTCGTCGTGGGGCTTCAGAGTCTAAAGTAATGCGTACAAGCGAAGTATTCGTGCAACGACTCGGGTTTAACGACCTTCTACAACAATTGCCTCCTCCGGGGGGCGAAACTTTCGCAAGAATCTGTGGATCACCGCCATAGACACCATCGGCGCAGTACCGCCTAGAAGTTTAAGGGCCAGCGTGCGGTGCCCAGTCCGCCAGCAATGATAAAACGCCCATGCCGCAGCCCGCCCCCCGATGTATGCATAGCGGTCCGCCCTTCTTTCCTTCCCCCCGAAAGCTCCCTCGCGTTCGGAATCCGCCAGGCGAATCAGCGCATTGGCAATTGCTTCGGTGTTCTTAGTACTGTTTTCGCCGTGTTGCCGATATGCGGAGATACTCGGGCTCTCGATTAGGATGCTCTGCCCGCGAGTCCCTACCTTCAGTAATAAGGTGTTATCGTCGCAATACCAGGTTTCGGGCGTGCTGTTGCGAAGCCCTCCTACCGCGTCGAACTCGGACTTGCGCACCACGATACCCATGGTCCCCACAGGCCGTGTCTTTGAGAGATAATCCGGATATTTAATAACCCGGATCGTACGATTCGTGGGCGCCTCTGGGGGCTTTTCCTCACCTTCCTGAAAACGCTCCATGCTCCCCATAAGCAACGTCGGCATGCCAAAACTCGAGATGACCTTGTCGAGAGTCTCCAGCGCAAACGGAAATAAATAGTCGTCGCTATCGAAAAACACTAGATATTCCCCTTGGGCCAGCACCGCTGCTTTATTTCGCGCTACCTCTGGTCCTTGGTTGGATTGCTGCAGAAACTTTATGCGTGTCCCGTACGAGGCCAGGACCGCGGCAGACAAGTCCGTGGACCCGTCATCGATCGCAAATAGCTCATAATCCTTGAACGTCTGCGCAAGCACCGAGTCGATGGCTTGGCCGACATAGTTCTGATGGTTATGAACCGGCATCAGAATACTGAATCGCATGTTCATGCCCCCCTGGGGCTGCCGCCCCAATTTGCTTCCGCTTGTCTTGGCATGTTCCCGTGAAGTCTATCCCGATGCGCTCGTAACAGGGGGACGTCGCTTTGTTTCAAGTAACCGACGAAAAGACTCAGTCACCGTCAACTACGAATCCTGCCGAACCAAAATCGGGACTAGCATACTTGATTGCGCCGTGAAGACGCAATCCTCGCGCTCACCCTCCTCATAGTAAATAGGTTGAAGCGTGTAGATTCTGGGTTGTAGTACAACTTGAGCTATCAGATCACCTGCTCTTGTCGGCGTGCCGACATTTCAAGTCACATCCTAACTGCAAGCCTTTCGCGCCATCTTCCGGCGATGTTATCCACCAGCCGCTTTGGCCTTTTTCTTTCCGCGAGCGTTTCCCTCAATCACCGCCTGTGCTGCTGCCAATCGCGCAATGGGCACACGAAATGGCGAGGCGCTCACATAATCCATCCCCAGTTCGTGGCAGAACTTCACGCTTTCTGAATCTCCTCCATGCTCACCGCAGATTCCCACCTTCAATTTGGGCCGCGTCTCGCGTCCGCGCTCCGTACCCCAGCGCATCAGCATTCCTACTCCTTTGATGTCCAATGTTTGAAATGGGTCTGCTGTGAATATGCCGGCCTTTTTTTCGTCCACGTAGTCGGGCAGGAATCGCCCAGCGTCGTCGCGTGACAGGCCCATAGTGGTCTGCGTCAGGTCGTTCGTACCGAATGAGAAGAACTCTGCAACTTCGGCGATCTCATTCGCCAGTATCGCCGCCCTCGGCAACTCAATCATGGTGCCCACTAAATACGGTAACTTAACCCCAGCCTTCTTGATCAGCTCATCCGCAACTCTACGGGTGGCCTGCTCAAGAATTTGCAGCTCCTTCTTGTCCAAAACCAGCGGATGCATTATCTCAGGTAACACTTTAACTCTGCCCCGTTGGCATTCAATGGCCGCCTCGATGATTGCCCGCACCTGCATCTCGAGAATCTCTGGATAGGTGATGGACAATCTGCAACCGCGATGGCCTAGCATGGGATTCGCTTCGTGCAGTTGCTCCACTCGACGCGCCACTACTTCCACGTCCAGCCCCAACTCTCTGGCCAACTCCTCTTGCTTGGCTCGTTCGTGTGGCACGAATTCGTGTAGCGGCGGATCGATCAACCGAATGGTCACCGGGAATCCATCCATCGCTTGAAATATCCCCACGAAGTCGCGCCGCTGAAATGGCAACAGCCGATCCAGCGCCTTCACGCGTGCTTCGCGCGTCTCGGCCAGGATCATTTCCTGGATCGCTCGTTGCCGCTCGTGGCTCTTTTCGGGATGCTCAAAATCGGTGAAGAACATGTGCTCCGTGCGGCAAAGACCAATTCCTTCAGCGCCAAACTCCCTGGCCTTGCGCGCATCCTGCGGCGTGTCCGCATTGGTGCGCACGCCCAGCCGTCGTACTTCATCGCTCCATTTCATCAGCGTGGCGTACGCCTGTGGTAGCTTCGGCGATACCAGCGGCATTTCGCCCGAATACACCACGCCCTGGCTGCCATCGAGCGTGATCCAGTCCCCTTCTTTTACGGTCTTCCCCGCCGCCACCATCGAAGACGATTTGTAGTCGATCTGCAATTTCTCCGCGCCCACGATGCAGCACTTGCCCCAACCGCGCGCGACCACCGCTGCGTGACTTGTTTTTCCGCCTGTCGCGGTCAGAATTCCTTGCGCCACAGCCATGCCGCCCACATCTTCTGGACTGGTTTCCCGGCGCACTAGAATTACCTTTTCGGCCCGCTCTGCCCACTCCTCGGCCTTCTGCGCCGAGAACACTACTTTTCCCACCGCCGCGCCCGGCACCGCGTCAATCCCGTGAGCCAGGATGCGCGCCTCCAGCGATTTCTTGTCCACCTTCACGTCAATCACCGGATAGAACAGCCGCTCGATATCTTCCGACTTGATCCGGGTAATCGCTTCATCCTTGCTGATTAATTTTTCAGTGGCCATGTCCACCGCGATGCGAAACGCCGCCGCGGGCGTGCGCTTCCCCGTGCGCGTCTGCAACATATATAAGGTCCCGTCTTCAACGGTGAATTCCATATCCTGCATATCGCGGTAGTGATTCTCAAGTTTTACTCGAACTTTATCGAGTTGTGCGTACACCTTCGGCATCGCCGAAGCCATTTCGCGCAACGGTGTTGGCGTGCGAATTCCCGCCACCACATCCTCACCCTGAGCATTCACCAGATAATCGCCATAGAAAACTTTTTCGCCGGAACTTGGGTCGCGTGTGAAGCACACCCCCGTTCCCGAAGTATCACCAGTGTTCCCGAACACCATCTGCACCACGTTTACTGCCGTGCCCATCACTCCGGTAATTTTTTCGACACGCCGGTACGTCACCGCTTTCTCCGCCATCCACGAACCAAACACCGCGCCGATTGCTCCCCACAATTGATCCATCGGATCGTCCGGGAAATTCTTACCCGTCTTTTCCTTGAACAACGCCTTGTACTCGCGCACCAATTCCTTCCACCCGCTGGCAGGGACGGCGGTGTCTTCACGTACGCCCAATCTGTCTTTCAGCGCGCGCAGCCGGTGCTCCAGATCCTCCTTGGACATCTCCATCACTACGGTGGAATACATCTGCACGAAGCGGCGATACGCATCGTAGGCAAATCGCTCATTCTTCGTCGCGACCGCCAGTCCCGCGACGCTGCGGTCGTTCAATCCCAGATTCAAGATCGTCTCCATCATCCCCGGCATGGATCGCGCGGAGCCCGAGCGCACACTCACCAGCAGCGGTGCTTTAGGGTCACCAAGCTTCTTCTTGGTGACTTTTTCCAGTTGTGCCACCTGCTGCGCCACTTCCTTCTTCAATTCCGGCGGGTACTTCTTCCCGTTCTTATAGTAGTAGTCGCAAGCTTCCGTCGATATCGTGAAGCCCGCCGGCACCGGCAGCCCGATCTTGGTCATCTCTGCCAGGCCGGCGCCCTTCCCGCCCAACAAATCGCGCCATTCGCCGTTCCCTTCCGCTTTACCTGCTCCAAAGAAATACACCCATTTTTTCACTGTGACCCTCGATGTAGGATTTATTCTTTCCAAAACTCTGCTTCAAAACTCAGCAGCAAAAACCTCGCAGTAAGAACACTCATTCGAATCAGCGTCACGCATTCGAATCCTCATCACTCATTCGAATCGCCAGCGTCGGTTCGAATGCGCTTAATGCTTCCTCAAGCGTTACTTTCATTGTCGGCGAACCGACATTTCATTTGATCACCGTGGTTGGCCGCTTCCAGTTCGAGCGCGCAACCACCGCTTGATATCCGGTGCTGCCAGTTTCTCGAACCATCGCCTCTGCGAAAATCCTAAACCATCAGTTACGATGTCGGCGCGTCGACCGCGGTTTCTATACCGGCACCGATTTACCAAAATGTGCGACCGCAACCCGCGTATCACATTCAATACTTCAGGCCCGTAACCGATCGGTATCACAAAAACACATTCAACCATCACTTCAATTATCGACGCGGCGCCATTCGTTCTAAGCAGCCGCACATGTCAGAAAAATATTCCGACCTCAACCAGCACCTTATATTTAACCGACCACTCTTCGTACAAAAACAATCCGAAACCAACACTTGAAGTGTCGGCACGCCGACATTTACGTTGAAATTCATCTCCCTCTGACATCTCAACTTTTACTTCAACCATGATGACGCCAAAATCTGTCAAATTCATTTTCCATTTCTTCATCTCCGAGCCGTGACATCGATCACTTAAAGCGTTACTTCGCCCAGTTCCCCGATGGCCCCGAAACTCCCAG
>DATNKL010000133.1:0-2951 GCA_035603415.1 Candidatus Acidiferrales bacterium
AGGTGGCGCCCAAGGTTACCGCTTTCTTGAAAGCGGCCAAGGTGTTTTCGGGCGCGTGACCGGAGGCTCCGCGATGAGCGATCAGCAGCAAGGCAAGCTCCTCACAGAGAAATGGATACCAGGCAGAGCGGCTAGAAGAAATCGGCACGCAGCAGGTACCCTAAATGAAGGTCGATCCACGGACTCTATCGTAACATCGCCACCCATAGTCACGATTCTGCACACAATTTACACGCAACTTGTATCTAACTAGTGTGTTAGTCAAATTGGGAAATTGGAGGGATCTCATGGGGAAAATGACACGGATAGCCACAGCATTACTCCTCGGAAGTTCATTCACCGTCGTACCGATCGTTTCGCACGCGCAAGGGAAGCAACAGAATGAACCACGCCAAAACTTAATCCGCGAAGTGCGTCACCAACTGGTGTTGCTGCCCTACTATTCGGTGTTCGACAACCTGGCCTTCAAGGTGGAAGGCGACACCGTAATACTGGAAGGGCAAGTGGTTCGGCCGACGCTTAAATCGGACGCCGAAAATGTGGTGAAAAAGATTGAAGGTATCGGAAGGGTGGTGAATAACATCGAGGTGCTGCCACCGTCGCCGATGGACGACCAGCTACGCAGAGCGGTGTATCGCGTGATTTTCGGCGATCCCGCGCTATCGAGGTATGCGGAATCGGCTGTTCCGTCGATTCACATCATCGTGAAAAATGGAAATGTCACTTTGGTGGGAGTGGTGGATAGCGAGGGGGACAAGAATCTCGTCAACTTGCGGGTGAACGGAGTGCCTAACGTTTTTTCAGTAAAAAATGAGCTGGTGGTGTCGCCCTCCAAGTAAGGGCGCACCATCGTTCCTTGAGTAAGGATCACGGCTCGCGCAAGCGAGCCTTTTCTTTGTGGGAGCCCGGCGGCCGCACCGATGCACTCTAACTTTCGGCCACGGAATGTATCACGTTATACTTTGTTATGGACTTTCGTTCCTTGGCCGCGGCCGCAGGGCTGGTGCTGCTCTTGAATATGCCTAGTACTGATTCGCGCGCGAAAAATCCCGATTCGCCGGATCGCAATGCGTGGCAGAAAGATCTGCTGGACTGGCGCGCTAAACATACCGCCGAGTTGCAGAAGCCCGATGGCTGGCTTTCTTTAGCGGGACTTGAATGGCTCGAGCCGGGCGATAATTCTTTTGGGGGCGCCGCCGATAATAAAATTCATCTGGCGGGCACCAAGGTGGCGCGCTTAGGTGTGCTGCAGTTAGAGGGTCAGACAGTTCGCTTAGTCGAACCGGCCGGAGGATTTTCGCCGGACTTTCTGGTGGCTGGGGTTCCGGCAAAATCGCAAGTGTTGCGGGTCGATCCCGACAATGACAAGAACGCGCCACATCTGACTATTGGAACGCTGAATATGTACGTGATCCGAAGGGGCGATCGCTTCGCTCTGCGCGTGAAAGACTCGAGATCGCAGGCGTTAGTCGGATTTCGTGGGCTGAAATGGTATGCGCCGAATCCGGCCTATCGGGTTACGGCTCATTGGATACCGTACAATCCGCCGAAAACGGTGGCGCTGGACACTCTGGCGGGCACACATTATTCGCAACCGGTTCCGGGCGCGGCGGAATTCAAACTCGCGGGCGAGACGTACCGACTGGAGCCGGTGCTCGAGGATTCCGCACCCGAGAAACTTTTTTTTATACTGCGAGATACCACCAGCGCTTCGACTACCTATGGAGCTTGCCGGTTTCTGTATACCGCGCTGCCGAGCGATGGACTGGCCAAGACCGGCGAGCTAGTGCTGGACTTCAATCACCTGGAAAATCCGCCCTGCGCATATACGCCGTACGCGACGTGTCCCCTGCCGCCCCCGGGAAACCGGTTGCACATCGCATTGCCGGTGGGCGAGCGGCGGTATCACGATTGATCGTGGACAGACCATGACACCGAACCCACCTTCTGACAACGGCGCGGAGGCCTTGGATCGTGCAAAACTCACGGAGTTGCGCACGGTATTGTTGAAGTTGCACAAGACCCTGCTGGATATGGAGCGGCGGGACTACGAGCGCGAGCATGGACACGTGTCCACCGGCGAATTATTCCGTCTGGTGCTGGATCACCAGCAATTCGGCTGGCTGCATAACATTTCGGAATTTGTGGTGCGGCTGGATGAAACGCTTGCTGGTGAAGTGCCGATTACGCCGGAGGACACGCGCAGCGCGATTGCCATGGCACGGAAGTTGTTTGTGCCCTCGGAGTCCGGGGACGCCTTTCAGAAGCGTTACTTCGACGCCATTCAACGCGATCCCGCGGTGGTGATGGAGCATGCCGAGTTGGCGCGGCTATTTAATAGCGAGCCGGAAGTCAGAAATTAGAGGTTAGAGATTCGTGTTCGAAGTTCGAAGGAAGTACGCGGCAAAATTCATCAGATCAAATTACTCCGTGGGAACTCAAAAACATTTAGCTGAAAAAAGCGTGATTCGGCGGCTGCGGCGGGGGGAATTGCCCAGCGATACGATTGAGCTGGCGCGGTTTCTGATTGGAAAAGTGGTGGTGCACGAGCTGCCGGCGGGGCGGGTTAGCGGGCGCATCGTGGAAACCGAAGCGTATCCACCGGGCGATCCGGCCGGGCATCATTTTCGCGGGCCGACCCCGCGGATCCGCTCGATGTATCTGGAACCCGGGCATGCGTACGTATTTTTTAATTATGGCGCGCATTTCATGTTGAATGTAAGCGGCGAGCCGGCGGGTACCGCGGGCGGGATTTTAATTCGGGCGGTCGAGCCGCTGGAAGGCATTGAGCTGATGAAAAAACATCGCGATTGCAGCGACCTGCTGGGCTTGACGCGCGGACCGGGGCGGCTGGCGGCGGCGTTTCAAATCAATCGCAGCCACGATGGGATTGATTTGTGCGCTGAGAATAAGTTGTGGTTGGGCGAGATCACAGATGAAGGCGCGCAGCG
>DATNKL010000196.1:0-8302 GCA_035603415.1 Candidatus Acidiferrales bacterium
TGCTGTTCTCATGCTGGTGGGCCGTTATCTTTCGCACGCGATTATTGCAAATGCGCTCGATTTGGCTCCGCCGGTGCCGTCACCTTTGGCGTTGGGGACAAGTAGTTGACATAGAGGACGCCGCAGCGGAGAGCCGCTTGCGGATTTCGCGAGGCAAGAATGTTTCGACCGTATTTGCAGTCGTTAGGCTAGTAAAAGACTTGATAAGGAGCACGAACATGGGATCAAAAGATTTTCATTTTGCAGATCGTAGCGGAGCGAGCGAGCCAAAGATCGAACTCATTCCTCCGGTGGTTATTCCCAAGGAAGCCATGGACGCGGAGATCGAGCGCCTGGCGAGTTTGCCTGCGCCGGCCAACGGACGCCGCGAATCCTGCGTGGTGAATCCATTGACTGGTGTGGGCGACGGCTTGGCTCCGGGCATTGAGGTCTCCATCTCGGTTTTGAAACCAGGCGAGAAGACCGCTCCGGTCCGCCATAACGCCTCGCTGGTGAATTTCTGCATCCAGGGCGCCGGACGAACGAACGTAGATGGCAAAGAAATCCGCTATTCGAAATATGACGTTTGGACCACTCCGTCATGGGTCATCTACGAACACGAAAACAATACCAAGGAACTGCAGGTCCGCTTGACGTACAGCAATGCACCGCTGTTGAGAAAAATGAAAGTGTACATTGTCGAGGAAAATCCCTTGGCCGAAGTGAAGAAGACCAAGAAATTCAAGGATGAGCACGCTGCCGCGCAGAGTCCCTTCGGAACATTTCAGATCTCGGATGACGGCGCGCAGTTGATGCCTTATGAAAAATTAATCAGTCCGGATGTGGTCAAACACCATCCGCTGCATTTTCCGTGGGGCCGGGTACAACAGGAATTGGACAAACTCGCAGCGCTTGGAAAGAGCTATCTGGGACGCCGTTTGTACCTGCTCTACAATCCCAACACGAAACACACCAACGGCACGACCAGCAATTTTTTTGCGGCCATCACTATCCGGCCGAAAAATATTGTGGACCGGCCGCATCGCCACGTCGGCGCGGCGGTGAATTATTATTTTGCGGGCAGAGGTTTCAGCATGGTGGAAGGTAAGCGCTATCCCTGGAAGGCCGGCGATCTCATGTTCTCCGCGCCGGGCTGGGCAGTTCACAATCACGCATCACTCGAGGAAGACGTCTACGAACTCACTATCCAGGACAGCCCACTGAACATCTGGATGGGCTCTTTACTCTGGCAGGAGAGTCTGGACCAGCCAATCGAATCTCTGGGAGCGAACGAAGGCTTTTCCACAAATCGCGCCGCATAAACCCTGTTGATTTCGGTCTGCGCGCCAGCTTCGCGCGAATCGGGAAAGCGAAATTGTTATGCTTCAGATGCAGAAGAAATTTCTGTGTGGTTCGTATCCACCGCTGCTTACGCCTTTTCGTGATGGCAAAGTGGACTTTAAAAAATTCGCGGAGTTGACGGAGCGCCAGGTCCGCGAAGGCTCGCACGGAGTGTTGGTCTGCGGCACGACCGGCGAACCCAGCAGCCTGACCGTGGAGGAACGCACCGAACTGCTCAAGGTTGCGCTGCAGGTGACCGCCAAACGAATTCCGGTTGTGGCGGCGACCGGGTCACAATCGCTGGCGGAAACTCTGGAGCTGACCAAACGCGCCGAGCACGCTGGAGCGGATGCGCTTCTGATCGTGACGCCGTATTACTGCAAACCTTCCCAGCGCGGGTTGGTGGAATATTTCGCGACTGTCGCAGAACGCACCGCGCTTCCGTTCATGATCTACCACATTCCCGGTCGCACCGCGGTCACAGTAACTGTCTCGACAGTGGCGCGTATCGCTGAGCGTGCTCCTAACCTGGTAGGAATTAAGCACGCCGCCAACGACCTGGAATTCGTAACAAAATTAATTCTCAGCTTGGGTTCGGAGTTCCGCATCTTCTGCGGGCTCGAGGCTCTCAGCCTGCCAATGCTGGCGGTGGGCGCGAAGGGCTTGATGAACGCCGTCAGCAACCTCGCACCTACGCGTGTCGCGTCGCTTTACAAGGCCGTGGCTGCGGACGATCTTCCCACCGCCCGTAAATTGCACGACGAACTTTTTGAGCTCAACGAATCGATCTTTCTCGACACCAATCCGATTCCGCTGAAATATATGATGAACCGCCTGGGTCTGCTGGATTCTCCGGAGTTGCGGCTCCCACTGATTTCTCTGGACCCTCAACAAGCGCCCATTCTGGATGCGGTGTTGGACCGGGCCGGATTGCTGCAAACCGCGGATTCGCGGGCCAGCTAAATTTCTTGCGGCGCGCGTGAATTCTGCACGCCTGGTTCATCGCGCCGTTACTCTGTGGTTCGCAACACGTACTGACGATAGAGGTGCAGCGCGGTGAACGGCACGCGGCGAATGCTGGCGCTAGTGGTGGTCTTGCTGTTTTTGTCCGGCGCTGTATCGATAATCAGCTTCGATGGCAATCTTCGATCAGCGGCTCCCGTTTCTCCTTCCTCGGAAGCTCTGTTGGCAGCGTCCATGCCTATGGAGATGTGCCTCCCTCCCTCCCTCGCAGAAAGTGAAAAGGCAGTGGAGTCCAGCGCGGATCCAATGGGCGGCGAACTTCCTCCGATCCGGATGGTCAGCGATCCATATCCAACCTTCAACGGGATTTCTCTGGATCCCGCAAATAATCGCGTGGCCATGAGCGACGAGAATCGCAAGAGTGTTCTGGTTTACGATCGTACCGGCGGAGATAAATCCGCTGCGGTTACTGCCCCGCTCCGCCAGATCCTTGGTCCTGAATCGCAAATCGGGTATATCGCCGGAATAATGTTTGATCCGGCGCATGGCGAAATTTACGCGGTAAACAATGATCTGGACGATCGCATCGTGGTGTTCGATGAAGATGCTCGCGGCGATGTGACGCCCAAGCGTCGCTTGTATGTGCCGCATCAAGCCTGGGGCCTTTCACTGAATCCCGCCGCAGACCAGTTTGCAGTTTCCGTGCAACAACTCAGCATGGTGGCATTTTACCGCCGCGAAGCCGCCGGACTGGAAGCACCGCTGCGCATCATCGAAGGCCCAGATACGGGACTGGCCGATCCGCATGGCATTTACTGGGACGTAAAGAATCACGAACTGATCGTGGCCAACCACGGAAATTCTTCCGTCATCGCGTCTTATTCCGCATACGATGCCGGCGTGTCCACCAAAGCGCTCTCTGCCGGCGGACATTTCCTCCCGCCATCGCTCACCATTTTTGATGACTCCGCAAAAGGCAATGCGAAGCCGGTGCGCATTATTCAAGGCCCGCGCACGCACTTGAATTGGCCTATGGGGGTTGATCTCGACGACCAGCACGATGAAATCGCCGTGGCTGACAATGGCGATAATTCCGTCGTAATTTTCCGCCGCTCCGATTCCGGCGACGCTGTACCGCTGCGCGTCATTCGTGGCCCCCGCACCGGCATCTCCAGCCCCATGGGTGTGGCGATCGACGCGAAGAACGACGAAATTTGGGTCGCCAACTATGGCGACCATACTGCCGCTGTTTACGCGCGCACCGCTAATGGTAACGTCGCGCCCAAGCGCATTATTCGAAACGCTCCAGAAGGCACGCCGACGGGCGGCTTCGGCAATCCTTATGCGGTAGCTTACGATTCGAAACGCGATCAACTTCTCGTTCCGAATTGAGTAAGCCAGCCGCGCATTGCGGTGTTTGCCAGGTCGGCAAACGGAAATTCAAATCCGGTGCGAATCATCGAAGGGCAATCAACGCACTTGAGCAGGACCATGCACGGGCTCGCTTACGACGCCACCCATGACGAAGTAGTCGTGCCAGTGGCGCTGGGCGCGGCTGTATTGACCTTCCGCGGCAGCGCTCACGGCGAAGAGCCGCCCATTCGAACCATTCAGGGTCCCAACACTCACCTGGTTCGCCCGCACACTCTCGCCGTCGACGAAAAAAACGGAGAGATCATCGTGGCCGATACCAGTAGCCGCAGCTTGCTGGTCTTCGCGCGCGATGCCGATGGCGATGCCCCGCCCAAACGCATAATCGCGGGACCAAAAACCGGCTTGCTTTTTATCGTGGGTGTAGCTGTCGACCCCCTGCATGACCGCATCGTGGCCGCCAGCGCTTCCAGCGTTAAAGGCGGCATCACCGGCCTGTTTATTTTTAATCGCACCGCGCAGGGCGATATCGCTCCGCGTGGAGTGATCGCGGGCCCGCGCACCGGCATTGTCCGGCCCTGGCAATTAGCACTAGACCCACAGCTCGGCAATGTTTTTGTCGCCGCTATCAATAACGAAAATCATCCGCCCTATGCGCTGGAGATGCCCAGAAAAGATTTACCGCCCGATACCGACTTGCCTTCACCATGGAATACCGGCGCACCCGGATTCGTCGGCATGTGGAGCATCGACGACAACGGCGACGTTCCTCCCCGCGGAATCATCAAGGGTGCCGGAAGCTTTCTCGTACATCCAGCCGGCGTAGCCATCGATCCGCAAGGCGGCGAAGTATTCGTGACCGACGGCGTACGCAATGGCTTGTTTACTTTTCTCGCACCCAAATTCTTTTCCAAAGATTCCCGTTCGCTGGAAAAACCAGCCGACCAGTCAGCCGGGAGCAATCGCCGATGATCTTCGCGAGCAGCTCTTTTTCGCGATTCCACGTTCTGTCCCTGACGACAATAGTGGCAGCCGTCGCTTACCTCCCCGTAACCGCTCAGGAACAACTGCCGCCCCGCACCGATCCTCCACTTATTCTGACCGACACTATTGGCATGCCCAACGTGGAAGGCCGCATCGACCACTTTGCCATCGATCCCGGTGGACGCTTATTTGTTTGTGTTGTGGGCAACGATACCGTTGAGGTGCTCGAGACGCTCAGCGAAAAACGAATCCACACCATTAACGCGGTTCCTCATCCGCAAGGCGCCGCCTACGCACCGGCCCTCAAGAAACTGTTTGTGGGGAGCCGTGACGGAAAATTATACGTTTACGATGGAACCTCTTTCGACCTGCTGACCTCCATAACCTTTGATGGTGACGTCGACAATCTGCGCTACGATGAAACCGGTCAGCGCGTTTACGTCGCTCACGGCGATGGAGAATCCGCCGGAATCGCGGTCGTGGACGCCAAAACGAATCAACGTCTGTCGGAAGACTATAAGTTTGGCGCGCATCCGGAATCGTTCCAATTGGAAAAATCGGGACCGGCCATTTTTGTGAATTTGCCTGATCTCCATGAGATCGCTGTGATCAACCGGAACACTCGCGCGATTGCGAAATGGCCTTTGACTCACACCGAGGGTAATTTCCCGATGGCGCTCGACGAAGCCAACCATCGCCTCTTTGTGGGTAGCCGCACTCCGCCGCGATTGCTGGTATTCGATACCACCACGGGCCACGTGATCGCCACTATGCGCATTGCCGCCGATTCCGACGATCTCTATTACGATGCGACCTATAAGCGCGTGTACGTTCCCGGTGGCCAAGGATTTGTAAGCGTCTTTCAGCAAAACGATGCGGACCATTATGACCTGCTGGCGGAAATTCCTTCCTCATTAGGTGCCCGTACCGCAGGTTACGCGTCGAGGATTGGCCAGAAAGGCCGCGACCGCTTTTATCTGGCCGTGCCCGGCCGCCAGGGGCATAGCGCAGAAGTGTGGATTTATCAGGCGCAGGAATAAGTTTTTCCCAGAGCCGCATTTTGCAATTATATGAAGTCAGTAACATTGTTTAAAGGCCGATGAGAGGAATTCGGGGAACAGCATGAACGAAAAACAAAAAGCCAGTAACAAAATACGCGCGCGGGCCGCTTCATTTTTTGCACGCCAAGGGCACCTGTGCACGTTTGCACTTTTTTCCATACTGTCTTGCAGCTTTGCTCTGGCTGCGCTTTCCTCCGCAGGCTCAGCGAATATTTCTCCTGCAGCTTCGGCGATTCCATCCACCGCTGAGGGGCAATCGCATAACAACGCCAAGCCTAAGGAGGACGCGGCCCTCTCCGGCAAATCTTCCGAGGAGCTCGCCGCCTACGTCTTCGAACATCATCACTGCAACAATTGCCACACCATGGGCGCGGATGGGAAGTTCGGATTCAACGAACGCGGCAAGGAAGTCGGAAAGGGTTTCGAAGGCTGCATCTCGCTGCTCACTTCCATGAACGTCATCGCGCAAGTAAAACCCGCGAACCGCACCGAAGATGAAAAACGCAAAGTGGCGCATTTCGAACAATTCGGCTGCACGACTTGCCACACCATCGTTCCCGGCAAACTGGGACTTACAAATTACGGACAGAAATTGAAGTCCATGCACATGGCTTGCACCGACGTGGAAAAAATCGTCACCAGGTAGTCGGAGGTTTGCTGATGCACTTCACCATTAGGACTAGGATCGGCTTGCCCACGCTTTCCTTGCTCTTTCTCTTTTCCGCGCTCGCCGGCGCGCAGCAAAAAACCATGCCGCCACCAACCCAGGACCGCCCGCTGGAGAGCCGCATCGAAACCATGGAGCGCGCTCAGCGTGACGAGTGGCAAAAGCCCGACGAGGTGGTCAAAGCGCTGGATTTGAAACCCGGTGAGGTGGTGGCCGACATCGGCGCCGGAAGCGGTTACTTCAGTCGTCGCATCGCCAAAGTTGTCGCGCCCGACGGGAAAGTGTATGCCGTAGATGTGGCCGCCGACATTCTCGGTTATTTAAAGGAGCGCGCCGACAAAGAAGGCTTACACAACATTGTCACTATCGTGTCGCAGCCAGGCGATCCCATGCTGCCCGCTAATGCCGTGGACCTGGCATTTTTTTGCGATACCACTCACCACATCGATCATCGCGTTGAGTTTTACAAAAAACTAGCGTCAGCCGTCAAAGCACATGGCCGCATGGCCATCATCGACTATCCTCCCGATAGTCCGCACGCGCCGCATAAGCCCGAACAACTGGTGCCGCCTTCTCAAGTCATCAGTGAAGCCGAACAGGCCAGCTTCAAATTCGTCAAGGACTTTCAGTTCCTTCCCTATCACTATTTTCTAATATTTGAGAAAAACTAGATACTCGCCAACGTGCGGACGCCATCCTCGACACGTTGGGAGTGACCTCGCGGGTGCGAGAGAAAAACCCACAGCCGTTCTGCTAGGCTAGAATCGGTTACATTTTCCAATTACTAGAAAAGTTTATTTTGGTGAAGCGCCGCAAGTTCAGCGAGTTAAGGTTTGCTAGAGGAAGCTTGGGACGCATCAGTTCCGAGCTCAAAGTTCTGCGAGATACCGGCGTTCAGATCCAACAGGCGACCTTGATTGGTGAATCGAGGACCAGCGTCAAACTCTAGGAGAGGATTATCCCGGAATCGCACAACCGCCCCAGTCAATCGGCCACGCGCTCCTCGATCCGCGCCCGCGCAGACAAAATCACAGGCGCACGTTGTCGCGCCAAATCCAGTGCTTGTCGCAGAGAAATTGCATTACCTTGGCCGTGAATTGGACGCACGCAAATCGTCATGAGCAAAATTGCACTCAAGCCAGTGCACAGCATTGGAGACCCTTGCCCCTTCTTTATGCCTTCACCTCGAAAAAACTGGGAGACAACGAGCGCAGTCTGCGCGGCGCGCTATTCGAAACATACACACGGACGAGTTCCGAGTACCCTCTTCTGTGAGAAACCCAGTATTCGAAGAGTGCTTTTGGGTAATGGCTTACAGCAAACTAATGGATCGATTTAGCTGCGTGCTGAGCGCCAAAATAGTCGGCGATGGATTTGCCGAGCCTTCATTCGGAAACGAGGAAGCTCCCAGAATACTTAACGGCCCCGACTTACCCATTGTTGTATCGCCCGGCAATGTCGACAAAACCATGGCTGCTCCTGTGACCGTGATCATCGCCTGGGACACGGAATTTCACGAGCACCTTCCCAGGCTCTTTCCACAGGCTGACATCCGCTCCTACTTCGTCGGAAATAAACCTTTGATTGAAGAGAACGCCTTCCGCAACAGTTCACTGCAAGCCGCGTACTTCATCCTGGCCGCACGCGCTTTGGGATTAGATTGCGGACCGATGTCCGGTTTCGACGCAGATAAATTGAATGCGGCATTCTTTCCGGACGGCAAGTGGAAAGTGAATCTTCTCTGCAACCTGGGCTATGGAGATCCAAGCAAGCTCCACCCACGCAATCCACGGCTGAATTTTGAGGAAGCATCCGTGATTCTGTAGAGGGCGAAACTTGCCAACAAGCGATCCTTCAGAGAGGCCGAGGTATTATCTACGTTGCACAACGACCGGATCACGAGTTCCTATTTTTCTCATTCTGTTGCAGTTCAGCT
>DATNKL010000100.1:0-3216 GCA_035603415.1 Candidatus Acidiferrales bacterium
CCCAAGGTGGACGCAAGTTTGCGGACTGCACCCCTGTAGTGAGACAGTTTTCGACTCGTGCGCGTGCTGCTGTGACCTGCCCCGCATTTTGAGACAGCAGCGAAGGTGAATCCGAGAAGCTCGCTTGCGAGCTTCCTAGAACCCCGTTTCCGGACAGCGGGCGGACCTGACGAATTGCCTGAGTCAACCGGTCTAATCAAGGAGCTGTTCATCACGGGCAACTTCCTAGTCACCGTATCCGCGCGAGTCTTTGTCTACCACCACTTTGCCTGCGAAGGAGCGGTAGACGTACGTGGAGTATCCGGCAGCAAGGATCATTCCCACAATCCACCAGACCAGCCCGATCTTCAAGCCGTAGTCACCTGCTTTGGCGGTTCTCACCGTCAACGAGTACGCTGTATTCCGCGCGGGCAGCACCATCGGATATACGCCGAAAACGACGCTCGTCAGCATCCCCGTCAAGTAGGCGCAGGACGCGAAGAATGCTTTTCTTTCATTGCGTCTTCGCAATTCGAAAACAACTCCGGCGATTCCCGAGACTGCAAGCAGCGGGAAAACAAATCCCACGGGCCAGGTCGTGAAGTTTTCCTTCACTTGAGGTTGCACCTTGAATGTCACCGCCGTCACTAGCGTCGTCAAAACAATCACGCCCCACCAGGCTCGCCCAGCCAGTTTTCCCGCGCGCGAACTCACTGCGCCACTGGTTTTCATTTGCACCCAGAGCCCGCCATGCATCGCCAGCGCGAGCAAAGCGAGCACGCCGACGAGAATCGTGTACCAGTCCAAGATTCCAGTTTCTTCCCCTAGGCGGAAATTGGTCCACAGCGGCTCGAAAAAATAACCGCTGGCATCCAGCGGGACGCCGCGCACTACATTGCCCAGCGCCGCTCCGAAGAATACCGCCAGTAGCAGACTCGATGCGCAGAAAAGAAAATCCCACAGCGGATCCCACACTGCGCTTTTGATGTGATTCCGGAATTCGATCGACGCTCCACGAAGAATCAGAAGCCACAAAACAATCATCAGCGGCAGATAAAAACCGCTGAACCCGCTGGCATAGAGCGCGGGGAAAGCGAAATACATCGTTCCGCCCACCGCGATCAACCACACTTCGTTTCCATCCCACACCGGGCCGATGCTCGCCAGAACTTGCCGCCGCTCTTCATCCGTCTTCGCCACCCACAGATGGATCGCGCCAGCTCCCAGATCGAAACCATCCAGCAGCACGTACATCGCGATCATGAACGCAACGAGGCAAAACCAGATCGTTTCCATCGTCCCCTCAATCCGCTGCCAGGACGGCTGCGTCTTCGCCTAACGGCCGCGCGCCGGGTTCCGGCCCCAGTTCAATTTCGCGGTAAAACAGGAACAGCCATAGGATCCCCAGTACGGTGTACAACCCCATAAACCCGATCAGCGTGAACCACGCATTTCCCGCCGCCACACGCGGCGAGATTCCCTGCGCCGTGCGCATCAATCCATAAATCAGCCAGGGCTGCCGCCCCAATTCCGCGGTCATCCATCCCGCCGTGTTAGCAATATACGGCAGCGGCACGCACAGCATTAGCGACCAAAGCATCCATCGCGAATCGTACAAGGTTCCGCGCCACAAAAGCAGCGCCGCCACAAGCATGACTGCAATGAAGATCGTGCCCAGCCCTACCATCACGTGATAGCTGTAATAAAGCAGTGGAATCTGATCCGGCCATTCCGTCTGCGGAAAATCGGACAGGCCCTTCACGTCCGCGCGCCACTGCCGGTACGTCAGGAAGCTGAGCATGTTCGGAATTACCAAAGGATTGTCGAGCTTGCTTTTTTCCACGTCGGGCTGCCCGAGGATCACCAGCGGCGCGCCCCGCTGCGATTCGAACAGTCCTTCCATGGCCGCCAGCGTCACCGGCTGATGATTCGCCACGAGTTTTCCCTGCATGTCTCCGGTTGGAAAAAGTTGCAGCAGCGCCGCAATCGCGCCCACCAGCACACCCGCTTTCACAAACGTGCGGCCGTAAATTTCATCGCGTTTTGTCAGCAAATAAAACGCGCCTACCGCCGCCATCACGAAGCATCCGGTCTGCACTGCGCCCAGCATCGTGTGTGCGTACTGCCATAACGCCCACTTGTTCAGCAGCAGATCCCAGAAGCTGGCGAGTTCGATCTCGCCGTTGACGCCGAGCCGGTAGCCAGTCGGATGCTGCATCCATGCGTCCGTCGCGACGATGAAATATCCCGAGAGCCACGAGCCCAGAAAAACCAGAAAAGCCGACAACCAGTGCCCGATGCGTCCGAGTTTTTTCTCGCCGAGCAAAAACAATCCCAAAAAGCTCGACTC
Organism: Candidatus Acidiferrales bacterium; assembly: GCA_035603415.1. Lineage (GTDB taxonomy): Bacteria > Acidobacteriota > Terriglobia > Acidiferrales > UBA7541 > Acidiferrum. Next base: position 2,330 of record DATNKL010000100.1, read on the forward strand.
CAGAAAAAAGGAAAACACGCCTTCCATCGCCAGCGTTTGGCCGATCACGCCGCCTGCCGCTTTCGAAAACGCCGCCCAGTTCGTTCCGAACTGAAATTCCATCGGGATGCCCGTGATCACGCCCACAGCAAAGTTGATCCCGAAGATCCGCCCCCAAAATCGCGCCGCGCGGTTGTAGTCCTCATCGCCCGTGCGCAATGCTTTCGTCTTCAAATACACAAGCAGCAGCGCGAGGCCCATCGTCAGTTGCGGAAAAATGTAGTGAAACGTGATCGTGAACGCGAAGTGCAGCCGGTGCACGTTCAGTGCTTGTCCCACGAATCACCTCGCGAAGCGCCAAAGCGCGGCCCCGAGGCCGTAGTCTGTCCGACAATTTTGATTGCTCTGGCGAAATCAAATGCATCTTCTCATTTCAGGCGATTTCTTGGATACCTTTCTCTGCTGCTGGCACCATCCAAACCAATTCAATCGTGTTAAGCCCTGCTTTGAGCCTCGCACTGCATCGCTCGCCATTTCTGAGAATATTCTCAAATCTTAGGCTGCTCCCGTTGCATCGATGTTTTCACGGGGTCGCCTCGTTCACGGCGCTGAGCTTAGGTTGTCGTGTCCTGCCAACCGCTGTTCCGGCTGGGGGCGGAAGTTTCCATCGTGCCCGCGATCAGCGGCGACTGAAGGCTCGGGCGATGTGCTCGGTTAGGAACGAAGCATCATCCGAATGGCGTGCGAACCTGCGGATGCGTTTTATCAAAAGGAAATCTCTCCAAACGGGCCAGAAGTCCGGTTGGAGGAAATGCGGTTGGACGAAGCGCTGTTCGCGCTCCCATCTGCTCGAACCCCGTTTCTGGAACGCGAGCTCCAGATTAACTTCCAGATTAACTTGCGACTAG
>DATNKL010000031.1:0-20730 GCA_035603415.1 Candidatus Acidiferrales bacterium
CACCCCCTTAAGTACTAAGACCGGTTCGAATTTGTACTGCAGCAGAGCGCTCTCGCCCTTGCCTCCCACGCCAATCTTGGTTTCGCTGACATCCGTGACGCGCCCCAGGAGCACAAGGCCGGAGTCGGCCAGGACAGATTCCAAGTCCAGGCCGCGATACCACTCGTCGTGTGCGAGAGATCGCGGTGGCCCCAGTAAGAAGAACAACAGCAGACACGTGGCAATATGAATGTTCTGTCGATTGGAGATAGAAAGGCGAGTCATCATGGTTCGACTCCTACTGGACGTGAGCAGCATATAGCGATTTTGATAATTACAGTACAGATATACAGTGGAGAATAGTGAATTGCTTTTCCGATGACGCCGTCAAAGATATAGAATGCGGTCGCTTTGTCGGGGTGTGTGGCAATAGAAAACGGAAGGAGATGATCATGAAAGCGCTACTACTCTTGCTGTTCATTACTTTGAGCGCCGTCGCCGGGCCCGCTCAAGCGCCGGAAGGCATCTGGCAGGGTTATGACGGTGAGTGGCTGCATGTCTCGCAGCAGCTGATCGCGCTGGCCGAAGCCACCCCTGCGGAAAAGTTCTCGTGGCGCCCAGCATCCGGCGTGCGCTCTACCAGCGAAGTTTACATGCACGTAGCGATCGCCAATTTTTATTTGCTCAGTATTACCGGCCCCAAGATGCCCGCGGGGTTGGACATGAAAATGGAAAAGACGGTCACCGCAAAACCGGAAGTCATCGATTGGCTGAAAAAATCTTTGCAGGCCGTCAAAACGGCTCATTTAGCAGAGACACCCGAAGATTTGAAGCGCTCCGTGAAAATCTATGATCGAAACGCAACCGTGGACGGCATGTATCTTCGCATCATCGTCCATGCCAACGAGCACATGGGTCAACTGATCGCCTACGCACGAATGACCGGCGTCATGCCGCCGTGGTCCAAGGAATAATCAGAACCCAAGCAATATCCAATCGTTGAATCCGTTTTTCCCACCGTTTTCGTAAATCGTCATTCGAATGATTATGCAAAATGTCGACGCGCCGACATTTTTTCCTCAAACAAAGCGCTTAGCGCGTTCATTTTCAACTGGTACCGGGCCTCACTCATTTTTCTGCGCGGCCAGCCCCTCGTTTCCTATGTGCTATGATTTTTCTTGTTCCTCACAGGAGTCCCCCGCACATGACTGCGCGCATCCTCGATGGCCTGAAAATCCGCGACCAAATTTTCGCCGAGCTAAAAAATGAAATCGCGGCCATGACCTCATCCGGCACGCGTCCGGGCCTCGCTGCTGTCCTGGTGGGTGACAATCCTGCGTCGCAGCTTTACGTAAAAAGTAAAATCGCCGCCTGCGAACAACTCGGCATCGCCAGTTGGATGCACACCCCGCCGGCAACGGTAAACACCCGCGAAATGCTGCAACTTGTCGACGACTTGAACGGCGATTCCGCCGTGGATGGCATCCTCATCCAGCTCCCACTGCCGCCACAGGTCGATACCAAACTCATCCTTGAATCCGTGGATCCTGCTAAAGACGTCGACGGATTTCATCCAATGAATCTTGGGCGCCTGGTCAGTGGCCGTCCCGGACTCGTGGCCTGCACTCCCGCGGGCTGTATGGAACTCCTAAAGCGCAGCAACATCCCCATTGAAGGCGCCAACGCAGTGGTCCTCGGACGCAGCGACATCGTAGGCAAGCCCATGTCCCTGCTGTTGATGCATGCCAACGCCACCGTAACGATGTGCCATTCCAAAACGCGCGACTTGCCCGGAACTGTGCACCGCGCCGACATCATCGTGGCCGCCATGGGCAAAGCCGGCTACGTTGGGGCGGACTGGATAAAGCCCGGCGCAGCCGTAATTGACGTAGGCACCAATCGCGTCACCGATCCCTCCGAAGCCGAGCGCCTTTTCCGCAACATGCCCCAACGCCTGGAAAAATTCCGCGCCAAAAATTCCGCGCTGGTCGGCGACGTGCATCCCGACGCGATAAACGTAGCCGGCGCGCTTACCCCCGTTCCGGGCGGCGTCGGTCCGATGACCATAACCATGCTCATGAGCAATACAGTAAAAGCTGCACGTCTGCGCCGCGGAGAATCAGCCACGAAACAGCCGCAATCCAGCGTCACCGCACGATAGAATTGTTCATGCTTCGTCTGGGGATTACTGGCGGGATCGCCAGCGGTAAGAGCACCGTAAGCGCCATGTTGCGAGAAATGGGTTTCACGGTACTCGACGCCGATTCCATCGCGCACATGCTCATCGAACCTGGCTATCCCGCGCATCATAAAATTGTGCGCGTATTCGGCAGATCCATTCTGAACGCCGACAACAACATTAATCGCGTGGCCCTGGCCAAAATTGTTTTCGCCGATCCCATCAAACTGAAGCAACTGAACGCCATCGTGCATCCTCGTGTGGAGAAGTACATTGTTTCCGAATTTGCAAAATTGGAGCGCAGCGGATCGCAAAACGCCGCATTTGTGGAAGCCGCGCTGATCGTGGAGGCCGGGCTGGATAAAAAGCTGGATGGCGCGGTCGTGGTATGGTGCGAGCCGGAGCAGCAAATTTCACGATTGATGGCCCGCGGTTTCACCGAAGAGGAAGCTCGCCGCAGAATCGCCTCGCAACTTCCCGTGGAAGAGAAATTAGGCCATGCGACCGAGAGAATCGATTGCTCCGGCTCGCTCGCGGAAACGCGTGAGCAAGTCGAGCAGCTCGCTACCAAACTTCGCGAAGTGCGTCCAACCGTTTGAAAATGCTTCGGCCGGAGATCGTGAAATAATCAGCGGAGTTTTTCCAGCTGTCGGCGAGACTCGAAGATTTTTCCAAGCAGTCCATGGCCGGCCGGCGTTAAAATCAATAAAGAATTAAGGCTTCGCCCCATGGAAACTGAAGAAGGCAACCACACATGACCATATCGCGATCCTCCAGTGCCATCCGTCTTTTTCTCGCCGCCTTGGTGATCATTTTGGCCGCCTACTGGGCTGGAGGGCGCTGGGGAGCGCGGCAACCTGTAAACGTGGGAGCCGTGCCCATTAGCTCATCGAAGCCTGGCGGCTTGACTGCCAACACTTCGCAACGCGATGCGGCGCTCACCGTCGATGAATCCATCAACGTGCGCGTCTACCGGCAAACCGCGCCGGCTGTCGCGAACGTGCTCACCAAAGCCACGCAATATGATTTCTTCATGGACCCTGTTCCGGTGGAAGGCGCGGGCTCCGGCTTTATTATCGACAAGCGCGGCTACATCCTCACGAATTTTCACGTGGTGCAGGAAGCACAATCCATCGAAGTTGTTTTAGGCGATCAATCGCGTTACCCGGCAAAATTTATTGGCGCCGATCAACGCAATGACGTTGCGTTACTGAAAATCGAACCCAACGGAAAAAATCTGGCCACCTTACCACTCGGCGATTCAAATAGTTTGCAGGTGGGGCAAAAAGTCCTGGCCATCGGTAATCCCTTCGGATTTCAAAGCACTTTGACCACTGGCGTGGTTAGCGCGCTGGGCCGCACGGTACAAACCAGCGAAACCACTTTCATCGATGAAGCCATTCAAACCGACGCCGCCATCAATCGCGGCAATTCCGGTGGCCCGCTCATCAACTCCCACGGCGAAGTGATCGGCATCAACTCCGCGATCTATACTCCGTCGGGAACCACCGCGGGCATCGGATTCGCCATCCCGGTCAACACCGCAAAAAGTATCGCCAACGACTTGATCACCGACGGCCGCGTGCACCGCGCATTCCTTGGCTTGGACACGTTGCCTGTTGGCGGCTACCTCTCGCAAGCACTCGATCTGCCGGTGCAGGAAGGCTTGTTGGTCGAAACGGTCACGCGCGGAGGCCCGGCTGCCGCTGCAGGTATAAAGGGCGGCGATCAAGTCGCTCAAGCCGGAATGCGACGCATCACCATCGGCGGAGACGTGATTACGTCCATCGACGGGCAGCCGGTTACCAATCAATTCGACATAGGAAAAATTCTGAACCGCAAGCGCCCCGGCGACACCGTTCCGGTCACGCTGTACCGCGGCGGCAAAAAAATAGATGTGCAGGTAAAGCTGGCGGAACGTCCCGTAAAATAAAATATTTTCTATTTTAAAAATTCGATTCGATAGCGCTGCCGTTCCTCTTCGCTGAATTGAAACCAGCCCTCGGCTATGTCGCGAACGCGCTCGAGTTCCCGTTGCATTTCCGCGTGCTTCGCCTGCATCACGTCGGCGTCCGCGTCCGCCGGCACGTAAATGGGTGGCGCGCACAGAATCACCGCGCGTGCGAAAGGCGCAGGCAACAAAAAATGATCCCAGGTATGGGTGAAAGTTTTGCCGCGATCGACGCCAATGTGAAATACCAGAATCGGGCAGCCACTCTTGCGCGCCAGCATTACCGGTCCCGGCTTAGCTACATATCGCGGCCCACGCGGGCCATCAATGGTGAAGCCGCAGTCGACGCCTTGTTCAAGCCTCTTGGCCATCACCGCCAACCCGCGCAACCCACCACGCGTCGAACTTCCCTGCGCCGTGCCGAATCCCAGCCACTCGATAACCTTGCGCGTCCACTGGCCGTCGAACGCGGTGGTGTTGAGCACCACGATGCCACGATTCCTGGCCCACCACGCCACTGGAATGATGACGCGGTGCCAGAACGCAAAAATGCATCGCCGTCCCCCAGCATAAACGCGTTCCGGCTGTTGTTCCCCCAACGGTTCAAAACGCAGCGTGGGCCCCAGCGTGCGGATGACACTGTATACCGCGGCAGCGATAATCGGAATTTGTGCGCGGCGCGACCAGGGAAGCTTTGGCAACCGCGTGTCGTAATGTAAATTTACCGGCTCGCCTTCGGATTGCGGAGCCGACGGCGGGGACGGCGCCGTACCTGATTCACTTGTAGCACCTTGCTCTGCTTCGGGGTTAGCCATCGTCGTATAGTATAGGCTGAGACGTTTCGCGAGAATTCCCGCGAGTCAAGACACGCAATACAGAGGGAGTGAAATTATTGGTGTTTCCGTTTCAACAGCAAAACACGCGGCGCAACATGGCGCTGTTTTCCGGTGCCGCGAGCGTTGCGCTCTTCGGAGTGTTTGCGGCCGCCGCGCATCCCGATAATCCTTCGGCAGGCGATTCCGTGGGCACCATCGAAGGCGAAGCGATCGCTGTAACTGGGCCCATGAGCGTAGAGAACGTCAATGGCAGTATAGCTACCATCCTGCACAGCGGCAGCGACGTGCGCGTCAAATCGGGCAGCGCGCGCATAAATCTGGTGGAAGGCGGGCAGATCGCCATATGCGGACCGGCGCACTTTTCCGTGCTCAAATCCGGCGGCTCGCTGACCATCGCGCTCGATACCGGAACGATTCACGCGCACATCGAACATCAACCGGCCCTGACCATGTACACCCCGCAAATTCAGGCGCAGCCTGTGGCCATTGGGGGCGGCCCACAAGATATCACCGTGGGATTCGAGGCTAGCGGCGCGATGTGCGTCCGCACCAATCGCGGAGCCTTACGTCTCGAGCAGCAGCTGACCGGTCAAAATGTTCTGGTGCCTCAGGGTGGAAGCGCATTTCTGGCCAACGGGCAGATTGACTCGCTACGCACCGACGCTGGCGAACACTGTGCATGCGGGGTGCAGCTTGCCGAAGCGGCGCCACCGGAAGTAAGCCGCCTGGCCACTGCTGCGGAAGTGCACCCTAAAGTCGAAGACGTCAAACCAAATGTGCCTAGCGCTGAGGCTCCCAAACCCGTGGCACCCAAGGAAGGGCCTATTTACCAGGTTTTTGTGCCCCCGTTGATATACAACGCCAACGCCACCGTCCAACCGGAAGTTGATCCCAAGATGATCATGCTGATTCGCCGTGTGCGGGTGCGGCCTACGCTCGTCTTTCAAGGAAAAGTCGAAGGAGACGTGGTGGCTGTGAAGGCTCCCGTTGCTTCGCCTCCGCCTCCGGCCACTCCGCCCCGTCCAGCCCCGCCCGTGAAGACCGCTTCCTTCACGGAACGCGTACTCAATTTCTTACGCAAGCTTTGGCCCTTCGGTTCTTGAAATTTGAGCCACCGAAATCTTTACTTTTTGCATCATACCGTTTAGTCTTTAGTAGTCCCTGACCTCCCCGCCCGGGGGTCTTCATGTACTGTAAATCGTGACTTTTCTCTCCCCAGGGGAACCAAGTCACCTGATCAGGGGAACTCCCATTCATGGCTTTGGTTTTTTTCTCACGATCTCGTAATTGTCTGTTTGTTTCTTCGCTTCTGACTATTGTGGTGTTGAGCGTTGGCTGTGGCGGCGGAGGCGGATCAGCCAGCAGTCCGCAGAGCATTGCCATTTCTGTTACGCCGGCCGCCGCATCCGTTCAGGTTTCTGGAATCCAAACATTTACCGCCGCCGTGACAAATACATCGAACACCGCAGTTACGTGGCAGGTGAATGGCGTAGCGGGCGGAGACGCCATTCACGGCAGTATCAATCCTGCGGGCACTTATACCGCTCCAGCCGCTCTACCATGCCCCGCAACTGCGACAGTCACAGCGGTGTCCGCAGCGGACGGGACAAAATCGGCGTCGGCGATGGTTACCATTAATGGTTCCACTCCAGGCGGCACCGCTTCTGTATCCATTAGCCCGCTGCGCGCGGCGCTTACAACAGGGCAGAGCCAAGCCTTCACGGCCACGGTCACTGGAAACGCCGTGACCTGCGTAACATGGGAAGTGGATTCCATACCAGGTGGCAATTCCTCCGTAGGTACAGTCAGCACCACCGGAGTTTATTCACCGCCATCTGCTGCGGGAACGCACACCGTAGCCGCCAGAAGCGCGGCAGACAGTACCGCTTCCGCGTCCGCAAGTGTTTTCATCACTGATCTCGCAGGAGTTTTTACCTATCACAACGATCTATCCCGAGATGGCGTAAATAGCCAGGAATATGCATTGAACACTTCCACAGTCAAGGCTGCCACCTTCGGCAAGCGTTTCGCCTGCGCTATTGATGCTTCGGCGTACGCGCAACCTCTATGGGTAGCTAACGTAACCATCGGGGGTGGAACGCATAACGTTTTAGTGGCGGCCACGCAACACGACACGGTCTACGCCTTTGACGCCGATGCGTCACCTTGCCAGACATATTGGTCGAAGAGTTTGCTAGCGAGCGGAGAAACGTGGGTGAGCAGCGTCGATGTAAATTCCGACGATCTCGCCCCGGATATCGGTATTGTGGGTACGCCGGTAATCGATCCCGCTACGAAAACAATTTACCTGGTTTCCAAATCGAAGACCACCGGAGCGACTCCCACTTTCCACCAACGGCTGCATGCTCTAAGCCTGATTGACGGATCGGAAAAGTTTAATGGGCCGCAAGAGATTGCTTTTACGTCTGGCGGCAATACCTTTGATCCTTTGCGGCAAAATCAGCGCGCTGGCCTGGCTTTGGTAAATGGCGTGGTGTACGTCGCGTATGCTTCGCACGGCGATGTTAATACTTACTATGGGTGGATTGTGGGTTACAGCGCCTCATCCCTGGCTCAGGTCTCCGTGTTCAATGACGATCCAGTCTCTAGCTACGGGGGAATTTGGATGTCCGGCGGCGCTCCTGCCGCGGATTCCAGCAACAATCTGTACGTGATCACCGGAAATGGGGAGTTCGACGGCATCACCCAATATGGGGACAGTTTTTTGAAGTTGTCCACTGGCAGCAGCATGGGCGTTTTAAGTTTCTTTGCGCCAAGCGACCAAGCGACCTTGAGCAGTCTGGACCACGATCTGGGCGCAGGCGGGGCCGCAATCCTCATCGATCAGCCTTCCGGCCCAGTACCGCATTTGGTGATTGGGGGAGGAAAAGAAGGGAAACTCTATTTGCTGAATAGAGATAACCTGGGCGGAAACACCGGCACCGATAGCGGTGCCGTGCAAACGTTTGCCGCCGGCAACGGGATCTTCGCTACGCCAGCCTTTTGGCAGAATACTCTGTATCTCGGCATGGCCTTCGATCACGTCAAGGCTTATTCCTTCAGCACCACGTCCGGCACCTTTAACAGCGCGCCTGCCTCACAGTCGGCCAACATCTTCGGATTTCCTGGCTCCACGCCTTCGATTTCGTCGCAAGGCTCATCCAACGGGGTCGTTTGGGCCATTGAAAACGTTGGCACAGCGGTGCTGCACGCTTATGACCCGACCAATCTTGGCACGGATCTATGGAACAGTGCGACCAACAGTGCCGATCAAGCCGGACAAGCTGTGAAATTCACCGTGCCTACCGTTGCCAACGGCAAAGTGTACGTCGGGACTGCGGGAGAAATTAGCGTTTACGGTCTGTCATCTAACTAATTCGTCACCTCGATCGTGCACCATATGTCAATTTGGAACTAGCAACGGGCCGCCGGCTTTACTTTTTTGATGGTCCAGATTAACCTTTAGCTCGCTCCGACCCTGCCTCGGAACAGTCCCCCAGTGGGTTATTAAGCACGTTCGTCCTCGCAAGAGGAACTAACTACTATTCTGTTTGACGAGGAACAATTTCATGTCATTGCGTAGTTTTGTCCGATGGCGAACTCTTGTCTCTATCGCACTATTTCTCGGTGTTGCTTTCCTAGCTTGGGGATGCGCAAGCGTGGCTTCCTCGTTCGCTCCCGATTCAACTGCCCAAGGCGTCAAGATATCGGTGACGCCGACCAGCACCTCGGTGCCGGTTTCCGGAACACAAAAGTTTACGGCTTCCGTGGCCAACACCTCCAACACCGCGGTCATCTGGCAAGTTAACGGTGTTACCGGAGGTGAGGCGACGCACGGCACGATCGATGCAACAGGTTTGTTTACTGCGCCGCCGAAGGTGCCCTCGCCATCGACCGTCACCATCGCCGCGATTTCACAAGCACAGCCGACAAGAATGGCTGTGGCGCAGGCCGCCATCAGCACAACCACCCCTGTGATCGTTGTCAGCGTGGCTCCGGCCAGCGCTTCCGTGCAGCCTGGACACGTCCAGACCCTTACCGCGACAGTGCAAAATGACTCTCAGAATAAAGGCGTGACCTGGACGCTCAGCAGTGCCGGCTGTAGCGGAACGGCCTGCGGCACGCTGTCTGCCACCTCCAGCGCTTCAGGTAGCCCCATCACTTACACCGCACCGGCGAATGTACCCTCTCCAGCAGCTGTGATGACGACCGCCACATCCGTTGCGGATCCTTCCAAAACGGCGGTTGCGACCATTACGCTCGCGAGCGCTGCGCCTCCGGCGGCAATTGCGGTGACGGTGAATCCCGCAACTGCTTCAGTACGGACCGGTCATACTCAAAGCATTACCGCTACGCTGCAAAACGACACGCAAAATAAAGGTGTGACTTGGACGCTGACCGGAGCGGGTTGCAACGGTGCGGCCTGCGGCAGCTTATCCGCGACCTCGAGCGCTTCGGGCTCGGCGATTACTTACACTGCCCCGGCTACGGCGCCCACGCCGGATGCGCTATCCCTGATCGCTACGTCCGTGGCGGACACCAGCAAGGCCGCTGTCACCACCATTACAGTGACAAGCGCTGCACCTGCGGCGGCAATTGCGGTGGCGGTGAATCCCGCAGCTGCTTCAGTACAGACCGGTCATACTCAAAGTATTACCGCGACGGTACAAAACGACACGCAAAATAAAGGTGTGACTTGGACGCTCAGCAGTGCCGGCTGTAGCGGAACGGCCTGCGGCACTCTGTCTGCTACCTCCAGCGCTTCAGGTGCTGCAATTACTTACACAGCGCCGGTCAGTGTGCGGTCACTAGGTGTCTTATCGCTGACGGCTACCTCCGTGGCCGACAACAGCAAGGCGGCGGTCGCCACTATTACGGTAACCAGCCCGGCGCCTCCAGCAGCAATTGTGATCGGTGTGAATCCTACGGTTGCTTCTGTGCAAACAGGGGGAACCCAAAACATCACCGCGACAGTACAAAACGACACCCAAAATAAAGGCGTGAGTTGGACGTTAAGCGGCGCCGGTTGCAGTGGCGCGGCTTGCGGCACCTTATCCACTTCTTCGAGCGCTTCAGGCGCGGCGATTACGTACGCCGCACCCTCCACGGTGCCCACACCGGCAGTCGTTACGGCAACTGCTACTTCTGTCGCGGACGGCACAAAAACCGCCTCAGTAACAATCACCATTACCGCTCCGTCGACCGGTTCAGTCACTGTTAACGTCGCTCCCGTCCGAGCTGCCCTCACCACCGGCCAGACTCAAAACTTCACAGCCACAGTCGCGGGAAGTTCCGTTACGACCGTCAGGTGGGAAGTAGATTCCGTCCCAGGTGGCAATGCTGACATCGGGAAAATCAGCGCGTCAGGCATTTACTCAGCGCCAAGAAGGCCCGGTACTCATACCGTCGCCGCCAGAAGCGATGCAGATTCAACGGTCTCGGCAAGTGCCAGCGTTGCGGTTACTGACCTCGCCGGAGTATTCACTTATCACAACGATCTCACCAGGGATGGCGTGAACAGCCAGGAATATGCATTGAACACTTCCACAGTCAAAGCTGCCACCTTCGGTAAGCGCTTTGCATGCGGCATTGATGCTGCAGCCTACGCGCAACCTCTGTGGGTAGCTAGCGTCAACATCGGCGGCGGGACTCACAACGTGCTGATCGCGGCGACGCAACACGACACCGTCTACGCCTTCGACGCGGATGCCTCGCCTTGCCAGACATATTGGTCGAAGAGCTTGCTGGGAAGCGGAGAAACCTGGGGGACCAGCGGTGATGTGAGTACCGACGATATTAGTCCGGACATTGGTATCGTAGGCACCCCGGTGATCGATTCAAACACAAACACCATTTACGTGGTGTCCAAATCCAAGAACGGCTCGACCTTCCATCAACGTCTACACGCATTAAATTTGCCCGACGGCTCGGAAAAATCCGGCGGCCCGCAGGAAATTGCTTTCACCTCAAACGGAATTACGTTTGATCCTCTGCGGCAGAATGAGCGTGCCGGCCTCGCGCTGGTGAAAGGGGTGGTGTATGTCGCCTATGCTTCGCACGGCGATGTTAATACTTACTATGGGTGGATTGTGGGTTACAGCGCCTCATCCCTGGCTCAGGTCTCCGTGTTCAATGACGATCCAGTCTCTAGTTACGGAGGAATTTGGATGTCCGGCGGCGCTCCTGCCGCGGACTCCAGCAACAATCTCTACGTGATCACCGGAAATGGAGATTTCGACGGTACCACCCAATTCGGGGACAGTTTTTTGAAGTTGTCCACTGGCAGCAGCATGGGCGTTTTAAGTTTCTTTGCGCCAAGCGACCAAGCGAGCTTGAGCAGTGCCGACCGCGACCTGGGTTCAGGTGGGACCGCAATCCTCATCGATCAACCTTCCGGCCCGGTACCGCATTTGCTGGTTGGCGGAGGAAAGGAAGGCAAGCTTTATTTGCTGAATAGAGATAACCTGGGCGGAAATACTGGCACGGACAGCGGTGCCGTCCAAACCTTTGTCGGCGGCAACTCGATCTTCGCTACGCCAGCCTTTTGGCAGAATACTCTGTATCTCGGCATGGCCTTCGATCACGTGAAGGCTTTTTCCTTCAACACCGCGTCCGGCGCTTTTAACACCGCGCCGGCGTCGCAGTCGGCAAGCAGCTTCGGATTCCCTGGCTCCACGCCTTCGATTTCGTCGCAAGGCTCCTCCAACGGGATCGTTTGGGCCATTGAAAACGCGGGGGCGGCAATTTTGCATGCCTATGACGCGACTAATCTTGGTTCAGAGTTATGGAATAGCGCGAACAACGGCGGGGATCAAGCAGGGCCAGGGGTGAAGTTTACCGTTCCTACCGTTGCCAACGGCAAAGTGTACGTTGGAACCGCCACAGAAATCAGCGTGTACGGTTTGTCGCCAAAGTAATTTCGGCGGCGACGCTTTGAGCGCCAACTCTTAAGAAAAAATGCCGCCGAACCCGGCGGCATTTTTTCTGATGCGGTGCTAGCTGCTTACATACCTTCGTAATTTGGCCCGCCGCCGCCTTCGGGCACCACCCACTCGATGATCTGATACGGATCGGCAATGTCGCAGGTCTTGCAGTGCACGCAATTGGCGGCGTTGATTTTTAATTTTGGGCGGCCGTTGTAGTCCTGGGCCATTTCATAAACCGCGGCGGGACAAAAATATTGGCAGGGATTGCCATATTCAACGACGCATTTCGTCGCGCAAACATCTAAATCGCGAACGATCAGATGACAGGGTTGGTCTTCTTCGTGGCGCGTGCCGGAATGATAGACATCGGTCAAACGGTCAAAGGTCAATTTGCCATCGCCCTTAAAGCGTTCCGGCTCGCTCTGAGGAGCGCCCGGCGGCGAGTTATTGAGCTTTTTGTAGGCCTGATAGCCAGCATGCGTACGCATGGGATCGATGAGTCCCCGCCCACCGGAAATGAATTGCAAGCCGGTTTGGAACAACCCCGGGATCAAACCATGCTGGAAAGATTGGTGGAAATTGCGGACTTCCCACAACTCTTTTTTGATGTAGCTTTGCTCGACTTTTTCGGGAAACGCACACAACGTTTTCGCGGAGGTGTCGCCGGCTTTGAGGGCGTCGAAAATAGTTTCCGCCGCGAGCATGCCGCTTTTCATCGCCAGGTGGATTCCCTTGAGTCTTTGCGAATCGAGGAAACTACCCGAGTCGCCGATGATCAACCCGCCATCCAGATAATTTCGTGGCATGGCGTACCAGCCACCGTAGGGCAATGATTTTGCGCCGTAACGCACAAGTTTTCCGCCATCGAGAATTTTTTTGAGCAACGGATGAGTCTTCCACTGCTGAAATGCGGCGTGGGCATCGAATCGCGGATCGGCGTATTCGAGCGCCACCACCAATCCGATGGATACGCGATTGTTAGATAGTCCGTAAATCCAGCCACCGCCATACATGTCGGTGGAAATTGGCCAGCCCAGCGTGTGCGCAACGAAGCCGGGTTGAATGCGGCCGGGCTGGACGTCCCACAATTCCTTAATGCCCAGGCCGTAGGTTTGCGGATTGATGTTCGAGAGATTTTTTTTCTCTACTAATTGCTTGGTCAGTGAGCCGCGCGTGCCTTCGGCCAACACCGTTACTTTGGCGCGCAGTTCGTATCCGGGTGTGTAGTTAGCTTTCGGCTTGCCGTTTTTGTCGACGCCCTTGTCTTCCGTGATTACACCGGCGATTCCTTCGCCTTCGTAGATCAGCGAAGCGCCGCCAAACTGGGTAAAGAGATTTACGCCCGCGGCTTCCACGAGGCCGCCCATCCATTTCACAATTTTGTTCAGGGAAACCACATAATTGCCCTTGTTTTTAAATGGCGGCGGGGTCAATGGAAAACGGAGGGAAGAATTCTTCGTAAACAATAATGCCGCGTCGTCGGTAACCGGGGTGTCCAGCGGCGCGGAGTTTTTAAAGTCCGGCACCAGTTCAGCCAGCCCTTGGGGATTCATGATGGCGCCGGAAAGCTGGTGCGCGCCGACTTCGCGGCCTTTTTCGAGGACGTAGATATTTTCGGCGGAGAGCGTTGTGCCGCCCGAGGCACCGCCGGCTTCATTGTGTTTCTTGATAAGATTTGCGAGGTGTAATGCGCAAGCCAGCCCGGCGGGTCCTGCGCCAACGATGAGAACGTCGGCCTCGAGTTGCTCGCGCTGTACGGTCGTCATTCCTTCATTCTAGCAAAATGGGTTGAACAATCTTGTTAGCGTGGCGCGAACGGAGGCGTACTGACTATGTTTTTGCCTTTTCCAGGGCGGCGGTGAGCGCGGGCATGAGTTCGAAAATGTCACCGACGATGCCATAATCGGCGATTTCAAAAATCGGGGCGTTTTGATCTTTGTTGATAGCCACGATGGTACGCGCACCCTTCATGCCCACGACATGCTGAATCGCGCCGCTGATGCCCAGCGCCAGATAGAGTTTTGGGGCGACGGTCTGGCCCGAGCTGCCGATCTGGCGTTCCATCGGCAGCCAACCTTCATCGCAAATCGGACGGGACGCGGCCATTTCTCCGCCAATGGCTTTGGCGAGCGCTTCCGCTTGAGGGATGTTTTCTGGCGCTTTGATGCCGCGGCCGACGGAAACAATTATCGGAGCTTGTGTCAGGTCGACCGCGGACTTAGCTTCCTTGAAGAGGTCCAACGGCTTAGTGCGGATTTGTTCGGGTTTCAATTCCACGACAATTTTGTTTACCGGCGCTTTGCCGCTGGGATGCGCGCTTAACAAATCCGCGCGAAAGGCGCCGGACTGAAATGAAGCAAACCACGGAGCCGGGCCCTGAAAGGTGACGTCAGCCGCCGTTTTTCCTTGAAACATCTGACGCACAAAAACACTTTTGTCGCCTTCTTTGTGAAAGCCCACGCAATCCGCGATCATGCCTTTGCCCATCATGGCCGCAAGCTTGGGAGCGAAATCGCGCACCTGATAGGTATG
This sequence comes from Candidatus Acidiferrales bacterium, assembly GCA_035603415.1. Lineage (GTDB taxonomy): Bacteria > Acidobacteriota > Terriglobia > Acidiferrales > UBA7541 > Acidiferrum. Next base: position 14,404 of record DATNKL010000031.1, read on the forward strand.
GGGGAACAAAACCAGGTCGGGTTTCGCCGAGGCGATGACCTGAGCCAGCGCGAGAGAATATCCATCGGGCGTGTAGGCTTCCAGCAGATCGTGTTCAACCAGCAAAACTTCCGCGATATTCTTTCCCGCCACATCCTCGGCGAAATTGGCGACGCCCTTGCCAATCACCAGCGCGCTGATGGCGCTGCCGGTGTCGGCGGCTATCTGCTGCGCGGCGACGAGCGTTTCAAAACTGGTGTTATTCCATTTGCCTTGGCGCTGCTCGGTAATCACCAGTATTTTCATTTACGATCTCGATTCTCCACCGCGGCCGAACTCATTAAATGACACGCGCATCGAATTTCAATTTTTCGACCAGCTTGGTGGCCATTTCCGCCGGAGTCCCGGTTAGAAATTCGGTCTTTTTGGTTTTAGTGGGCACATAAATCTTTTCGATCGATTGCGTGGGCTCACACTTCACGCCCAACGATTCACGCGTTATGGAGACAATATCTTTTTTCTTCGCGGCCATAATGCCCTTGAGGGTGGCGTAGCGAACTTTGTTAATGCCCGACTGAATGGAAAGCACGGCGGGCAGCGGGCATTCGATATGCTGGAACCACCCGGCTTCCAGCTCGCGTTTCAGTCGCATCTTTTTTTCCTGCATTTCTATTTGCATGATGATGGTGGCGTGCGGAAGATCCAGCATCGTAGCTATAAGCACGCCGGTCTGTCCAAAACCGTGATCATCGCTCTGCAAGCCGGTCAAAATTAAATCGGCGTTTTCCTTGCGCAAAGCTTCTGCGAGGATGCGCGCGGAGTTCAGGGGATCGAGTTGCGCGAATTGATCGTCCGAAATATGAATTCCGCGATCCGCGCCTTTGGCCAGGGCTTCCTTGATGGTTTGTTTCACGCGTTCCGGGCCCATGGAAATGGCGATGACTTCGCCGCCATGCTTTTCCTTCAAACGCAAAGCTTCTTCGAGCGCGTAGCTGTCCGGCTCGTTCATTTCAAATCCAATATCGGATTCCTTGATCCAGTTGCCGGCAATGGAGAGCGGCGCGTCCTTGGCGGGAACCTGCTTGATGCAAACAATAATTTTCACGATATTTTTCCTGACAAAAACTTGGCGAAAGCGGCTGCGATTATTTCCCGCTCCAGCGCTTGAAAATCAACGCCGCATTGGTGCCGCCAAATCCAAAAGAATTGGATAACGCATAATCCAGGGTAGCTTTGCGCGCGACATTCGGCACGTAATCCAGATCGCATTCGGGATCGGGCGTTTCGAGGTTAATCGTCGGGGGAATGATCTGGTCGCGGAGCGCGAGCACACTGATGCCCGCTTCCAACCCTCCGGCGCCGCCAAGCAAGTGGCCGGTCATCGATTTGGTCGAGCTGATGGGCACGCTTTTGGCGCGGTCGCCAAAGACACGCTTGAGCGCGCGCGTTTCAATCACGTCGCCTAAGGGCGTGGAGGTGCCGTGGGCGTTCACGTAGCCGATATCGTCCGGCGTGAGTTTCGCGTCCTTGATCGCCGCACGCATCACGCGAAACGCGCCATCGCCATTTTCCGCGGGCTGCGTGATGTGATAGGCGTCGCCGGACATTCCGTAACCGACAATTTCACCCATGATCGGGGCATTTCGTTTTTGCGCGTGTTCCAACGATTCCAGGATTAAAATGCCGGCGCCTTCGCCGACGACAAAACCATCGCGTTGCGCATCGAAAGGCCGGCTGGCATGCGCGGGATCGTCGTTACGGGTGGAAAGCGCTTTCATGGACGAAAACCCGCCGACGCCCATGGGGGTAATGGTCGCTTCCGTGCCGCCGCAAATCATCATTTCCGCTGCACCACGCTCGATAATTTTGAAAGAGTCGCCAATGGCGTGCGCGGAAGCGGAGCAGGCCGTAGCGGTCGCGGAATTCGGTCCACGCGCGCCGTACCGAATGGAAATGTGGCCCGAAGCGAGATTTACGATAGCGGACGGAATAAAGAAAGGTGAAATGCGGCCCGGACCGCCCTGCATCAACTTGATATGTTCACGCTCGATGATGTCGAAACCGCCGATGCCGGAGGAAACGTAAACACCAACTTCGTCGAGGTCGGAATCTTCCCTTTTCCAACCGGACATCTTGATGGCGAAGTCCGCGCCGGCGAGGGCCACCTGAATAAAGCGGCCCATTTTTTTTAGTTCTTTTTTTTCAATCCAGCGGAAAGGGTCGAAATTTTTAATTTCGCCGCCGATCTTGCAATCGAAGCCGGTGGTATCAAACAGCGTGATAGCGCCCACGCCGCTCTGACCGGCGACGAGATTCGACCAACTCTCCTCCGTGCCGGTGCCCAGCGCGCAGACCAATCCAACGCCCGTCACAACTACACGGCGAGTCAACTGTTTAGTGCTCCCTGTTGAGGTGATGAGACCGTGACTTACTTTCCCTTGGAGTGCTTATCAATATATTCGACGGCATCTTTTACCGTCGTCATTTTCTCAGCGTCTTCATCAGGCACTTCAATACCGAAACTTTCTTCGAAGGCCATCACTAATTCCACCTGGTCGAGCGAATCCGCTCCGAGGTCGTCCACGAAGGACGCTGTGGGGGTAACTTCGGCTTCATCGACGCCTAGTTGCTCGACAATAATCTGCTTAACGCGTTCTTCCACACTGGCCATTCCTGTTTCCTCCGCGATCTGCTATCGCTTGGTTTGCCTTTTACCGATCAGGCTCAAGGTCGTTCTGGAAAATTGGTATCGCTCAGCCGGGCGCAGGTGCCAGCCTACCGCTCTTATGGATGGCGCTGATAACCCGTTCATTCTAGTCACCCTATCCTGCTAGGTCAACTTTAACGGCTTTGTCGGTGTTTTAAGACGCGCCGCCGACAAATCATGCCAAGTACATCCCGCCATTTACGTCCAGCACATGACCGGTTATGTACGCAGCCTCATCGCTAGCCAAAAAGACGATCGAAGCAGCAACATCACGCGGGACGCCCAAGCGTCCGAGCGGAATGCGTGCCTTCAGTTCTTCTTTTACTTTGTCGGATAAAACATCGGTCATGGGCGTTTCAATAAATCCCGGCGCCACGGCGTTCACGGTAATGTTCCGTGAAGCGATTTCCATCGCGATGGCTTTAGTTAAGCCGATGAGCCCGGCTTTGGCGGCCACATAATTGGCCTGTCCGGCGTTGCCCATTTGCGCCACGACGGAGCTTACGTTGATGATGCGACCGGCGCGCGCGCGCATCATGGTGCCAAGAGCTTGTTGAATGCATACATGCGCGCCAGTTAAATTGGTGCGGATGACGGCGTCCCAGTCATCGGCTTTCATGCGCACCGCCAAGCCGTCGCGAGTGATGGCGGCATTGTTGACCAAAATATCCAAGCGGCCGAATTTATCGATCACTCGTTTGAAGCCCGCCTTTACCTGTTCCGCATCGGCTACATCCATTTTTATGGCGATGGCTTCGCCGCCCGCGGTTTCTATTTCGCCGACGAGCAAGGCGAGTTTTTCTTCCGAGCGCGCGGCAACGGCGACCTTGGCCCCGGCAACTACCAGCGCCTGGGCGATGTCCCATCCAATTCCCTGGGAGGCGCCGGTTACCAACGCGACTTTGTCTTTTAAACTGAACATCTATAGAACTGCTCCCTGAAATTTTTAGAATTGCAACGTTCGCTGGTTATCGGCGCTTAACTTATCTTGAGTGTTTACGCCGCGTCGGAGCGTGCGCCGGCAATTTTCTCCACGGTCTTCAGCAAACTGTTCTCGTCTTCCACGTTCAAGGTAGCCACCGAGCGTTCAATTTGCCGCAGCAGTCCGGTCAGCACTTTACCGGGGCCAACTTCAACGAAAGTGTTGACGCCTTCTTCAATCAACAAGCGCACCGATTCTTCCCAGTGCACGGCAGCGGTAACCTGGCGCACCAGCGCGTCGCGGGCCTGTTCGCCGGTTTCAATGGTGTCGGCATCCACATTGGTGACCAACGGAACGCGCAACTTATCGAAATGAGTTTTCTGCAAATCGTGCGCTAATTTTTCCTGCGCGGGCATCATCAGCGCGCTATGAAATGGCGCCGATACGGGAAGAATGGTGGCGCGTTTTGCGCCCGCTTGAGAGGCCAGCTCGACGGCGCGTTTGACAGCGTCAGCGTCGCCGGAGATGACCGTTTGATCGGGAGAATTCAGATTCGCGGGAGCGCAAACCTGTCCCTCGGAGGCACGCTTGCAAACATCGGTCACCACCGCGGGCGAAAGTCCCATGATCGCAGCCATGGCTCCCTTTCCAGCGGGAACCGTTTCCTGCATATAGGTGCCACGCTTGCGGACGAGCCGCACCGCATCGGCAAACTTCAGCGAGCCGGCCGCCACCAGCGCGGAATATTCGCCGAGGCTGTGGCCGGCCACAAAGTCAGGAGCGAGCCCCTTTTCTTCGAGCACGAGATAGGTGGCAATCGAACAGGTCAGAATCGCGGGCTGGGTGTTGGCGGTAAGCTTCAGGTCCTCTTCCGAGCCTTCAAAACAGATTTTCGAGATGGAAAATCCCAGCGCTTTGTCGGCTTCGTCGAAAATGGCTTTAGCCGACGGATACATATCCGCCAGTTCTTTGCCCATACCCGGATATTGCGAAGCCTGTCCGGGAAACACAAATGCTACTTTGCCCATTTTTTCGTCCTATCTTATGTCTTTCGCATTTCTGGCGAGCGAACGCCGGGGCGGTCTGGGTGTACCGCGGCGGCCGAAAGCTCCTGTTCGATTTTGTCGTTCATTTGCGCACGCGCGAGACCCGCGGCGACGCGAATAGCATTTTTTATGGCGTTGGCGTTGGAGCGGCCGTGGCCGATGACACACACACCGCGCACGCCGAGCAGCGGGGCGCCACCGTATTCGGTGTAGTCGATGGTTTTCTTCAAACCCTTCAACGCCCCACGCGAAAAAAGAAATCCCACCTGGGATGCCAGAGAACTTTGTATGGATTTTTTTAACAAACCGAAAATTTCCAGCGCCAGGCCTTCGCAAATTTTAAGCGCGACGTTGCCTATAAATCCGTCGCACACGATCACATCGACAATTCCCGAGAAAAGATCGCCGCCTTCCACGTTACCCACGAAGTGAACAGGGCTTTTCTTCAGGCGCGTGTACACTTCGCGCGTCAATTCGTTGCCTTTGATTTCCTCTTCGCCGACGGAAAGCAAGCCGACGCGCGGACGCCGGTTACCAAACGTCGCGCGGTAGTACATTTCACCCATGACCGCAAATTGCACCAGATGCTCTGGCTTGGAATCGACGTTGGCGCCGACATCCAGCAAAACGGAGATGCCGCCTTTGGCGTTTGGGAAGGGCGCGGCCAGAGCCACGCGGTCCACCGATTCCAAGGTACCCAGCAAAAATCTCGCCACGGTCATGACCGCGCCAGTATTGCCAGCGCTCACCAGGCCGTCCGCCTTGGCTTCACGAACGAGACGCGCGGCCACATGCACGGAGCTGTCTTTCTTCCTGCGAAAAGCCTGCGCGGGATGATCATCCATGGTGATCACTTCGCTGGCGGGAACGATCTCAATGGGCAAGTTGGGCGCGGCATGCTTGGCTAGTTCCGGCCGCAGGGCATTAGCCTGCCCCACCAGCATAATGCGCACGCCGTACTCGCGTGCGGCTAGCACACTGCCCTCCACCTCGGGCCGGGGCGCGTGGTCTCCGCCCATGGCGTCAACAGCGATTGTGATCATTGGATGTCGTCCGCAGACTACGGGAAGATTACGAGCTACGCCGGTTCTTGAGCGGCTTTCCCTTTATAATAACCGCAGTGGGGACAAACCTGGTGTGGCTGCTTCATTTCATGGCAATTCGGGCATTTGCCAAGCGACGGCTTGGTCAAAAAGTCGTTAGCCCGCCGGGTGCTGGTGCGCCGCTTGGAATGCCGTCGTTTAGGGTTAGGCATAGCACTACTCCTTGTTCCGCGCGCTGGCGGAGATAATCGGGCTTTTTACGGCCCGGAAACTATTGTTTTTTCAGCCAGTCCTGCTTGAGGCGCGCGAGCGGGGCCAAACGTGGGTCCGTCGCGTGGGTCTCACACCGGCACTCTTCGTGGTTCAGATTTGCGCCACAATTGGGGCACAAACCGCGGCAGTCGCTTTGGCAAATGACCTTCAAAGGTAACGCCAGAAGCACCTGCTCTTTCACCACGTCGGCCAGGAAGAGACCTTCACCCTGGAAGAATCCAATCTCGGTATCGTCGTCCTTCAGCCGGTCTTCTTTCGGCTTCTCATCCTTGGGCAACGGCGCATAGAACAGGTCGAAAGCGCGGTTTACTTCCTCTACCACCGGCTCCAGACAACGCGCACATTGCAGCTCGATTT
>DATNKL010000028.1:0-28570 GCA_035603415.1 Candidatus Acidiferrales bacterium
ATTTTCATTTACCCATTGGAGCTTCATTCCACAGGGGTTGTTACTAGTTGCTATTCGTTCTCACTCTTCTTCACTTGTTCCAAGTCTGCTTTCTGAATTTGCAAGCAGGGGTCACCGGTTCGATCCCGGTCACGTCCACCAATTTTTCTGCGTCGTACAATACTTAGCGGCCCTACTTACTTCCACGAGGACTAGGCGTTAAACCAGAGCAGGGAGAGTTCCTCACGCTACGCGGATTGAGGGTGTCCGCGCTAACGCTGCTTCGCAGCAGGCTGACCTGCCGTTGCCAGATAATGCTGGTCAAGCGCCTGTCGAATCAGAGTCTTGATTACCGCTTGGCGGCTGACGTTCAGTTCTTTTGCTGCGTTGTCCAACTCGTCCAACATCGGCGACGCGAAATCTACATTGACCCGCTGGATCGGACCCATCATGCGGCCTGCGTTCGTGAAAAAACGCGAGACATCTTTTCCATTGTCGGCGAGACGCGTAATGGTTTCTGCCGCCACGGGCTTCTCCCGTTTACCAGTGCTCTTCATAAAGCTGTTGCTCCTGTTTCGTTGCTTTCTACAGAGTCACGAGGTGGTAATACTCTCCTTCCTTGTCTTCCCGCACTTCAAAGATGAGCGAGTACAATTTTGCTCCTACCCAGCCGATGGCTCTGTACTGCACCGGCATGTCAGAGCGCTGATCAAGGTAGTAGAAATGAGAAAAGATTTCTTGTGCCTCTTCAAACCCGATCCCCCGCTCGGATTTTGCCCTTAACCGTTTGCTCTTCCGCTGATCAAAGTGGAATCGCACTTTAGTATAACTGTTATACCACAACTCCAACACGCCGGCCCAGGTAGTGCAGACGGTACAAGAAGCGTACAGCGAAGAAGCGGTTTGCAGGTTCGCGACTGGCAGTGTGAAATTTTAGCGAACCACAGCAAGCCCTGGATCAGGACGGCCTAGTGCTCGCGGTTCTAAAGCCACGATTTCTTCTATTCGATGCCTTGGAGCAAGTTTGGAGCAATTGCGAATACTGTTCCGGTGGGATCGTGAGATAGCGCAACACAAACAACGACTCGGATTTTTCTTGCCGACGTTCCACCAGTTTGTGAGCAAGGTCACCGGACGTTCGATCCCGGTCACGTTCACCAAATGTTTCACACTAAATTTGACTGAGATTTTCGCGAAAGTTTATTCGGTTGGCTAGAGCTGGTTTAGATTGCTTTCCGCGGCTTAATCTTCTGGCGTGATCTGCGTGAACTTGGTCATACGCGCGGATTTTGCGATGGTTTCAAGTTCGTTTCTCAACTTGAACCAATATTCCGCACCTACTGTGGCGACAAATCGTGCATGCGCTGCTCGCCAGAGAGGCAGACTGCGCTGCAGGGCTTTCTCACCAGGGCGTGTCAGTTTCAGAAAGCGCCGGCGCATCGCAGCACGCTTTGATATTTCAATCATTCCTTCTTTTTGCAGCAGCCGGAGACTGCGGGTGAGCGTGCTGCTATCGAGCATAAGCACCTTCGTCAGAGTGCCCATGGCGACCGGCTGAAGTTTAGCGATACCCACGAGAATGGCGAACTGCGTGGAACGAACGCCCGACTCTTGCATGGCGGTGTCGTACATGCGCGTAACGATGCGGGAGATTCTGCGGAAATTCAGGCTAGCGCAATAGCCGGTTCCGGTTAAGTCCAAATTGGCGAGCATATCGGTCATAGAGCGCACCTATAAGCCTTGACTTGTATATACACATAAGTATAACGTCGTCCCCAAGGTGTCAAGAACCGGATTTTTCCGATCTCCGGTAGGGGTGAACCGTGGACGCATACAACTCCGCTACGCGGCAGCAATCCAAGAATATACCTTCCACAGCACTGGCAAGTCCGCAGCTTAGAAATTATCTTCATTTTGGCTCATTTTATCTGGATGTAGAGCGACGGGAATTGTTTAAAGATGGCTTACGGGTGAGGATGCAGAGCAAAGTTATTGAGGCACTGCTTATCCTGGTGGAGAATCCCGGGCAGATAATCACGCGTGAAACTCTTCGGGCGCGTTTATGGCCCAACGAAACAGAAATCAATTACGACGCGAACGTCAACACCACGGTGAATAAGTTGCGTCATATTCTTGGCGACTCGCACGATCGCCCGCTTTATGTGGAAACGATACCACGCCGGGGATACACATTCATCGCAAATGCACAATGTGTAGAACAATCGCCGTTTGTCTCGCGACAAAACAGTGCATTGGCCGCTGGATTGTCCGAAGGTATAACGTCTCCGACGGTAGAAACCTTTTTCGGCGCCTTTGAGACTTCCAGGTGGTTTAGAGCAGGCGCGATCTCAATATTTGTCGGCGCCGTATTATTGGGTGCTGCTCTGGTGTTGTTTGTCCACCGAGGTTACTAGTCGAGCTACGCAGAAAAGCCGGCCATTTTGACACGTAGTTCGCAGAGTGAAGTGAAGCGAATGATGCCGTCCACAGCAGCGTGAGTTTTTCCACCGTTGCGGTCCATCCACACGCCACAAGATACGCGGCCTGATCGAGCCGTTCGGAAACCTATAAGTAAATTCCTGAACCTGAAGACAATTAATATTTTTTAGATTCTAAGCGCCTTTCTTTTCAATAGCGTGATTCGGCACACGGATTGCCACGCTCCCCAACTGTGATGTTGCGTGTGCATTTCAACGGAGGCACTGTGAATCGTTTGTCGATGCAGATGGGGGCTCGTGTTTTATTTGTGGCGGTCTTGTGGGCGGTGGTTGTGAGTGTTATTGCAGCGCAGCAGGGAACCACATCTATTGTGGGTGATGTTACCGATGCCCAGGGCGGAGCCGTCAGCGCGGCCAAAGTCACCGCGGCAGACGCGGCAAGCGGAGTGACGCGCACAACGCAGACGAACGACCAGGGCCACTATGAGTTTCTCTCACTACAGCCTGGGTCATACATTGTGCGGGTTGAAGCCGACGGTTTCCGCAATGCGGTCACGGAAAAAGTGGAAGCCCTGGTTTCGACCACCCAACGGGTGAACATCAAGCTGGAGCTGGGGACCGTATCGGATACGGTGACGGTGATGGAGAGTCCAGGCGCGGCTGTCAATACCACCGACGCCACCATCGGCAACGCCTTCGACTCGCGGCAAATACTGGCGTTGCCATTTGAAGGTCGCGACGCCGCGGGAGTCTTGAGTCTGCAACCGGGCGCAACTTTTATCGGCACGAATGTTGACGACAACATCGACACGCGCAATGGAGCGTTGAATGGAGGGCGCAGCGACCAGGCCAACATTACGCTCGATGGCGTGGACAACAATGATCAGGTCCGCGGAACAGCATTTCAAGGAGCGGTGCGTTCCACGTTGGATTCCATCGAAGAATTCCGCGTAACCACCGCGGGGGACAATGCCGATCAAGGGCGCTCCTCTGGTGGACAAGTCGCGCTGGTTACCAAGAGCGGCACGAACACTTTTCACGGTTCTCTGTATGAACAGAACCGTCCAACTGTGACCGCGGCGAATGACTGGTTCAACAAACACGCGCAATTGGGAGAGGGCGAGGCAAACGTTGCGGGAAAGATTATCCGCAACACTTTCGGCGGCGCGCTCGGCGGTCCGATCTTAAAAGACCGCTTGTTCTTCTTCGGCACGTATGAAGGTCAGAGGCTGGCCGAAAATACCCAAGTCATTCGCAACGTTCCTAGCGCAAACTTGCGCGACGGAGTAGTTCTGTACCCTTGCGCGGATGTTACGCAATGCCCGGGCGGCTCGGTGCAGGGCCTAAGCGGCACGCCATATAGTTTCGGGGCAGGCACCGCCGCCGTTGGGCCCGCGGATATTAAGGCCATGGATCAAGGTTGCCTGACCACCGGCACTTGCCCGATGGGCAACGGCGTGAATTCGAACGTGGTGAATGTTTTCCAGCAATATCCTTCGCCTAATTCGAATATTTGCGGCAACTCCGATGGCTTTAACTTTTCCTGCTTCACCTTCTCCGCGCCGCAGCCGCAACATCTCAACACCACCATCGCCAAGATCGACTACAACCTCACGCGTTCCGGAAGCCACAGACTTTTTGTTCGCGGGAATTATCAAACCGATCGTAAAGCATTTCCGCCACAGTTCCCTGGGCAGTCACCCGCCAACACTTTGCGCAATACCAGCCGGGCTATCGCAACCGGGTATACGGCGGTGCTTTCAAAAACAGTAGTCAACAGCTTTCATTACGGACTGACGCGCGAGAGTCAGGACAATCTCGGAATCGAAAACGGGCCGATCGTCACGTTTCGCGGATTCGATGACCTTCATCCGGGAATATCTACACTTTCACCGGAGACTTCGTTTACCACCAAGTTCCACGTGCCAGTTCATAATTGGCTGGATGATGTTTCGTGGACCAAGGGCAAACACACGTTACAATTCGGCACCAACATTCGCTTGATCAACAATGTTTTTGCCACCGATGCTTCCAACTTTAACGCCGCTTCCACCAATCCCGTCTGGCTGCTGCAAGGCCCTTCTGGCAGCGGGGGAAGCCTTGATCCAGATGCGTTTGGTTTTCCCACTGTTGATCCCAACAACTCGCAAGTGTACGACAACGCGGTAGTCAATCTGGTGGGATTAGTTCCTCAAGTAACGAGCGGTTACAATCGCACTGCGCAAAACGTTCAAATACCCCAAGGTACGCTGGTCCCCAAACACTTCAAGTCATGGGAATATGATTGGTATGTTCAGGATTCCTGGCATCTAACTTCCAGCCTGACCATCACGGCAGGATTGCGTTACAGCTTGCTGCAACCGCCGTATGAAATAAACGGTAACCAGGTAGCTCCCGATGCCAGCTTGAATGATTACGTCAAACAACGTGCGACGCTTATGGAGCAAGGTCAAACAAGCAGTCAGATCATCAGCTATTCGCCAAATGGACAAGCCAATGGCAAGCAGCCTTTCTGGCCATATGACTATAAAAACTTTGGGCCGCGACTTGCTATTGCCTACTCGCCCTCGGGTTCAACAGGATTGTTCAAATCCTTGTTTGGCGGACCTGGACAGTCCTCGATTCGCGCCGGTTTCGGGATCGTGTATGACCATTTCGGCGAACCGCTTATCGACACCTACGACGCAAGCGGCGCGTTCGGACTTAACACCGTGGTCACCAATGCCGCGTCCGTTCAGACGGTGGACGGAAGCGCCCGTTTTACGGGGCTGCACGACATACCGGTGGCGAGCGCGAATGGACAGTTATTAGCTCCTCCGCCTACAGCGCCGTTTCCATTTACTCCGCCCGTCAGCACCTTGGCCAATTCCGTTCAGCAAATTGCCTTTGGCTTTGACGATAAGCTGAGGACTCCCTATTCAGAGCTGCTTGACCTTTCGTTCCAGCGCGAACTGCCCGGAGGTTTAATTTTCAGCGCCACGTATGTCGGCCGGTTGGGACATCGTCTGTTGCAACAACGGGATCTGGCCATGCCGCTCAATCTTAAAGACCCGAAATCCGGGATGGATTACTTCACGGCCGCCACGATGTTCGCAAAGCTGGCTAATGCCAATACTCCGCCGAGCCAGGTTCAGGCCATCCCGTATTTTGAAAATCTATTTCCGGCTGCGGCAGGCGTGGATGGAACGTACTGCAACGGACCGACAACGCCCAATCCAACGGCCACGCAATCCATGTATGAAATGTTCCAGTGCAACTGGGGCGCGAGTACGCTGGGAGCCAGCAACTTCATCAATGTCTTTGACACAAATTGTTTTCCGTCTTGTTTGCAGTTACCGGGACAACCTGTCGGAGGCGTGCCGTTCCAGTTCTATAATCCGCAATTCACCGCTCTGTATGCCTGGTCGTCCATGGGCACCAGCGCGTACAACGCCGGACAATTCACGTTGCGAAGCCGTCCTACACATGGATTGCAATTTGATTTCAACTACACGCTTTCCAAGTCACTCGACGAAGGCTCCGACGCGGAACGTGTACCCCGTTACGGAGGCTTAAGCGCCATTATCAATACTTGGGAGCCGAAACAACTTCGTGGGCCATCCGACTTCGATGCCCGGCATCAAATCAACTCCAACTGGGTGTATGACCTGCCCTTTGGACGCGGGAGGTATTTCGGTAACGGCTGGAATCGCGTGACGGATGCCTTGGCGGGTGGCTGGCAGATTAGCGGAATCTACCGCTGGACCAGCGGCTTTCCCTTCACTATTCCCGCGGGTGGCACGTGGAATACAAACTTCCAGCTGTCCGGCAATGCGGAGTTAGTCGGTACACGGCCAAAGGCCGGACTGTTTTTCAATTCGAATGGCGATCCCTTCGCGTTCAATTTAGGATCCGACCCTGTCGGTTTCGCCAATCAATTCTTTCGGCTGCCGTACCCGGGCGAGTCCGGACCGCGCAACAATTTCCGGGGACCGGGATTTTTTGGTGTCGATCTGGGAGTTAACAAGAACTTCCATATCACCGAACGACAAATTCTGCGCTTCAGCGCCTACGCTTATAACTTGACGAACTCGGTGCGCTTCGACGCCGCGACCATCACTTTCAATGGCGCACTCACTAATCCTTCTTCGCTCGGACAATATTCCGGGACCATTACCAAGCCACGGGTCATGGAGTTCGCGCTGCGATACCAGTTCTAGATCGCAACTGTGGTGGTGTGGCGAACGTCGCCTGACTAAAAGATGTGGCTTAAGGTCAACATACCCCGCGTATTTTCGGCTTGCACAATTACGTGGCGAGATCGCCGAGCAGCGTTAGTGATTCGTGCATAGGTAACGACGCTTCTGGTCGTTGAGCCCACGACGACACCAGTAAATCAACTCATCAGTGCGTCCAGTCGCATCCACGGTCGAGTGAGTTCGGTTGTCGTCTCCCAGGCATTTGATGTGTCCATTCTTAGGTGATACTTCGGACTAATCTATGAGAACCCAGACTGATTCATCTAAAAATATTTATAACTATCGATAGTTTATCCTCGGTTTTGTCTCTCAATTCGTTAATGCACGCTTACAAAACAACTTAGCTGGGATACAAAGTTGGTTCTGTAGGTGCACTGTCCTTCGTTACGTTTCAGTAACGCCCAGCTACACATCCGCAGTGGATAGCGATGAAACAACTGAGCTGTCAAAACGACGGAGGAACATTTATGAATAGCGAAAGCCTTGAATGCGCGCACACACATCAAGTTTATATGCGGCCTAAATGTACTTTTCTATCTTTAGTAATAGCTATCCTTATAACGCTAAGTTTCGGGCCTACGGCCTTGCCGCAAAGACTGGACGGCACATTACGCGTGGTGGTCTCGGACGTTTCCGGGGCCAGCGTTACGGATGCCAAGGTTACGGTTACCAACGAAGGCACGAATGTTTCGCAGTCGACCAACGCATCGAGCAACGGTGCTTATGAATTTCCGAATTTATTGATCGGTTCCTACACCGTCACGGTGGAGAAAGAAGGATTCAAAAAATACGTCGGTACAGGTGTGCGGGTGGCGGCCAGTCAAGTAGCCGATGCTACTGTCAAGTTAGAGCTGGGACAAGCCAGCGTAGTCGTGGAAGTAAACTCGGCGGGCGATTTGATCAAGACTACTTCCTCGGAGTTAGGCTCCAGTCTCGACGGGAGAGTGGTCAATGAAATACCGATTACCGTGCCTGGGGGCTCGGTTCTGGAATATGCCACTCTCATGCCCAACAGCACCACCCAGCCGGGGGGCGCATCGGGCGGATCAGGCGGCGCAATCGGTGGTTTACGGCCGCGATTTAATAGTTTCACGATCGACGGGGCCGACGATAACAATCAAGGCGTGAATGGTCCCACGCAGCCGGTGATTCAGGACTCAGTGGCGGAATTTACTCTGCTGACGAATCAGTTCAGCGCGGAGTACGGCCATTCCGCGGCCGGACAATTCATTATCACTACAAAGTCCGGCACCAATAATTGGCACGGCGAAGCTCACGAATATAACCAGAATAGAAATTACTTCGCGGAAGACAATCTGCAAAAAGCGAATGGCGTGAAAAACCGTTTTGATTATAACCGCGCAGGCGGGAGCATCGGCGGGCCGATCAAAAAAGACAAGTTGTTCATTTTTGGCGGTTACGAATTCCAGAATAACGGGCTCGCGGCGGGAAGCCCGGTCATAACTGCTCCGACCGCGGCGGGTTTACAACAAATTATGACCCTGGCGCAGCCCGACACTGCGATTCAGGGCATCCTCGCGCAAACGCCCGTGGCGCCTGCCAGCAATTTCCCTAGTCATTGCAATTCGGGCGCCGCAGACATCACGCCAGATTTTGCATGCGTAACTACAGCTTCCGGCAGGGTGCCGATTGAGGTCGGAACCTTACAGGCGATAGCCCCCAATTTTGTGAATGAAAACGATTTCATCACCAATGCGGACTTGAACCTAGGAGCTCACCAATTGCGAGGGCGATTTCTTTTCGACCGCATCCGTGGCCCACTGCCTAATCCAGCTCAGCCTCAGACCCAATTTAACGGCACATCGGCTTCGGACTCGCGCAAAATAATTTTTACCGACGCGTGGACAATAAATTCGCGCCTGGTTAACGATTTCAGATTGTCGTATTCACGCGTGAACGGACCTAACTCTGTGCTCCCCGCAAACCTTGCAACATTTCCCAATGCGGAAGTGGATGAACTCAGTATAAATACCGGCCCATTTCCGGGAGCTCCCCAAGGCTACACGCAGAACACATATCAACTTCAGGAAAATCTTACTTACGTCCGGGGACGACATACGTTGCGTGGCGGAATTGAGATTCGCAAATATATCGACAAGACGATTTTTCTACCGCGAGCGCGAGGAGAGTGGGATTGGGCGACGCTGAATTCCTTTCTCAATGATTTTGTGCCAGACGGTGGGAACGGCGCGCTGAAAAACGTTGGGAACGGAACGTTTGTCGGCAATGACAACGGTTTCGCCGGGTTTTTGCAGGACGATTTGAAAGTAACTTCCCGCCTGACACTCAATCTGGGTCTGCGCTATGAGTATTTTGGTACACCGCGCGATGCCAATAATCAGGCATTCAATGCCGTGGCCAATGATCCGGCCCTGGGGTTATTTTTTACCGCGCCAAAACCGGATACAAATAATTTCGGACCGCGCATCGGTTTTGCGTGGGATGTCACCGGTAACGGTAAATGGTCGGTTCGTGGCGGCGCGGGATATTTCTATGACATCTATCCCACTAACTTTGAAACGAACAACCAGCCGCCGCAGCGCCAATTTGAAAACAATCCAGGACTAACGTGCCAGATCGCGCCGAGCACGCCGTGGTGCGCGAGTTTTCTGGATCCCGCCGACGGGACTGGCAAAGGCTTCCTAGCCGGAGGAGGGCTCTCGCCATTTATTACCCCCAGCACACAAACTCTGGCCCGTGCGCTTACCGCGGGCATTGTTCCGGACCTTACCGCGCCCAAGATCCTTAGTTGGAGCTTGAGCGTTCAGCATCAATTACAGAAAGACACCAGCATTGAGGTTCGATATCTGGGAACCCATGCCATCTCTCTGCCAGTGCAAATAAGGCTCAACGAGGTTTCGGCATTCGATCCGAGATTTCCGGGCGGTGGGCTGAAACCGCTGCCAACGTATCTCTCAACATCGCAAATTCCAGCGACTTTGCCGGCAACATCTCAACGCTTGTCAGATTTCCAAAACTTCCTCGCGCAAGGATTTTTTCAACCTTATTCCGCGGATGGTTTCTTTGGAGTGTTGACGGACGAAGCTCCGTGGGGGCAATCCATGTACCACGCGGGATCCGTTGACACCATCCACCGTTTCGCGCGTGGATTATATTTGCGCGGCAACTACACGTTCTCGAAAACAATCGACGACGCCACCAACGAGTTGAATTCCAGCACCATCAACCCGCGGCGCCCGCTGGATGCTCGAAATATTTCAGCGGATCGCGGGCGTTCTGCGCTGGACTTTACGCACAAGGTGGCGGTCTCATGGGTCTACGACCTCCCGAACGTACAGGTTGGCAACAGGTTTGTCGGTGGCTTCATCCACGGTTGGGAAGTTAGTGGAAGCTACCTTTTTGAGAGCGGACAACCGGTGACGCTGCTAAACGGCAGCGATGCGAATGCGAATGGCAGTGCCACGGCTGATCGGCCGGTATTCAACCCGGCGGGAACGTCGAATGTGCCTTCAGGAATTAATTTCGTGTGCGTGGACGGAGTCGGAAACACCAGCGTGCAGGGATCGGCCACCGGTTGCGGAGGCGCGGCAAATGTGGCGGGGTACGTGGCGGCCAACCCGGCGTCCAGGTACGTGAAAGCCGGCCTGGGGACCGATAACAACATCATCGGGCGCGACACCATCAACACGCCCGGACTAAACCTTTGGAATATTGCGTTGCTGAAAAGCACGAAATTCGGCGAACGGCTGAACGTGCAATTCCGGGCTGAAACTTACAACACTTTCAATCACCGAAACTTCAGCATCGGACTCCCGTCCAACAATGGAGCGTTGGATTCGACTACCAATCCCAATCCGTTTGCCGGGGGACTTGTCTTGATTACCGCGCCGAGCAGCTTCTTAAATTTTCATCAATTCACGGGCGGCAACCGCACCATGCAACTTGGACTGAAGCTTATTTTTTAATAATTGCGATTGTGACCGGGCCTGAGCATTCAGGAATTTTGATAGCTCGGGCCCAGTCACACATTTGTTCGAGTGAGAGTTAGTTTGCGCAACAGGTGGGGCCGCAGCAAGTTTTGGCTACGGGCTTTTGTGCGCGCACGAAGGCGCTGATGAATTTGTCGCGGATTTGCGGCGCGACAGCGTCGGCGTCGATGCCCACGGCATTCAGAAATTCTTTGGCGTCGTTGATGCTGTAGACGCGCGTGGGTTCGATGTCGACGGATTCGAAGCCCGCGGCGGCAAGTTTTTGCTGGTATTCCGTGTCTGTTAGCGCGCCTGCCACGCAGCCGACCCACAGTTCCACGCTCTTGCGAATCTGCTCCGGGACTTCGCCGCGGACTACCACGTCTGAAATTGCAAAGCGGCCGCCGGGCTTGAGTACGCGGAATGCTTCGCGCAGAACGCGGTCCTTGTCGCCGGAAAGATTGATTACGCAGTTGGATACGATGACGTCGACAGAATTGTCGGGCAGCGGAATGTTTTCGATTTCACCTTTCAAAAATTCGACGTTGAGGAGGCCGGATTTGCGTTTGTTTTCTTCCGCCAACGCGAGCATTTCGTCGGTCATGTCCAGGCCGTAGGCTTTTCCTGTGGGACCGACGCGGCGCGCGGAGAGGAGAACGTCAATGCCTCCGCCCGATCCTAGATCAAGAACGATTTCGCCAGGCGCGAGATTCGCGAGAGCGGTGGGATTGCCGCAGCCGAGTGAGGCGCGCAGGGCGGCTTCCGGGACGGAGCCGGCTTCGCCTTCGCCGTATAGATTCGCGGTGATGGGATCGCATCTGTCGGTGGCGGATGCGGGACTGGAACCGCAACATGCCGAGGATTGACCTGACGCGGCGCGCTGGGCTGCTGCGCCATACTTTTCCTGCACGATGGATTTGATATTTTCTGAACTCATGCGCGTCTCCCTTTTTACCTGGAAATCGAAACTAAATCCTTCGGCGCGACTACATGGTTGCGCGTGCAGCATTCGGCGTAGAGGAAGCCGAGAAGATCTTTGAGCGCGTCGGTGTTGGCGCGATACCAGAGGTAGGTTCCTTCGCGGCGCACGGTGACCAGGTTTTCGTTTTTCAACTTGTCGAGATGGTGCGAGAGCGTGGAATTGGGAATTTCGATTTCGGACTGGATATCGCCGACGACCATCCCCTTCGGCTCGGCAGTCATCAGAAGTTGCATGATGCGCAGGCGTGCTTCGGTGCCCATGGCGGAGAACATATCGGCGAAGCGGGCGATCTGAGCGGGGGTAACGTTTGGCATGATTCGATAATACTGGAAATATGGAATAAGTCAAAAAGCTTTGTTATGAAATGTGCAGAGCGGATTTGCTGATTTGCCTTTGCATGGTGGGCGGGTCCCGCCAAGGTTGTCCGAGCGCATGACCAAGCTGGGTTCGGCGATTGCGGAAAATATTATTTATAACTACGCTGGCGGGGAATCAGTCCAAAAATTTAGCAATGACTACACCGTCAGATTTTTTTCAGCGCGTTTATCGCCACCTTTAGAGGCTGACGATTCTTGAAAAAATCCTGCCACGGATCAGCGCCGCTCAGACGTTTTGCGTAGTTGCCTAGATTGAATTCGGAAGGATCGAGGGTCGGAGTAACTTCCGGCCAGGAGAGCGGACTTGAAAATGGGGCTTTGGGGCGGCGCCGCACGGAGTATGGGGCTACGACGGTCTGGCCAAAACCGTTGCGGTAAGGGTCGAGATAGACGCGCTGTTTGCGGGCCGCGATGGAATGTTCGACGGTGAGTTCTTTGGGGAATTGCGCCGCAAGGCGCGCGACGAGTGACCCGGCGAAAGACAAAACTTCATCCACGTCGGTTTCCGGCTTGATGGGAACAAAAACGTGGAGTCCGCGGCTGCCGGAAGTTTTGGGAAAAGATTCGAGCTTTAACACATCAAGAAGTTCTTTGAGTCGCAGGCCGGCGCGCGCGGCATCGCGGAATTTTCCCGATTGCGGATCCATATCGAAACAAACCCAGTCGGGCTTGCGCAAGGAAGATGCGCGGCTTCCCGATACGTGAACGGCGATGCAACCGAGATTTGCCAACGCGAGTTGCGTGGCCAGCAAGCCACCCACGACATAATTTGTGGATTTAGCGGATTTGCCTACGTGGGCGATCCGCTTGGTGGGCGTGCCGGGTGGCATGCTGGACGGGGCTTCTTTTTGATAGAAACAGCCGCCGCGCATGCCGTCGGGGCAGCGCTCGAGAGAGAGCATGCGCTCTTTTAGGTAGGGTTGGAGCTTGGGAAAAATATCGGCGTAAAACTCGATGAGCTGCAGCTTGGTGTAGCCTTCGTCGGGCCAGAAAACTTTAGTGGGATTGGAAACGGTGATTGGAAGAGTTTTGGAGGACGGAGTCGCGGGGGCAGGTTTCCCGGTTTTCGCGGGCGTTATGTTCGGGGACTTCGAGATTTTTGCAGGTCTGGGCGACTTGATCGATTTCGTTGATCTGGTTTGTTTGGCTTTCATGCGGCGAACTCCGGCATGCGAACTTCCTGCGGGCTTTTGTCATCGCGAAGCCCGAGAAAAACAGGCTGGCGAAGTTTTTTGTCGCTGGTCCATTCCTGGTAAGAAATTTGGGCGACGAGCTTCGGCGCTAGAAAGGTGACGTCCCGTTCTCGCGGAGGATCGACGAACGGGCTTTGCTGGCGCACCAGCGGACGGAATTTCTTAAACAACGTGCCGAGACTTTCTTGGTTGAAACCGGTGCCGACTTTTCCCACGAAATGCAGTTTGCCGCGATCGTAGGCGCCCAAGAGAAGCGCTCCGAAATGGCTGCGCGAGCCGGAGGGCGCGGTGAATCCGCCGATCACGAATTCATCTTCCTGATGGACTTTTACTTTGAGCCAGAAACTGGAACGGCCTTCGACGTAGGGCGAAGAAAGATCCTTGGCGACCAGACCTTCGAATTTTCGTTGGATGGCGAGACGGTAGGCTTCCAGGCCATTTGAAGCCAGCCGCGCGGAGGGGACGATTACTTTATTGTGGGCCACTTTATTCTGCCCGGCTTTATTCCGCGCCTTGCCCGCGGGCTTATTTGGCGCGAGGGATTCTTCCAGCGCCACGCGGCGCTCCGATAACGGGCGGCGGCGCAAATCCTGGCCATCCTTATATAGGCAATCAAAAACGGCGAAAACCGATTTCCCTGCGCCCAAATTTTGCAGCAGCTGAAAGCGGGATACGCCCTCGCGGTCAAAGACGGAGACTTCGCCGTCGAGCAAAAGTGTGGAGGGCCGAAGAGTGCCCATGGCCGCAGCAACGTCAAAAAAGCGATCGGTGCGATCGATGGCGTTACGCGAATACAGGCGAACGCGCGAGCCTTCTTTGTAAGCGAGGATGCGGTAGCCGTCGTACTTTTCTTCGTAGACCCAGCCCGGCTTGTGGAATGGCTCACGCACGAGAGTGGCGAGCATCGGTTGAGCTCGGAATGGAATTTGGTCGGGCAAAGGAGTAGGAGGAGCAGCAGCTCCACCTCAGGAGGAGGGTTTTCGGCGTTTTGGCGCGCGCGCTCTGATCGTTTTGGGCGCAGACCCTTGGCGTGCGCTTTTCGCAGAGGTGGTTCGCGAATTTTTTGGGGCTTTGGCCGCCTTGGCAGCGGGTTTGATGGCCGGGTCGCCCGTGGCGGCCTTCTCGACGTCGCCACCGCCATCGCGCGCAATTTCAGCCAGCAGCCGATTCGAAACGGCGGAGCGGGGCATTTCCTCGGCTACCTCAACGCTGGACGAAGCGAATTCGTCGCGATGTTTGATTAACAGCCAGGAAGTTTTAGAGCCGCTGCCATAGCCGCGCGTGCGAACGAGAACCCATGAGCCCTTCAGTTTTTTTCCGTGCAAAGTAAATTTCAAATCGCCTTTTTCAAGCGCAGCTGCAACGTCGGGACTTTCAAGGGTCCAGGTACCTTGATCCCAAACCATGACGGTGCCGCCGCCGTATTCGCCCTCCGGAATTACGCCCTCAAAACTAGCGTATTCGACAGGATGATCTTCTACCTGCATGGCCAGACGCTTAATGGAGGGATCCAGCGAAGGGCCTTTAGGAATCGCCCAAGACAAAAGCGTCCCGCGAAATTCCAGACGGAAATCGTAATGCAGTTGGGCAGCGCGGTGTTTCTGTATGACGTAAATTAACGATGACTTGGGCGCTTTGGGCGCGGTTTTCTCTCCGGAAGGTTCCGGGGAAATTTTGAAGTCACGTTTTTTGCGATATTCGTTGAGCGGCATTTTGGAATTCTACAGAAAAACGACGGACGCGAGAAAAGTTGCTCGGGCCCGCACTTGCGACTTCCTTGCGAGCCCGAGCCCCATGAATCGTTAACTAACTATTCTTCGTGGCCTGGTGCCGGAGCGTTTTCGCTATCCCGATTTCCACTTTCGCGGTTTTCGGAGCGCGTCGGATTCTCCCGATTTTCGGCCGGCTGGTTGTCGGTGCGGCTCCCGGTTCCGGAATTGGTGCCTTCCGTTTCCCCGGTGCGATCGGAAGTAAGCTCACCGCTCGGATCGATGTCCGTTTCCTTCAAGCGACGCTTCTGGTCAGGCCCGTTGGGTAAGGACATAACAATTACGCTCTGGCACTCCTGGCCTTCTTGCGGGCTGGCACTTCTTCTTCGTCTTCCGAGGTGCCTCCCTCTTCGCCCTCGCCGATGGCTCTTACATTAATCTCGCTGGCCATGTCGGTGAGCTTCTGGTCGGTTTCCTTTTCTTCTTCGAGCGTCTGTTCGAGCAGTTGCACGGCATTGTCTTCGCCCAGCAACTCAGCATAGGTTCGGACGGTGCCGTAGGCGGCGATCTCGTAGTGCTCAACGCGCTGGGCCGCGGAAATCAACGCCGCGTCCATTACGTCGTCTTCGAAATCCTCGCCCATCATTTCCTGGCCTTCGGCCACGAGCCCTTCCATACCCTTACACTTTTTGCCGGACGGCTTCTCGCCCAGCTCCTTGAAGATCTGCTCAAGGCGCTGCACGTGACCGCGGGTCTGCTCCAGATGCTCTTCGAAGCCGTTGCGAAGTTCTTCGGAATTCGCGGCCTTGGCCATTTTCGGAAGAGCTTTCACCAACTGATTTTCAGCGTTGTAAATATCTTTCAGTTCATCGATGTATAGTTCTTTGAGAGCTTGATGTTCCATGATGTTTCCTCCATAAATTTAAGAAGCAAATTCAAACTACGGGCCAGCCCTTGTGGTCGCCATCCAGCTGAGTACCTAAGGGGCTGTCTGATATCGTGTAGCGACAGCTCCGGGGGACAAAATTTGAAAATCTAACGAGGCCCGCGACGGAAAATGCGGCGCCTCGTTGTAGGCGGGATGTTTGCAAGTGGCTACAATCATGTCCATCGGTGAAACGGTGTATTCAGGCGCAGACTGTGGGTTTTTTGATGTGGGCCTGCGGATTCGCCAGCACGTAGCGCCCCTGCGGTCGTCAAAACAGGATGGCTTGGCCTTCACGGTGAGGGTGCGGGTCTGCTAGACTAAGGACTATCGGTTTTCGAATAATCCGAAGAAGCAGGACTAAAAATGGCGATGAAGTGTGAACTTTGCGGCAAAGGGCCGCATTTCGGTAACGTGATCAGTCACGCGAATAACACGCGCAGGCGGCGCTGGAACCCCAATCTGAAGCGGGTCCACGCATTGGTATCTGGCGCTCGAAAGCAAATGCGAGTGTGTACGGCCTGTATTCGCGCGGGCAAAGTAAAGAAAGCTGCCTGAGCATTCTCTTGGTTGCCAATCCGTTGCGGTGCCTTTTTCAAGTGCGCGCGAAACGCGCTGTTTCCGGGCGTGTGCGTGTTGCCATCTCAAAATCCATCGCTGTAGCGGGGTTGCTGGCCGTGGCGTGCGTGGCGGGCTGCAACCGGCAGGCGCAGCATTCGCCGGACGTGTGGGCGGTCGTGAATGGAAAAGAGATTCACAAAGATGAAGTGGAGAAATATTACCGCACGCGGATAAATCCGGAAGGGCAGGCGCCTTCACAAGAGGAGGCGTTGTCGCTGAAGCTCAATGTGCTGGATGAGCTGATCAACAACGAAATTCTGATCGAGCGCGCGAAAAAATTGAACCTGGAAGCCAGCGATGGCGAGGTGGAAGATAAGTTCACGGAGCTGAAAAGCCCCTATACCGAGGATGAATTTCAGCGGCAATTGAAAGAGCGCGGCGTGTCGGTGGACGATTTGAAGCGGGACCTGCGGCGGCAGCTATCGATACAGAAGCTTTTGAACCGTGAAGTGGTGGCCAAAATATCGATCACGGATCAGGATGTGGCGGAATTTTACAACGCCAACAAAGCGCAATTTAATGTGGCGGAGCCGCAATTCCGAATCGCCCAGATTGTTGTCACTCCCCGAAAAGAACCGCAAATCCGCAACCGCAAGAATGACGATGCGACGAATGAGGCGGAAGCACAGCGCAAAGTAAAGATGCTGATGGACCGGCTGAACAGCGGGGCGGATTTCGCGCAACTAGCGATGGATTATTCCGAAGACATGAATTCGGCCGCGACCGGCGGCGACATGGGTTATGTGCCGGAATCGGCGCTGAACCAGTCTGATCCGGCGCTCAAGAAGCTGGTGCTGGGCTTGAAACCGGGTCAGGTCGGCCCGCCCATTCAGTTAAAAGAAGGCTACCGGATTTTGAAATTGATCACACGGGAGTCGCCGGGCCTGCGAGGACTTGCCGAGCCGCAAGTACAGCAAACCATCCGCGATACGTTGCGAAATCGCAAAGAACAATTGTTGCGGGCCGCGTACCTGGCGATTGCGCGGGATGAAGCGCGCTCCACGAATTACCTGGCGCAGCAGGTGATTGAGACGGCTGGCAAACTCCCCGATGGCGGGAACGCCGCGGCGACCACGAAGTCGGTCGGTCAGCCGTAGATACCCGTTAACTTGACGAGATTTTTTGGAGCGCAGCGCGACGTGAGCGTGCGCCACAAAATCGCATAAACACTCCTAGGCCTCCGCCTATCCACGGGAGCCACATCCCTTCCCTAGAAACCTTGCGGTGGCAGCATCGATTCCCGAACTTTCAGATATGCTCGGACTTGCGCGAAATCCCGCCCATGCCTCAGGATTAGGATTCACTTTTTGTCAATTTGATTGCGATTCAGCTCGACAAGGAATCCGAGAGCATGGCGACGAGTGCGGACGTTTTGATTATTGGCGCGGGTCTGGCTGGATTATGTTGCGCGAAGCGCCTTACCGAAGCGGGCATCACATTTCAGATTGTCGAAGCCTCGGACGGGATTGGCGGCCGCGTACGCACCGACGAAATAGACAGATTTTTGCTGGATCGCGGTTTTCAGGTGCTGCTCACCGCATATCCTGAAGCGCGCAACATTCTGGATTACTCGCGACTCGATCTCAAATGTTTTTCTCCCGGGGCATTGTCGTGGTTTGCCGGGCGCATGAACCCGATCGTGGATCCCTGGCGCATGCCCGGAATGTGGCGCGAGGCGCTGCGGTCGGAATTTGGAACATTAGGGGACAAATTGCGTATGGCGCGGCTGCGCAGCCGTCTGAGGCGCGCTTCTATTGAGGAGATTTTCAAGCGGCCGGAGCGCCCCACGAAAGATGCTCTGAACTCCGAAGGATTCAGCCAGGAAATCATTCACCGTTTTTTTCGGCCGTTTCTCGGCGGGATTTTGCTGGACGGCGAATTAAAAACGACCAGCCGCATGTTTGAGTTTGTCTTCAAGATGTTGTCGGAAGGATCGACCAGCGTTCCCGCGCGGGGCATGGGCGCGATCCCCGCGCAGATTGCGGAGAAATTCAGCGCGGATTCGATACGCTTGAACGCGCGAGTCGAATCGCTGCACGAAAATGAAATTACGCTGGCGGGCGGGGAAAGCATGCGCGCCCGAGCCATCGTAGTGGCCACCGACGGCCCGTCCGCGGCGCACCTGGTAGGCGAAGCGGAACCGGCCTCGCGCAGTGTCAGCTGCTTTTATTATGCCGCGGAAGAACCTCCCGTTCCGCGACCGATGCTTACGCTCAACGGAGATGGCGCCGGACCGGTGAATAATTTTGCGGTAATCAGCCAGGTGGCGCCGTCGTATGCGCCGGCAGGAAAACATCTCATCTCTGTATCCGTGCTTGGGACGCAGGAACTCACCGAGGCGCAGTTAAGCGGGTTCGTCATCGCACAAATGAAGAATTGGTTTGGCGTGGTAGCGCGTTCCTGGCGGCTTCTGAAAAGCTACAAAATACCGCACGCCCAGCCGCAACAATACCCGGGCGCGCTGGAGCCTCCGGCGCGCTCGGTGCGCATTCGCCCGGGGATTTATGTGTGCGGGGATCACCGCGACAATGCTTCCATCAACGGCGCCATGCTTAGCGGGCGTCGCGCCGCTCAGGCAGTGATTGAAGATTTTGCGCGTTAGCCCACTGTCAGTTTTTCTTGCGAATTGAAACGAATCCGCGTGGCCGTACCTGGGACTTGCGTACCATTGCTTACATAACCGCGTAGCTCGAAACTGTGCCTGTATGGCCCGTTACTCCGCTTTTCTCGGCCTCCAGGTAGAAGTCCAATATCGCGCGGGCGATATCCTCTTACCGGCCTCCGGAACGTTCGTTGGTGATACAGGACGCTCCATTTTCCTGGAGCAGAGCCTCGAACAGAAGGGCCAGCACCGCCACTTTCGTTCGGAAATTCCTTACCAATGTATTGTGCGTTTGGCGGAGAAACCGGAACCCGTGGCATGTGCCGGACAAGAGAAAGCTATTCGCTCTCAGCCCGCCGTGGCAGAAATTCCTCAGCCCGCCGATGCAAACCGGGAACCCAAAAACGCGCAGCAGGAACAATCCGCGTCCGAGCGCTTAAAAGTTTCCGTGGTTTTTCCGCGACCTCAGCGATCCAACATTTAACGTTCCTCACATTTCCAAGCTCTTCATTTCGCGATTTCCGGACTACGTCCTTCCCCCTTGGAAAAATTGAGTACGCTACAATTGAGTTCGTGGCGTGAGCATAATCGCAGAAGATCCTTTAGAGCGGAGGTTTTGTGAATTCCGTAATAGGGCCGCAAACGAAGGTGGGACTAATCGGCCTGGGGCTGATGGGCAAGCCCATGGGCATGAATTTGTTGAAAGCCGGGTTTCCGTTGACGGTTTGGAATCGCACCGCGTCGCGTGCCGATGAACTGGTCGCTGCTGGAGCGAAACTCGCGCAAACGCCGCGGGAGCTCGCTGCTAATTCTGAATTTGTGCTGTCCATCGTCAGCGATCCGCCCGCCCTCGAAGAGGTGCTGTGGGGGCAGAATGGCGCGATGCAAGGCTTGCAGCGTGGCAGCATTTACGTCGATTCCAGCACGGTATCTCCGGCTCTTGCGCGAAAAGTAGCCAAGGCTTGCGAGGAACGAGGCGTGCGTTTTCTTGATGCGCCGGTCACTGGGGGCGATTGGGGCGCTAAAAAAGGCGAACTTGTTTTCATGGTCGGCGGCGATGCCGCGACGCTGGCCGAAGTCGAGCCAGTCTTCCGCGTGTTGGGAAAGAAATGGTTTCATCTCGGACCGAACGGTGCCGGCCAAACCATCAAGCTGGCCATGAACCTGATTCTGGCGTTGGAGGTGGATGCGCTGGCGGAAGCGCTCGCGCTGGTGACCGCCGCGGGCTTGCAAGGAGAAAAGCTGGTGGAGGTCATGCAATCCAGCATGGCGCGATCGGGTGTGCTGGACATCAAGTCGCAAAACTTTTTGAAAGGCGACTACACGCCAAGTTTCCCGCTGCGGTTGATGCACAAAGATATGAGGCTCGCGCTGGAGCTTGCGCAGCAAACGCACGTGGAGCTTCCCGCTACAGAGGCTGCATATAAAACTTATTCCATGGTGAAAGAGGCGGCCAAGGAAGACCTGGATTATTCCGCGGTGATGAAATTCTGGAAGAAATAAGTGAGGCGTTCGGCGCGCTAATTGTTGATTTTTAAATTCGCGACGATCGTTTAGGGCGCTTAGGCGTGCTCACGGTCGTGCATTTGGCGAGAAAAATCCAATCGGCAAGTCACGGGCAGTGCGCAATCCCGCGGGAGCGTCGAGAATCACCGGGATGGAATTCACCACCACCGAGGCCGTCGCAATGTCTCCGGGCGATCCTCCCGGAATGGTCAGACTTATATTTGGATGCCCTTGCAACGCTACAGTATCGTTGGGCTCTTTCGCGCCCACATACATTTGTAATTCAAGATGAATCAGTTCTTTTCCATTAGACAGGCCGCGCGCGATTTGATGCACGCCGGCAGCCTGTCCAGGCTCAACGGTCAAGAATTGGGTCTGAACTCTTTTGCTGGCGACCACCGGATCGATTGTTTCGGTAATTTCATCGACGTCGAGATTCAAACTATCCGCCACCATGGCGACGGATTCGGGCAGTCCGACATGCTTGATAATTCCGGCGGCTACTTTTTCACGGAATTCATCGAGGGTCATGCCCGCGCCGATTTTCCTTTGTAGCGGCTCGCGGCGCTTGGCGGCATCGACCACGCGGCGTCCGCTGGCATGATCGATGCGTTGCGATACAGCCGCAAGAGTAATCAACAGCTTGTCCAGAACAAATCCAGGATTGACGCCGGTACCCACGAGCGCCACTCCCCATTCTTTGGCCGCGGTGTCGAGGTGCGCGGCTAGATCGGGATAAGTGCGATACGGATAAGAAAGCTCTTCGCACGTCGATACCACGCAGGATTCGGCTTCCAGGCAGGCCAGCAGTTGCTCCATCACTTTCGGCAGCGCCGATGAAGTGGAATGAATGACCACGTCCGCGGCCTGGCCCAGCACTTGCGAAGCGTCATCTGAAATTCTCACGCCCCAGGGAGCATCGCCAGCGCCCACAACTTCGCCGAGGTCGCGGCCCACTTTGGCCGGGTCGGTATCGATCGCGCCGATAATTTCGATGGCGGACTTTTCCCGCATCAGCCTGGCGATGGAGGCGCCGATAGGACCGACGCCATATTGAATGGCGCGAATTTTCTTTTTCAATGTCGTTGGCCTTTGGACGGCTGTGGGACGCCGCGCCTTCTGTAAGAAAACGAAACCCCTACGATAGAGTAATTCTGTAGAGCAGGCAACGCTAAAGCCCATAAATCGGCTTAGGAGGCTTGCACGCCAGTGTTTGATCGCCGCATACTTTCAACTCGGAGAACTTAAATGGCCGCAAAAATACTTACGGAAGCGGAAGTTAAAGAGCGCTTGACCCAGGTTCAAGGCTGGACGTTACAAGGTGGGAAGCTGCATCGCGCGTTCGAATGCAAGGATTTCGTCGCTGCCTTCGGAAACATGACGCGCGTGGCGCTGGTGGCGGAAGCGATGAATCACCACCCGGAATGGTTTAATGTGTGGAATAAAGTCGTGATTGATCTAAATACCCACAGTGTTGGCGGCATCAGCGACCTGGATTTCAAGCTGGCAGGGAAGATCAATGAGATTTTTGGCATGTAACGGATGCTCGCCTTTCTTAGGCATGGCTTTTCGGATCGAAATTGAGGGCGCCAAGGGTAGTTAACTCGTGGTTCTGGTCTGTGTGGCAGCAAACAAAACCCGGGATTGGCTTGCCCGCTTAGGCGTTGACATCGGCCATTCCAGATGTTAAAAACGCAACAACGACAAGCCTTTGGACGGTGAGTCTCCTGACGCACTGTTTACCGCAGTAAGCGAATGAGGCTGTAGTCTTGCCTGGCAGGGCGAGCTGCTGCATACCTCCAGACGCTTGTCATGCATCACCCCACCCCGGGAGGTGAAACTGTTGCTTTCACCTCCTACTTTTTTGTCCCGAGGCGGTTCTAATTCCTTCTTTATCAATCTAGATGGTTTGTGGTGTGTGCTCCAGCATTCGTCGGCTAGAATGCAGTCCGCAGTCGTCACGGAGCTCAATTCGCGCGCATGAGTGCCTCGCCGCCGCTTCTTAACCTCACGCGCGTAACTGTTTTTCGCAGGACCGCGGACGATCCGGGCGCCCAAAATGCACCCACTTCTGAAGTAGCTCCTGAAGTGGTACGTCCTGCACTCGATGATATTTCGCTGCGTATTGAGGCTGGCGAGCACGTGTGCATCCTGGGCCCTAATGGGTGCGGGAAGTCGACATTAATTAAGACCATCACTCGGGAGTGCTATCCGGCGGCCCGAGAGGGGTCCTCCATTTCGATCCTCGGGCGCAAACGCTGGAATATTTTCGAGTTGCGGTCGCTGATGGGCATCGTGTCGCCCGATCTTCTGGGCGCGTGCACCACCGATGCGACGGGCCGGGACGTGGTGCTCTCGGGATTTTTCAGCAGCACGCGTATATTTCCGCATCATCATCCTGATCCGGCGCAACTCGCGCTTGCCGATCGCGCTTTGCAACGTATGGGAGTAGCCCATCTTGGGGGCCGTGCGGTGGCGCGCATGTCCTCGGGCGAAGCCAAACGCACGCTAATTGCGCGGGCGCTGGTTCACGATCCGCGCGCGTTGCTTTTCGATGAGCCCAGCAACGCGCTGGATATTGCCGCGCAATTGCAATTGCGCGCGGCCATGCGCGAGCTGGCGCAATCGGGCATCGCGATTCTGCTGGTCACGCATCACGTCTCGGAGATTATCCCCGAGATAGAGCGAGTCATTTTGCTTCGCGATGGGCGCATTGTCGCGGACGGTGGAAAGGCCGAGGTGCTTACTTCTGAAGGGATGTCTGCGCTATTTGGGATTCCGCTGCGCCTATCGCAGCAGGACGGTTATTTTCACATCCGCGAATGACTGAAATGACGGTGCGGAAGATGAAACCGCGCCGAAATTTTTTCGGCGGTATTTCACTACAATTCAGTAGTCATTTCGCTGTCGCTGAAATCAACGAGCATGTTGTCCAGCAAGCGCGTCTCGCCAAATTTCGCGGCGATCAGGACGTAGGCTTTGCGGTTGATGTGCGTTAATGGCTCGAATGTCTGGGCATCCACAATTTCTGCGTAATCGAGTTGCGCTCTGGATTCTTCGCTAAGGACCCGGTGCATGGCGGTCTGCAACGAAGGCGTATCCCGCGTGCCTTTTTGCAAAATGAGTTGCGCGGCTTGCAAAGCGCGATGTAACACCGTGGCAGATTGCCGATCAATTCCCTGCAAATAGACATTTCTCGACGACAGGGCCAATCCATCGGCTTCGCGCTCAATGGGGCAAACTACAATTTCGCTGTCGAGATTCAGGTCTTTTGTCATGCGTGAAATGATGGCCGCCTGCTGGGCGTCCTTTCTTCCAAAATACGCAAATTGCGGCTGAACGATTTGCAAGAGTTTCATCACTACGGTGCTGACCCCGCGAAAGTGCCCGGGCCGGATGCGACCTTCCAGGCGCTCGCTTAAACCGTCAACATTAACGTAGGTGGAATAGTTCTGGGGATAAATTTCTTTCGTCTCCGGGAGGAACAAGCACTGCACGCCGGCATTTTCTAGCTTTTCGGTATCGGCCGGCAGATTACGCGGATACTTCGCAAAATCCTCAGAGGGGCTGAA
Organism: Candidatus Acidiferrales bacterium; assembly: GCA_035603415.1. Lineage (GTDB taxonomy): Bacteria > Acidobacteriota > Terriglobia > Acidiferrales > UBA7541 > Acidiferrum. Next base: position 24,093 of record DATNKL010000028.1, read on the forward strand.
CTGCGTGGGGTTCACGAAAATGCTGGCTACCACCGAAGAACATTGCAGCCGGGCTCGCTTGATGAGCGACAGATGCCCTTGATGCAAGGCGCCCATGGTGGGGACCAGCCCGACAATGCGATTTTCGTCGCGTTGCTTGCGCGCGAATCCTTTCATCCAGGAAACAGTTCGAATAATTTTCACGAGTGAGGAGAGCGGTTCAGGCGTTGGCGGCGCCGGCACGCTCGCGATAAAAATGAATTACATCGGTGGAAAGCGGCTTGGCGCCCAATTGCCTGACCATCGTAGTGACTTGCCCGCGATGATACGTTCCATGATTGACCAGATGTTGCATGGACAGCCACAGCGGATTGGTATGTTGACCAAAATTCAGCGTGCGATATTCATGAGGGTTGTCTAAATCTTTTTGCGTGACGCGTGCTACGAACTTATTAAGACGCGCCTCGTCCTCTTGCCAACGCGTTCGCAGCGCGGAAATCTCATGGAACTCTCCTGCGTCGGGCAAGGAAGCAGGCGAGCGGCCCTGGAAGCGCTCCAGCCACAGCCACTCACAGCCCCAAATATGGGCGAGCGTATCGCGCACCGAAGAAAAGCTGGAGCCCAGTGGCTTGGTAAATTGCTCCACGGTCAGCGCGGCAGCGGAATCCAGCGAGCGCCGGTTAGCCCAGCCGTTGTAATCGTAAAGAAAACGAATGTCGTCGGGCGACATTTTTTCCTCCAGTTACTTGTGAGTCGACCGATTAGCCGGTGATGGAAACGGTTTTGCGATTTTTGCCGCTTTGCGGTGTATGGTAAGACTCGGCATCGGAAGGAAATGTGGCGTTGCGGACGTCTTCGCAATATTCACGCACCGCACCCGAAATTATTTCTCCCACGCCCGCGTATTGGCGCGAAAATTTTGGCGTCGCGCCAAACGTTAAGCCCAACATATCGCTCAATACCAGAATCTGCCCGTCGCAATCCGGTCCCGCGCCGATGCCGATGGTGGGGATGCGCGCCTCTTTGGTGATCTGCGCGGCCAATTCTCGCGGAATGGCCTCCAACACAATCGCAAATGCTCCGGCAGCCTCCACTGCGCGGGCATCGCGCAGCAATTGTTCGGCGCCCACCGCCGTCTTGCCTTGCACGTGATAACCGCCCAGGGCGTTCACGGATTGTGGCGTTAGCCCTACGTGAGCCATCACCGGAATTTCCGCTTCCGAGAAGCGCGCGATCAATTCCAGGCGACGCTCGCCGCCTTCCACTTTCACCGCTTCGGCGCCGGCATCTTTAATGAAGCGCATGGCGTTGCGCAGAGACTCCGCCATGTCGGTGTGGTAGCTGCCATACGGCATATCAGCCACGACCAGCGCGCGATGGGCGCCGCGCCGAACCGCGCGCGTGTGATGCAACATTTCGTCGACGGTCACGGGAAGCGTGCTGTCGTATCCCAGCACCACCATGCCCAGCGAGTCACCGACCAGTATGACGTCCACACCCGCTTCATCGAGCAAGCGGGCGGTCGGATAGTCATACGCGGTCAGGCAAGCAATTTTCTTTTGATTAGCTGGCCCGCCTGCAGCCTGAAATTTTCGTTGTTGGATGTCCGGAACGGTGATCTTCGCGTTGCCGGTATTCGAAGTGAAGCTCATGTTGGCCTCCGGTGCCGCTCCTTAACTTCAGGATGCAGCCCTGTACCCATGACATGAGCAGAATAGCAAAATTTCGCGTGAATCGCCAGAACCTGGGCTGGCTGGTTAGTACCAGCACCGCCGCTCTATTATCAGCCTTCTGGAATCAGGCCTTCTGGCCCTGCATAGTCGCGGCGCGATGGATAGCCTGGCGAATGCGCTGGTACGTTCCGCAACGGCAAATGTTGCCGCTCATGGCGTCGTCAATTTCCGCGTCGCTCGGGGATGCTTTTTTAGCAAGCAGCGCCACCGCCGACATAATCTGTCCGGGTTGACAATATCCACATTGCGGAACGTTGATTTCCATCCAGGCTTGCTGCACAGGATGGCTGCCATCGGTGGAAAGTCCCTCGATGGTAGTGATTTTTTTGCCCGCGACATTTGCTATGGGCGTCACACAAGAGCGCGCTGCCTCGCCCTCGATGTGTACCGTGCAGGCTCCGCAAAGCGCCATGCCACACCCAAACTTCGTGCCGGACATGTTTAGTGTGTCGCGTAATACCCACAACAGCGGCATCTCGGGGCTAACGTCCACAGTCTGTGGCTTGCCGTTTAGTACAAAACTGATGGCCATGATTCCCCCGATGCAAAAACGCCGTCTGCCAACAAAACAGATTTAGAAAGCGGGAATATCCTACAACAATTTTAGTGATCCAAGCCTTGCGACGCACGCGCGTCCGAAAAAACTATTGCGGTGGCGCTTGCGGGTTGGGGGCTTGAGCGGCTTTATTCTGAATAGAGAGCAGCTCCACTTCAAATATCAGCGTAGCGTTAGGACCAATATCGGGCCCGGCGCCGCGATTCCCATAGGCCAGATCAGCGGGAACGAACAATTGCCATTTGGATCCCACAGGCATGAGTTGCACAGCTTCCGTCCATCCTTTAATCACGCCACTAACGGGAAAAGTGGCTGGTTGCCCGCGCTTGTAGGAGCTATCAAACTCGGTTCCGTCAAGCAGCGTGCCGCGATAATTGCAAACAACCGAATCGGTCGCAGAGGGTTTCGGTCCCGTGCCTTCCTTGAGGATTTTGTACTGCAGACCGTTGGGCAGGGCGACGACGCCTTCCTTGGTTTTGTTTTGTGCCAAGAAGTCGTCGCCGGCTTTTTTGTTGATTTCTCCGGCTTTCTGCGCGGCCTGCTCCTGCTTGGCGCGAAGATCGGTCTGAAGCTTGGTCAGCGCGACCTTCATTTCCTCATCGGTTAAAAGCAACTTGCCGCCGGAGAGCGCGTCTTTCATCCCGCGACTGAAAATTGCCGGGTCTATGTCCACCGTATCTTTGCGCATGCTCTTGCCGATGTTTACTCCAATGGCGTAGCTGACCTTATCTTTGTCGGTCTTAAGCGCTAGCGGAGTCTTTGCTCCGGTCGCGGTGCGCGGCTTGGCCGCGGTAGTCCCCGGGGTCTTTGTAGCCGGGGCGGTTTGGGATTTAGGCGCCGGAGTTGTTGGGGTTTTAGGCGCCGGCGCGGGAGTGTCTTGGGCCCGCAGGTTGCCGGATGCGAGCAGGCCGAATACAAACAAATTCAAAGCGAAGGTTAATGTTTTTTGCATACCAGTATTGTTACATTGGCCCGCTAGCCGTGCAAATGGGTTAAAACCGCCCAGCTAATCCACACTTCACACTCATCGCGCCGGTCCAAACACCACGGAAGCCCCCGCTTCGTTAGGCGCATTTCTAGCACCCAGCTCGATCTTTTCCTTCTTCCGCCGCACGCGCACAATCTTTCCCAAACATTCCTGCTGCTCGCCCAACTGTTCCCTCTGCTGCTGGTCTACTTGCTGACCACGACCTGAACCATCCTGCCTATCAGCGCCGCCAGCCACCTTTTCTTCGCCTAGATCTAAAATCTCCGCACCTCCAGAATCCCCATCCTCCCCAATCCGCTTCGCAACCAGCTGATCCCCGCGCTGCATCAACACCACATCCCCGGCACGCATATTTTCCAGCTTATCCCTGCGAATCAACGCCACATCACCAGGCCGCACCAGCGGCAACATACTAGTGCCCCGCACATGTATCGCCGTGCGCCCGCGCCTCTTCAGCGCATCGACAATCTGCTCAGCGTCGGCCTTCCGCCGCTCCCCTGAACCCGGCCGACTTTTTCTACGCTCTTCCATGACTCATCCAGAATCGGTCTTTGCAAACTCAGGGTCAATGAACCCCAAGTCCCAGTTGCCCAAACTCGTATTACCTACGAATCTGCGCAATATTGGGCCATCCACACAAAGACGCCGTCGGAAACTGCAAAAGCACTATCCAGGCAAAGGCAAAGCGCCCGACTGGCCTGTTAGCGGAAAAAGTACTTGCACGCACAATAAAAATTTGTCATACAGATGCCCAGACTTCTCTCTGAAGAGGCACGCCATGTCCACTCAACTCATCACCCAAATTATGACCGGCCTTCGTTTTCGCTACCCCGCTCTCAACGATATCCACTACGAAGCGGGCTGGACAGACAGTTGGTGCCATCGCCGCTGCATGCACCCACACAAAACCCTTATCGAAGCCGCTAAATGCGGCATGCCCCAGGGCGCTGGCTGGTACGTCTTCGCCGTCGAGCGCGGCGAGCCACGAGAATTACTGGCAGCGGAAGACAGCGTAGTGGAACGTTTCCGGTTCGGGAAGTAAAGAACCCCCCTCACCCTCCTTGTTTATCTTGGCGATTAGACCTTCGAATGTAGCGTGATGTGCATTATTGGACAGCCAGCTGCATCCCCTCAGAGCGAACATATACATGGGATGAAAGGGACCTAGGGGGAGCTATGCACCAGAAGCCGATGTTGAATTCGCCCGTGGAACTTCAGAGTG
>DATNKL010000026.1:0-19642 GCA_035603415.1 Candidatus Acidiferrales bacterium
CAATACAACTACTACCCCAGCAGCAACCCACTTGCCGATCTCGGTCCCATCAATTCGGAGACCATTAGCCAGGATCGCAACTTGACCAATGCTGGCATCCGTTCGGACATCTCCTATGTGAAAGGGATCCACAACATAAAAGCCGGCGTGACCTACCAACATACATTTTTGAATGAGAACGATAGTTTGGGGATTATTGATCCTAACCTGCTTCCCTCCACGACGGATGCGAATGGTGCACCGTGCTTCGCGGGTGGGGCTGCGCTGGCGGCGCCGTGTACAACCTTGTTGCCCATCGATTTAACGCGCGGCGGAGGACTGTTCACCTTTCGCGGCCATGCCGACATAAAAGAGCTTTCGATGTATGTGCAAGACACCATTACCAAGGGCAAGTGGTCCTTCAATCTGGGCATCCGCGGGGACATCTACAACGGATTGTCGGCCGCGAGTCAGGCAGAGCCGAGATTAGGGATCGCTTACAACATCAAGCCAAGCAATACGGTGCTGCGCATTTCCTATGCGCGGACGCTGGAGACGCCCTTCAACGAAAATCTCATCATCGCGACGAGAGGCTGCGACGTAAGCGTGATTGCGGCGTTGATTCCGTGCGTACCGGCGAACTCACCCGCAGGATACAGGAACGAGTTCCATGCCGGCTTGGAGCAAGCCTTCGGAAAATACCTGGTAGTCGACGGTGAGTACATCTGGAAGTACACCCACAACGCCTACGACTTCAGCGTACTGGGTAATACGCCGATCACCTTTCCTATCGATTGGCACAATTCTAAAATTCCCGGGTTTTTGCTTCGCGTCAGCATGCCGAATTTTCACGGACTCACTGCATTGGTGGTGATGTCCAGCGTGGCTGCCCGTTACTTCCCGCCGCAAGTCGGAGGATTGGGAGTAACCGTGGGGCAAAGCGGGTCGGTCTTCCGCATCGATCACGACGAAAAATTTAACCAAACAACACATTTGCAATATCAGCCCTGGAAGCGCGGGCCGTGGCTCGGTTTCAACTGGCGATATGACAGCGGGTTGGTGGCAGGAGCCGTTCCCGATTTTGCGACTGCACTGACATTTGACGGCGACCAACAAGCGGCGATCGGATTATTTTGCGGCAACACATTTGCCACACAAAACGCCCCGCTTGCCAGTTGCCCGGCAGGGACTCCACACGGGGCTACCCGCCTGACGATTCCGGCGGACGGCACGGAGAATGACGACAAGAATCCCCCACGAATTGCTCCGCGGCACTTGTTTGATGTCAGCGTGGGCGACGATGATCTTCTACATGGCGACCGCTACAAGTGGAGCTTGCGCTTTACGGTGATCAACCTGACCAACAAGGAAGCACTTTTCAATTTCCTTTCCACCTTCAGCGGAACGCACTTTGTCACGCCGCGCGCCGAAACTGTGGAGCTCGGCTTCCACTTTTAAGTGCTTCGTCTAACCTGAAAAAGGACCCCGGCACGCCACATCGGCGTGTCGGGAATCCACATGCTTTTGTGGCAGACGTTTACTTCTTCGGTTGCGCTGTAGGCGGAAGGATTCCGCTCAAGCGCAGGTACATGGCTTGCGCCCCGTAGTGATCGGCGAAGCCCATGCTCAACGCTATCAGTGCGCCCGCGCGTGAAGAAGGAACTCTGCCGAAGAGCGTCAGCGGCTCACCGAGTTTGGAATCGTCCACGTTGGCGAGCGCAGTGGCGCAGAAATCGAACGAAGCTTTGAGTCCCGCTACGAGCTTGTCTTTGGGATCGTCGTCGCCAAGTTTGTCCGAGGTGGGCGCGGGAGCACCGGAGATTTGGGAACAGAGCCCATTGTTGCCTTGCGCGATATGAATCGTCAGATGCGCGAACGTGTTCATATCGGGCGTCGGTTTGAAGCTATATTTTTCTGCCGGCATGGCTTCGGCCGCCGCGACCATAATTTTGTTAAAGCGCGTTAGTTGCTGCTTGACGAAGGTGCTGACCGGATTGGCAACCGGCGTGGTGCTGGCCTGCGGCGCGTTCGTAGTGGCTAGCGGCTTGGTTTCGTCTTTCTGAGCTTTCGCAGTGATTCCCGTCGATAAAGCAATAGCGAGTAGTAGAACGAATCGTGCATAGTTCATTTGTTCCCCTTTTCACTTTCTTCGAGTGCAGGAAGCATACTCCGGTGCGATTGCGGCCGACAAGCGCGGGACCCGCATTGATTCGCCCCCAGATTTGAAGCCGCAGTTTCCGTCACTTGGAGTTTGGCGCGCGCGCCACCCGACCTGGGAATACACCTTCGACTAGCTCACCGTTCGAGACCACCGGAACGCCGTTCACCAAAACGAACTGGATGCCGGCGGAGTATTGCAGGGGATCATCGAAGGTGGCTTTGTCGATGATGCGTTGAGGATCGAACACCGTAATATCGGCGTCAGCACCTTCACTGATGCGGCCTTTATTCTGGAACATCGGGGCCCGATTTTGGAGGCGCTGCGCGGGCATGAGCGTCATCTTGCGCAGCGCGGTCATCAGGTCGACGGTTTTTTCTTCGCGGACGTAGTGGCCCAGCACACGAGAAAACGTGCCTTGCCCGCGGGGATGAACCTTTGAGCCGGTGAGCGGAACGCCATCACTGGCGATCATTACGATAGGATCCGCGATGGCGGTGCGAACAGCTGCTTCGGGAATAGAAAAGATGACCACCAGGCCCCCTTCCTTGCGATATTTCTCGAAAGTTTCAGCTGTGAGGCGCTCGCCGGTTTTACTCCACTGAATATCTTTGTAGGTGATGCCCTGGCGCTCTTGCCAGCCCGGATCGAAAATCGCGGATTCGAGATTGGTGCTGCCGGCGGTGTACGGATAGCACTCTGTGGTGACATCGAGACCACGACTTTGCGCACCTTTGACCATCGCAATCAGTTGCGGCGTATTTCTAAGCCCCATGCTGGTGATGTGCACCACGTGCAAAGGAGCGCCGGTCGCAGCGGCAGCGGCGATGACTTCCTCGATGCCCACCAACCCGGTCGTGGGCTCTTTTAAGCCTGCGTGGCGCAGATGCACATGCACGCTAGCGTTTTCCGCAGCCGCCACGCGAAATACATCCACGATTTCATCGTGCGATGCTCCGGCGGTGTAATTGATGCCCATGCCAACGGCCAGCGCGCCGCGCTCGAGACCGCGGCGAATCCGCGTTTTTATTTCTTCTAGCTCTTGCGGAGTAGCTTCGCGATGGGCAGCATCGCCGGTCGGCAAAAAGTTTCCGGGGTCGTGCATCACTTTCATGCGTACCGGAATGTGGCCTACGCTCACTCCAAAATTAATCAGCGTTTTGCCCTCACGCTGGGCGTACCAGGCGTCTACGTCATCCGTGCCCACTTCGAGTTCGAGAGAAGTGGTCACGCCGTCGTGAGCCTGAAACTGGTAATTGCGCAGTTCCTGCCCATGCTCGTGTAGATCGATGAAGCCTGGCGCGACGACCAGGCCCGTAGCGTCAAGAACCGTCTTTCCTTTTAGCGGTTCGACAGAGACCGCGCGAATTTTTCCCGCAGTGATGCCCACGTTGCGCACGGCATCGAGTCCAGTCTCGGGATCCATCACCCGCCCGTTGGCGATGACCATGTCGTAACCAGACGCGACAACTTGAGACCCGGCAGCGGTATCGGGAGGTCCCGCAGTGCGCGCCCGCACGGCGATGATGGCGGTAAGCACCGCGATGAAAGAGATGGCCATCCGCAGATTTGTTTTGGTCATCAATACTCCCGTTTAATTTCTGCAGACTCGGTACACGCGCACCAAGCGAGAATCAAAGAAATTTACTACGCTTCCCGATGTGCAAAGCCTTGATAGCTATAATGGAACCGGCCTCGGTTGGAAAGGACTTTTAATGAATTACCGGCGATTTGGGCGCACGGGTTGGACTGTCAGCGAAATTGGTTACGGAATGTGGGGTATGGCCGGATGGACGGGCTCCGAGGATCAGGAGTCGCTGGAGTCACTCCAACACGCCGTGGATTTAGGCTGCAATTTTTTCGATACCGCGTGGGCCTATGGTGATGGCCACAGCGAAACCTTGCTGGGGAAAATTATTGGCGCCAATCCGCGGAAAACTCTCTACGCCGCAACGAAAATACCTCCTAAGAACCGTCAATGGCCCGGCCAGCGCTCATTTTCCGTGGACGATTCCTATCCGCCGCAGTACATCGAAGAGTATGTCCACAAGAGCCTCGAAAACATTGCTGTCAGCAAGCTGGATCTAATTCAGTTTCACACCTGGGAAGATCATTGGCTCGACGACGATCGATTATTGAAAGCCATCGACAAACTGCGCACCGGTAACAACGTGCGCGCCGTGGGCATCAGCATCAATCGCTGGGAGCCCTGGAATGGTATTCGCGCCGTGAAATCGGGCCTGATCGATGCCGTCCAGGTTATCTACAATATTTTCGATCAGAACCCCGAAGATGAATTATTTCCCGCGTGTCGCGACAAAAATGTAGCGGTGATCGCGCGCGTGCCGTTCGACGAGGGCTCGCTTACGGGCACACTTACGCGGGAAAGCAAATGGCCAAAAGGCGATTGGCGCAACACTTATTTCGTGGCGGAAAATCTGAAGAACAGCGTGGAACACGCCGACGCGCTGAAGCCTTTGCTGCTCGAAGGTATGACCATGCCGGAGATGGCCCTGCGTTTTGTTCTAAATAATCCGGACGTAAGCACCATTATTCCCGGGATGCGTAAACGCCATCATGTGGACACCAATCTCGGCGCGAGCGCTCGCGGTCCGTTGCCCGCGGAACTGCACGCCGAGTTGCGCAAACACCGCTGGGATCGCACGCCGACTTCCTGGTCACAATAATGAGTGCGGTCGAGGGACTAAAAGTCCTGCAGGGAAATTTGTGTTATTCCAGTTCGTGAGTTGCTATGCGGATTGTTTCAGCGCTCGTTCAACAAGCACCAGGCAGCGCTCCGCTTGCTCGCGCAACACATCTTCGCGGTAACCTAGATCGCGTTGCGCGCTGTGCAATTCATCAGCGATAGCCAGCGCCGCAAGCACGGCAACCTTTTGCGTATCTACTGTCGCGGTGCCGCTCGCTACGGCGCGCATTTTGTCGTCCACGAAGCGGGCCAATTTCAAGACGTAGTCCTCGTCCAGCTCCCCGCTAATCGTATATGTTTGACCGAAAATTTCCGCTTTTACCGGCACGCGCATGAAACTCGTTTCTATGGAGTGACTGGGGCCAAGATAGCACACTCATTCGCTGTTGTGGTGCAGCCGGTTGTTGAAAAAGTGATGGCCGAAAGTATTTACCACGGCGCCATTCATCGCCGGAACGAATGAAGGTTATGCGGTGCGCAGCTGCGCGCCCAACTCTTTTTCCAGCGTGGAGACGATGCGCGCGGAAATCTCGCTGATTTGCGCGTCCGTCAGAGTTGCCGAACGGGGCTGCAGCGCAATTTTAATGAGCAGCGAATATTTTCCCGCGGGGATATTTTTGCCGCGAAATAAATCGGCAGCTTCGACGGAAGCGATTTCTTGAACGTTCAGGGACGAAATGGCTCTGACCACGTCGGAGAAGTGCGTACCGTCAGAAAGCACCAGTGAGAAATCCCGCTCGACCGTAGGAAAACGCGGGATAGGCTGATACCGGCGCGAATTTTTGACCCCGTAAAAAGCGCAGTAGAACGGTCCCAGATTTATTTCCGCGAGGAAAACGTCCTGTCGAAATTTGAGGCGTTCCGCCACGCGGCGCGAAAGTTGGCCGGCGGCGCCGAGCGCTTCGGCCTTCAGAAAAATCGCGCCACGGCGCGCGGGATTGAGGTATTCGGTGGCGGTTTTCTCCCAGCGTATGCCACCCGCAAGCGTGCCAAGATTGTCGAAGTCGCCCTTTAAATCGGCGAAAGAAAAATCGCGAGCGGGCTCATACAGATTCTTGTCGCGTGCGGCGCCTGTTGCGCCAAGCGTCAGAACGCGAGTTTCAATGGGCTTGCTGCCGTTTAAGCGGTAGTGATGACCGATTTCGAACAGCCGCGCATTGCGTTGCCCATGATTTAAATTCCATTCGAGTGCACCGGCCATCGTAACGGTGCCGGTGGATCGCAGCACACCCGCTTCCTCGGAGAGCGGATTCACGAGTCGCGCGGGAGTGACCTCAGCCGGCCGGAACAGCGTATCCCGTTCTTCAGCGACGTGTGGAATCGTGACAATTTCGCGGTAGCCCAACCCAATCAGCTGTTCGCGCAGCCGCGTTTCCGCTTCGTAATGAGGCAAGCGAGCGGCTCCTTGCCGCGACGCCGGCAAGCGCGGCGGAAATTTATCGAGGCCATGGATGCGAACAATCTCCTCGATCAGATCGATTTCGCGAGACACCTCGGCGCGCCACGAAGGTTGCTTGCATTCCCAGGCTGCGAGAATAGACCCAGCTGCGCCGCGATTTTGATCTACGCGCACCGGAGCGAACCCCAACGTACCGAGAATGGATTCGATTTCCTTGTCTGGAACATCCGCGCCCATGACGCGAAGAAGTTCGGCGCGGCTAACATGAATCTTTTTCGGCGGCCACTTTCCGGGATAGACATCCACAACTCCGGCGAGCAATTCGCCGCCCGCCAGTTGCAAAATCAATTCGGCGCATCGCCGTGAAGCCAGCTCGGCCATTTCAGGATCCGCACCGCGACCAAACCGCGTCGAAGCCTCGGTATGGAGTTTGAGCGCACGAGTCGCGCGGCGAATGGCGATGGGATCGAACCAGGCGCATTCAATCAAAACATTTTTGGTGGAGAAGGAGATTTCCGTTTCGCTGCCGCCCATGATCCCGCCGATCCCGACGATGCGCGAGCCGTCTCCATCGCAGATTACACAGACGCCGAGATCGAGTTGGCGCTCCATGCCATCAAGCGTTTTAATTTTTTCGCCTGTGGCGCTAGGCGTGCCGGAAGCGCGAGGGCTCGCGCCGCGCACCACGATAGAGTGATCGCGTATTTTGTCGTAGTCGAACGTGTGCAGCGGGTGGCCAAGCTCCAGCATGATGTAATTGGAGATGTCCACGACGTTGTTGATGCTGGCCACGCCGCAAGCTTCGAGCCTGTTTTTGAGCCACGCCGGAGAAGGCTGAATTTTCACGTCGCGGATCACTCGCGCGGTGAAGCGTCCGCATAATTCCGGCGAGTGGATTTCCACTTTTATCGCTTCGCTGGTTTTCGCGGCGGATTCGGATGGCTTGGGCGAGACTTTTTTCAGCGCCAGTTTGTAAATTGCGCCGACTTCGCGCGCGATGCCGTAATGGCCCAGACAATCGGGGCGATTGGAACTGACTTCGGCATCGATCACCGCGCCGTGAGGACCATATTCAATTCCGCCGATATTCGTTCCGGAAAGCGCCAGTCGCGAAGCCAGTTCCTCTGGCGAGGCGCTGGCGGCCACGAAATCCTGCAGCCAACTGTAGAGCACCTTCATGACGCGCTGCTGCCTGAAATAAATTGCCCTACATGTATCCAGGTGGAAAATTCCATGAGAACACGCCCATCCTGCTGGTGAGCGGCAAACAAAGCATCGAGTGCCGCCATCATGGGCGCGAAATTCGCGTCGCCTTCCGTCGGAACATACGAGCTGCTGCGCAGTCGCCCGCGCAACGATTCGAGATCGAAGTGCTGGAAATTGGGAAGCTCATGCGTCAAAAACTTTTCATGGCCAAAAAAGGCGCGGATGTCTTCCTTTTGCGGATAAGAATCTCTGACACGTGAGTAATCCGTGCCAAAGCGCACCAGCAGCTCTTCATAACTCACCGCAAAACCGGTCGTCGACAACGTGCGGTCGTTCCACACAATGGCGACCCACCCATCGGGCCGCAGGATGCGCGCAAATTCACGCCGCGTAGGCTGCGGCTTGAACCAATGAAACGCCTGGCCCACCGTGACGAAGTCAGCGCAGCTCGCTGGAAGCGCAGTGGCTTCCGCTGATCCATTGATGCTCGTGAAGCGCGGATACGCAGCAAGGTATTCTTCGCCGGCCTCGCGCATTTCCTGGTTGGGCTCCACACCGAAAACTTGATTGCCGTTTTTTAAAAACAGCTCCGATAGAAATCCTGTGCCGGAGCCGACGTCCGCGATCGTGTGCGCAGCCGACAGATGACTGTGTGAGCGCAGGAAATCGAGCACCCCCCGGGGATAATGCGGACGGTAACGCAAATAGTCCGCTACGCGATTCGAAAAACGATTTTTGGCGTCAGCAAAATTCACAGTGCGAGAAGCCTCACTCACGGAAATTGCCGCAAGAAGCGCACATCGTTCTGAAAAAATACCTGAATGTCGTCGATGCCATACTTCAACATGGCCAGCCTGTCGATGCCGATACCGAAGGCAAAGCCGCTCACTTTTTTGGGATCGTAATTCACGAAGCCGTAAACCGCGGGATCGACCATTCCCGCGCCGAACAGTTCTATCCAGCCTGACCCTTTGCACTTCGAACATGTCGCGCCGGACGAATTCGAACCACTGCCATGGCAAAAAATGCAGGAAGCGTCGAATTCCACGGAGGGTTCGGTAAACGGAAAATAGCTGGGGCGAAAACGCGTTTTTACGCCGGACCCAAAAAACTGCTTCACGAAATATTCGATCGTGCCGGTGAAATCGCAGAAAGTTATATCCGAATCAACCGCCAGGCCTTCTATCTGATGAAACATGAACGAATGAGTGGCGTCCGGATTGTCACGCCGATAAACCTTGCCAGGCACGATTACACGCACCGGCGGCTTGTTTTTTTCCATGGTGCGGATTTGCACCGGCGAAGTGTGCGTCCGCAGCAGCAGGCTATTCGCCGATGGTTTTCCCGCGGACGACGGAACGTCAATGTAGAACGTATCCATGTCATCGCGCACCGGATGGAATTCCGGAATGTTGAGCGCTTCGAAATTGTAGTAAGGCGTTTCGATTTCCGGTCCTTCCGCGACAGAAAACCCAATAGAGAAGAAAATATCTTCAATTTCCTGAAACACCTGCCGAATTAAATGGCGCGAGCCAGCCGGGCGAATCACTCCGGGAAGCGAAAGATCCACCCGATCCTGCGGAGTAGTCGGTGCGTCGCCTCCGGAATCGATTGAAGCGTGCAACGCCTCAATCTTCGGCTCGACGTGGGCCCGCAGTTGATTTAATGCCGCGCCTACCGCCGGTTTAAGAGCAGGGCCAGCCGGCTTCAGCCAGTTGTCAGTGATTTGCGTCAGGACGCCGGACTTGCGTCCTAACCAGGCATCGCGAAAAAGCTTCCACGATTCTTCATCGTGAACGCGACTAGATTGATCGTCGAATCGCGAACGCACTTGCGCGAACAGAGGCGCAAGCTGATCCGGTTCGGTAACGCCGAGATCAGCGAGCCTTTTCGCGGTGATGTTTTCGCCATCATTCATGAATGCCTATCTCACCACTACTCGGAGGGTGCCACAGGGTTCACAGTTGAGGTATGAACCTGGGTCTTGGGGATTCTAACCTTGGTTCGAGCCCCAACCGAAAAGCGTCGACATGGCCAGCGTGCAGAAACCCGCTACGCGGTTTTCTTTTTCTTTTGTGGTGGCGCGGCTGCTCTAGCCTGCTCCGCCAGCAACGCGAATGCGGCGGCATCTTTTACCGCGATGTCGGCGAGAATTTTGCGGTCAAGATCCACGCCGGCAGCTTTCAATCCATGAATCAGTTGCCCGTACGTGATCCCGTTCAATCGCGCAGCGGCCCCAATTCTCTGTATCCACAGCCGGCGATACTGCCGCTTCTTAACGCGGCGATCACGGAACGCGTAACGGTCTGCGCGATTAGCAGCTTCCTGCGCCGATTGGTACAGCTTGCTCTTGGTGAGAAAAAAACCTTTTGTGCGCTTGAGATATTTCTTTCGCCGCGCACGGCGTTTAGTCCCGCGTTTTACGCGTGCCATCTGGGTTTCTCCTTAATAAAGTGGGAAACAACGGGTTGCGCACACACGCAGAAACACGCGTACGGCAACGGGTTTGTCTCCGGTAGAACTTCTGAACCGCGTGCGCTCACCGCGAGGCGAACAATCAATGCGGCTCGTTATCGGCCGGCAGGCACCCGTGAAGCGCTGCCTGGCGCGATGCCATTTCGCTTTTCAGCCAAACGGCGCGAGCTTGCGCTCGACTTTTTGTTGCCACCGCCACTGCATCAGCTTCGATCGATTGAAGCTGAAAGTCGTTGCCCGTAATTCAGGCTACCTAATTCGGCCTAAGCGTACGGAAGCAACAGCTTCACGTTGGCCTTGTCGGCGGGGTTCACCAGCGTGAGCTTCTTCAGCTTGCGCATCCGCCCAGGTTTCTTGGTACCCAGCAAATGCCGCTTCCCAGAATGCATACGAAGAATTTTGCCGGTAGCTGTCACCTTAAAGCGCTTCTTAGCGCCCCGGTGCGTCTTCAGCTTCATCTTGGGATTCGAACGGTTCCTTGGCATTTCTTAAATCCTCTCGCAATCAATTCATTTGTTATTTGCGCTCTTATAAAAGCCGCGCTACTGCGACTGCTGCGCGTTGGCCGATTGCCCCGCGGGCTTGCTCGCCGGAACGCCCTTTTTCGGCGCCAACAACGCCACCAAAACATTTCCTTCCATGCGCGGCATGGTTTCCACTTGGCCGTTATCGCCAATTTCGCCCAGCAAGCGCGTCATCTTCGCGCGCCCAACTTCCTGGTGCGCCATTTCGCGGCCGCGATGAAAAATCATGGCGCGAACTTTGTGGCCTTCTCCCAGAAACCGAATGATCTGATTCTTGCGCACCTGATAATCGTGTTCCGCGGTAGCGGGACGAAACTTCACTTCCTTCAGTTGCGACCCGCGACTGCTCTTGCGCTGTTCGTGCGCTTTCTTGTTGGCCTGGTACAGATACTTGCCGTAATCGGTGATCTTGCAAACCGGCGGGTCCGCGGTGGGAGAAATTTCCACCAGGTCCAAGCCCTTTTCCTTCGCCATTTTTATGGCTTCGAAAGGCTGCATGACGCCGAGCTGGCCGCCTTCTTCATCAATTACCCGGATTTCGCGCGCCCGGATACGTTCGTTAACGCGAATGCGGTCGCTCTGCCGGAAAGTACGTTCTGCGATATTTCCCCCTAAATGCTACGAGGCTCTTGCGGTATACATCGAAGCCGCAATGCCGAAAACTAAACCCGACACCCACAGCACAAAACCGCTATAGGACGGGTTTCAAAGTATAGCATGTGCCCACGGTGCTGCGACAAGCACGTGATTCTCAGCCGTGGGTCAGTGTGTGTTTATCAGACGTAAGATGGCCGCTCCGCTTAGAGGACCCTCAACCGCTTGGCCAAGATAGTTTCATGCAACATCAGCAACCTGATTAAAAGAGCACGACTCAAATTTAGCGCATCAATTGGGCTAATTTCGTATACTTGCCCTGCGTATTGTGACTAACTGGGGCGACGGGCTAATGGCATCTGACAATGCTCAATCGGTGACTACTGTTGCATCGGAACTGCAACGGCGGGTTAATGAGCGGTTTGGCGTGCTCCCGAACTTCTTTCGGCTCTCGCCCGAGACCCCCGAGATTGCCGAAAAACTGTGGGGATTTGCCGAAGCAGCTTATCTCGATAACCCCCTACCCTCCGTCTTTAAGGAACGCCTTTTCGTCCATCTTTCTCGTTTTTGTGCAGTCCGCTACTGCATCGTCCGCCACACCGGTTTCTTGATTGGACTTGGCCGGCCGGCCGGCGATAAGAATGCCCGCGCTGAAAGCGCCGCGGATGTAGTCAAATTGCTCCGGCGCCCCATTCCACGCGGGGCTGAACTAAAGTCACGCCTATCGTTTTGCTCGAAATGTCCCGCGCCTCTTATTGAAATGCCGGCAGCCGACACGCAGATGGAAGATAACCTTTTTTCTTTTGCCAGTCATGTATTCTTGCAGACGGCGGACGCCCCGCAATGCCTTGATGCACTGGAACGATTGCTAGGCAACGTTCGACTTCAGTACCTCCTGCTTTTCTTGGCGTTCGTTCGGGCAGCGCATTACTGGACCATGGTGCATCCTGAAATCCAGTTTGAGGATGACATCAAGCAACTCCTTGCGACTCATGAAGCCCTAGCTAGTTGTATTATTGACGATCCGGAAGCCAGCACAGACAAAATCTCTCAATCAATTTTGGACGAGCTTCCCGTATTGCGCCTGCAAGCCGATAACGCGATCGGCTTGCTCGCCTCAATCGTAGATTCTTCCGATGATGCGATTGTCAGCAAGACTTTAGAGGGCGTCATTACCAGTTGGAACAAGGGTGCCGAGCGACTCTTTGGATACACAGCCAAAGAAGCCATAGGCCAACCTATTTCGATGATTATTCCCCTCGATCGCCGGGACGAGGAAACAAGAATCCTTGCGCGACTCCGCCAGGGTGAGCCGATCGATCATTTCGACACCGTTCGTCTGCGAAAAGATGGCACTAAACTTGATATTTCGTTGTCAATTTCACCTGTCAGAAACGCCGCAGGAAAAATCATTGGTGCTTCAAAAATAGCGCGTGATATCACCGGGCGTAAGCGAATCGAGCGTGAATTGTATGAAAGCGAACAACGTTTTCGCACACTCGCTGAAGCGCTCGATACTCAAGTGCAATTTCGAACGCAAGAGCTGCGCAGGCGAAACGCTGAGATCCTTCAGCAGTCGGATCAGCTTCAAGACCTTTCAGGAAGATTGATGATTGCCCAGGACGAAGAACGTCGGCGCATTGCCCGTGAGCTGCACGATAGCGCTGGCCAGCATCTGGCGGCACTCGGGATGGGCCTTGCGCGAATCGAAGATGACGCGAAGCGCGACCCTGCGCGACTATCCAAAAGCATCAAAGATGCCCAGGATTTAATTCAGGATCTGACCCAAGAGATACGCACGACATCTTATCTTTTGCACCCACCAATGCTAGACGAAAGCGGACTGTCGTCTGCACTTCGCTGGTACATAGACGGTCTGACGGAGCGCAGCGGCCTTAGTATTGAGCTGAATATTCCCGACAACCTCGGAAGACTTGCCCCCGAGATAGAACTCGCCATATTTCGTCTCGTGCAAGAAGGTCTGACAAACATCCATCGTCATTCAGGGAGCAAAACTGCGGTCATCCGTATCGCTGGTGAGCTCGACAAGATTTACGTGGAGGTTCAGGATCACGGTAAGGGAATTTCGCAAGAACGATTGGCAGAGATTCAATCCCAAGGAGTCGGCGTCGGAATTAGGGGAATGCGGGAGCGCGTGCGCCAGTCTCGCGGCGAATTGACTCTTGATTCTAATGCCCTGGGTACAAAGATTACGGCAATCTTCCCAGCCGAGACACCCGGGGCGAAGCAACACGGCATCGCTTGATTGCCTCGCCACAACCGTCACTTTCGTTACCGCAGAGATTCGGCAACTTACACTAGGCGTATACTCGACGGTGCTCGTGCCGCCCGGAGGTTGCATGCTGCGGCCACCCCTTGCAGTTCTCGGTTCGTTTGTGCTCTTTAGCAATTTATTGGTAGCGCAAGTAAGTAAACTTCCATCGGCAGAAGATCGGCAGCAATCCACGACCGATACAAGCGCCTCTGTTAGTCTCCTTCAGCAGAGCCACGATTTAGGCAACCTCCTGCCCCCGCCAATGCGGATTGGGCTGCTCGCTCGGCAAGCGGAAATGGTTTCCCACTCGAACCCCCATCTCGGTCGAGAGTGGGCCAATGAACTATTCACGTTGTCGCTTCAAGTGAAGGGGAACCGGCGGACGTACGTGCAGAGCATTGCTCTGCGCATACTCATACAACTAGATCCCGACCGAGCCCTGGACCTGCTGCACCAGCTGGGCACAGAAGATCCTGAAGGCAAGTCCGCGACTTGGCCCCCTCCAACGCAACTTGCGCAACAGGCATTCGGTATTTTGGCGACGCGCGATGGCGAAACTGCTCTGCCAGTGTTGGAGCAAGAAGCAGGGCGCCTCGGCCTGCAAGGCCACTATCCTTATGCGGCTCTGGGCTACGCTGCCTTATATGCCAGTAACAAATACTGGGGTAACGATAATCCCCACGCGATTCGAATCCTGGAGTCCGTCTTCCAACCGGCATTCGCTAGATATAGCCAAGCTCCTCGCACGTATTTTGATGATTATGAGTTTGGCGGAATGCTCCAAGCGCTTGCCGGCGGTCTGCCGTTTGATTCTGTGCAGCCCGCGCTGCACTTGCTGGTAAAGAACTTGCTCGCCACGGATACAAGCAAATACCAATTCACAGCGGAAGTGTCTAACGCCAGTGGTCAAAAGGCGGTGGCGCATAATGCCATCGATGCCACCATTTTGGTGTTGGGATCTCTCATTAATCGAGATCCCGATCTGGCTAAGGAGTTGGAGTCCAGCAGACCAGAATTGCAAAAATGTCTCGAATTCGCGAAAGAAGGCCAGCACAGCTCGATCACATTCGGGCCAACGTTAGTTCCTCAACAAGGCCAAACTGCCGGAGCGAACGAGATGTACCAGGATGCCGTTCACCTTTCGCATACCAATCCGGCGGAGGCGATCGCCATGGCCGCACAGTTGCCGGATGATACGCGTACGATGGCTTTGCTCCAGGTCGCTCGAATTGTGTCGCGTAATGACCCGGAGCGCGCGGCGGCCGTGATTGCTGAAGTCTGGCAAGATAATAAGTCAATGGATGAAGAAACATCTTTGGACGTAATTTCGGCGCAAGCCTTCGTGGCAGCGGGTCAAAATAACCAGAGTGCGTTACGTGACTCGGTGCGACAGGGATTTGCCTCGGCAAATCACATCCTCTTGCAACATCAAGGAACCGGTGGAAATAATGTCTCGATACCAGCTTTAACTCCTCTGGCGTACATCGGGATGGAAAAGGATCCGGACTTCACTATTTCTTTCGTCGAGGGTTTGCCGCCATCGCGGCTGAAGGCGGAACTTTTGCTAGATGCGGCGCTGGCGGTGTCGAGGACTGGACCACCGCATATTGGCGCCCAACCGCAACAAACACCGGAAAAGCCCAATCCGTGACTAGGGATCACTCCTTACCTTGTCTGCTTCTTCTAAGCTAAGCGGAGTCCGGCGCGAAGCGAGCACGCACGTTTTCGTCACATTCGCGAGCAACTAAATGGCTTGATTGATTACTTGGAAGTTCGCCTTAGGAAACGGACTTTAAATCTACTTCCTTGGTTAGCGCCTCGATCACTTCTGGGAGCGGCTTAGGGCCGAGATCGCCCTTGGTGCGATGGCGCACAGAGACTGTGCCGGCTTCGGATTCTTTAGGGCCGAGCACCAGCATGTAAGGGATTTTCTGCAGCTGCGCGTCGCGAATTTTAGCCGGCAATTTTTCGTTGCGATCGTCGAGATGCACCCGGAACCCATGGCGCTTGAGCGTGTCGGTAACGTGGAGCGCATAGTCCGCAACTTTTTCACTGACCGGACAAATCTCCACTTGCACGGGAGCCAGCCAGAGCGGGAAAGCGCCGGCATAATGCTCAATCAAGATGCCGAAGAATCGTTCCACCGACCCCAGTAAAGCGCGGTGAACCATCAGCGGTTCGTGCTTGGCGCCATCTTCGCCGATGTATTGCAGTCCGAACCGAGCCGGCAAGTTGAAATCGAATTGCACAGTGGTGAGTTGCCAGGACCGGCCAATCGCATCGATCAACTTGACGTCGATCTTCGGGCCATAGAACGCCGCTTCGCCTTCGATTTTTTTAAATGGGACGTTCATGCGCGTCATGGTGTCCGCGAGCGCGGCAGTAGCGCGCTGCCACTCTTCCGGTTTGCCGGTGTAATTTTCCGGATGCGACGCGTCCCAGTCGCTGAGCTCAACCTCAAACTTGTCGAAGCCAAAAGTTTTCATTACCGTGAACGCGAAATCCAGGCAGGCTTCGACTTCGCTTTCAATTTGCGCAGGCATGCAGAAAATGTGCGCGTCGTCCTGAGTAAAGCCGCGGACGCGCAGCAACCCGTGCAGCACGCCGCTGCGCTCGTAGCGGTAAACGGTGCCAAGCTCCGCCAGACGAACAGGCAGATCGCGATAACTCTTCATTCGCGCTTTGTAAATGAGAATGTGCCCCGGGCAATTCATGGGCTTCAATTGATAGTCGGTTTTCTCGACTTCCACCGGGCCAAACATATTCTCGCGGTAATAGCCGGTGTGCCCGCTGGTCTTCCACAAATCGAGCTTCATGATATGTGGCGTGACCACCAGATCGTAGCCGCGCCGCAACAATTCGTCGCGCAGCCAGTCTTCCATAATTTTGCGAATCAGCCCGCCCTTGGGATGCCAAAAGATAAGTCCGGGCCCGGCTTCTTCCTGAATGCTGAACAGATCGAGCTCAACTCCGAGCTTGCGATGATCGCGGCGCTTGGCCTCTTCGAGGCGATGCAAATATTCGTCGAGTTCTTTCTGCGTATAAAAAGCCGCCGCATAAATGCGTTGTAACTGGGGATTTGCTTCCTGGCCTTTCCAGTACGCGCCGGCCACGCTCATCAATTTGAACGCCGTGATGCGCTTGGTCGAAGGAATGTGCGGCCCACGGCAAAAATCAATAAATTTCCCAGTGGTGTAAAAGGAAACCATGGGCTCGGTCGCTTTCTCTTCCACAAGCTCGCACTTAAATGTTTGATTCGTTTTCTTATACAACTCAAGCGCTTCCGGTTTGGAAAGAAGTTTGCGTTCGTTCGGCAAATCTTGCGCGGCAAGCTGCCGCATCTTGGCTTCAATCTTGACCAGGTCTTCCGGAGTGAACGGCTCTTCACGCAGAAATTCATAGAAAAAGCCTGTGTCGATAGGCGGACCGATACCCAGCTTGACGTCCGGGAAAAGTTCGGTGACCGCAGCGGCAAGTAGATGCGCGGCGGAATGACGGAACACGTACAGCGCATCCTCATCTTTTTCCGTGAGGATCTGCAGCTTCACATCGTAGTCGAGGGGCCGACGCAGATCGATCAGTTCGCTGTTGTCTGTAGCTTTGGCATCGGGAACGCCGTTACCGGCAGAGATGCGCGCCACGAGAGCGGCATCCGCGAGGCGCGGAGATATTTTGCGGGCAATTTCCAGCGGAGTAGTGCCTTTGGGCACTTCCTGGACTTTGCCGTCGGGTAATGTGACGTGAATCTGATCCATTTCGCATTCCACCTGGAAGGAGAAACACAAGCTTATCGGCGGCTCGCACCGCGGTCAAGGAAAGGCGCGACAAAGTTTACGAGCGCGCTAAGTTTCAGTTCAGAGAATTACGAGAACTATGAGAATTACTTTGCGGCCGCGATTTCTTCGACGATGGTTTGCGTGGCTGCACGAGGATCACGGGCTGCAAGTATAGGGCGCCCTACCACGATGAAGTCCGCCCCGGCGCGGATCGCTTCCGCAGGCGTCGCGGTGCGAGACTGATCATCGCGTTGCCCTGCAGACGATTCATCTTTAGGGCGCACGCCGGGAGTCACAATAAGAAAATCGCGTCCACACGCCTCGCGGATGGCCAAAGCCTCCTGGACGGAAGCGACCACGCCATCCACGCCTGCCTTTTGCGACATGACCGCAAGCTTGGTAACCCGATCTGCCGCCGGCCCGGTGATGCCCACTTCCAGCAAAGCCTTGTCATCCATGCTGGTCAAAATCGTCACTGCAAGCAGTCTGGCGCGATTGGCGCCCATGGCCACTCCCGCGCTGATGGCTTGAACGCCGGCGTGCAACATGGCGCTGCCGCCCAGAGCATGAACGTTCAACAACTCAACGCCTGGTAACGAAGCGGCGGACAGCACCGCGCCCGCAACAGTGTTTGGTATATCGTGGAATTTCAAATCCAGAAAAACGCCGACATCCAGCGCCGCGATCTCTTTAACCGCCGCAGGCCCAGCCGCCGTAAAAAGCTGGCTGCCGATTTTGAACATGCCCACCAGCGGAGCAATCTGTTTGGCGAACTTTACCGCAGTTGATAATGAGTCAAAATCGAGAGCTACGATCAGGTTGCTTCGTGGATGAGCGTCAAAGGTCAAGGTCACTTTTGTGGCCCCGACCTGTCCGGGGCTTTATGGTCGCTGAGGTAACTGCATCAATTCCAGCCGGACCTTCGTAACTCCGGCGTGCGTCAGGCCGATCTTTCTAGCCACGCGATAGGATACATCAATTTCGCGCCCCTCTTGATAGGGCCCGCGGTCATTAATCCGTACTACTTCGAACTTTCCGTTCCTGGGGTTCACTACACGCACGATGGACCCAAACGGCAGGTTGGGGTGAGCCGCAGTCAGCGCTTCGGAATCAAACTCTTCGCCGTTCGCCGTTTTCTTACCGTCGAAATTGTTGCCATACCAGCTGGCGTTTCCCACCCAAGTCTTCAGCGGCTTAACCGGCTCGTTCGACCTGGCCACCAGAGGAGCGTTGATCGACTGGGCAGCCAAGAACATCACCGGGATCCATAGGAAGAAGGCGTAGAGGATGTGAATGGAACGTCTCGTGTTGTGTCTTTTTCGCATCATCATACTGAAAAGTGTACCAGTCCCTGGCCGCTCGGTCAACCCAACTTCGGTACCAAAACTTCAGTTAAATCTTTTATATTCTTTATTTTATATCTAGAAATCTGCCCCTCCAACTCAACCGCTAAGCTCTCTATCGCACCCGGGTCCACGAAACTAGCTGTACCAACCTGGACCGCAGTCGCTCCCACAGACAAGTACTCAAGCACGTCGTCGACCGTCTCTACGCCCCCTAGCCCTATAATCGGGATCCTGACTGCCTTTGCCGCCTCCCAAACTAGCCGCAGCGTTATTGGCCGTATAGCCGGGCCCGAAAGCCCCCCGGTAGGGCACCCAAGCCTGAACCGGTGGCTCTTGACGTCGATCGACATGGCTGGGTAGGTGTTCGCCACCGTCAGCCCATCCGCCCCAGCCTCCTCTGTCGCTTTGGCAATAACCCTAATGTCTGTAACGAGCGGAGACAGCTTCACCCAAAGCGGGCGACTCGCTGCTGCTCGCCGCGCGACGCCAACCACTTGAGAAACCATGCCCGGGTCGCTACCAAATTGGATGCCACCCTGTTTCACATTGGGGCAGGAAATGTTCAACTCATACCCCGCTATTCCTGGGGCATCTTCCAGGATGGAAATGACCTCGGAGTACTCCTCCGTTGAATACCCGAAGATGTTTATTAATACGGGGGTATCGTATTTTCTTAGTACGGGAAGTTTCTCCGCAACGAACGCCTGTACTCCCACATTTTGCAGGCCTACGGCGTTCAACATGCCCGAAGGGGTGTGGCACAGACGAGGTGCAGAAGAACCTTGTATAGGATTGAGGGATAACCCCTTAGTAACAAAACCGCCGATTTTGTTTAGATCGACGAGATGGGCAAATTCGAGGCCGTAACCAAAGGTGCCGCTGGCCGCAATAATGGGATTTCTGAGGCGCAAAGCGCCGATGTTAACGCTGAGATCGACAGGGCCAGCGGAGGTCACATCGCCCGATAGAATAACACGAAGTGGTGGCCACCCAGCGCGAATTCCCGCCCGAGACTACCCGTTTGTGAGAAACATTCTAGTCTCCTGAGTCATAAATAGCTTGTATAAATAAAGATGAGGGGTTATCGTGGATCATGTCGAATCCACGAGGACGTCCTACCAAGCGAGAACTCGTTGTCAGTGCAGAACAGAAGATAGCTTTACGGCAACTGCTGCAGCAACCGCGGAGTTCGCGATCCTTGGC
>DATNKL010000073.1:0-9954 GCA_035603415.1 Candidatus Acidiferrales bacterium
TGGGGAGTTGCTTCAAATCGCCGGAAGAAATGTTTAACTCTTCGGAGAAGAGGCGCTGACCGGTTTCGGTTACGACCAAATGAATACGCTCGACTCGCGGGTCGTTTTCCAGGAGCTCGAGGGCTTTTTGCGCGAGGAGCGCGCCGCTGGCACCGGTCACGCCCACGGTTACAATTTGTTTTTCTGGCTGAGTCATGGGCAATTTGTGGATGGTTCAGTGTCGCAACGCGGTTGGGGCAAGTCAAGATTTGCGGGATTTGGGGCGTCAAGACTCGTGGCAGCGTATGAAAGGGTGCGACGGTATACTCTAGATTCCGGCCCGAAGGAGAGCGGATGGCTAGCGCGGTGCCAATGGAAGCAGTGGTGGAGTTTATCAAACGCATCAACGCGGGAAATGTGGACCGATTGTGCGAACTCATGACGGAAGATCACGTGTTTCAGGATGCGCTGGGGAAACGGTTTATCGGGCGCGAAACTTTGCGGGGCGGTTGGAAGATGTATTACACAATGGTTTCGGATTACAAGGTGCGCGGTGAACAGTTTTTTGTGGATAAGAATGTTGTGGCGGTGTTCGGCACCGCGAGCGGCACCAGCAAGCGCGATGGCAAGTTTTCTAACGAAGGCTTCTGGCAGATACCGGCGGCGTGGAAAGCTGTTGTGCGTGACGGGCTGATCGCCGAGTGGTGCGTGTATGCGGAATCTTCGCGCGCGTAAAAATTTCGTGAGCCTAGCCGATAAAAAATTCTTATGACCGAAACTGACCTGCTGCAGTTGCTCGAAGAAGTGCGCTCCGGGGGGCTGGCTCCCAGGAAAGCCATGGAGCGGCTGAAACTTCTGCCGTTTGAGGACTTGGATTTTGCGAAGGTGGACCATCACCGCGCATTGCGCCAGGGATTCGCGGAAGTGGTTTTTGGGAAAGGCAAAACCGCGAAGCAGGTGGCAGAAATAGTGGCCGCGCTCTTGGTGCGAAAGCCCGGGCGACAAAATATTCTGGTGACGCGCGCGGATGCGAAGATGTTTGCCGCGGTGAAACGAGCTGCGGGTAACAAGAACGGAGCGGTGAAGTTTCATGCGCTGTCCGGCGCGATCACTATCGAACGCAACCAGGAGATTTCCGGTAAGGGCACGATTGTAGTGGTTTCCGCGGGGACCAGCGACATTCCGGTGGCGGAAGAGGCGTTGCTTACCGCGCGGTTGATGGGCAACCGCGTGGAGCATCTTTATGACGTGGGCGTGGCGGGAATTCACCGGCTGTTGAAGCACAGCGAAGGATTGATGCGCGCGCGGGTGATTATTTGCGTGGCGGGAATGGAAGGGGCGCTGCCGAGCGTGGTTGGAGGACTCGTGGCCGTGCCGGTAATCGCAGTGCCGACCAGCGTGGGTTATGGCGCGAGCTTTGGCGGAGTGGCGGCTTTGCTGGGGATGTTGAATAGTTGCGCGTCGAATGTGACGGTGGTCAATATTGATAATGGGTTTGGCGCGGCGAGAGTGGCCAGCTGTATTAACCGGCTATGAGTGGTTTTCACGAAAAATCCTCCCCTAAAAAAATTGCAGCGCACCTACGTTTTATTCTTTGCCTAACGAAGGTCAACAAAAATCATTCCGGTCTTATGAGAACCTTCATTACGCCGGGTTGCTGCGCGTATTTGATTGCGGCGGGGGCTTCGCTTAGCGGGAATGTGCGGGTAATGAGCGAGCGCAGGTCGACTTTTCCGGAGCGCAATAGCGCGATGGCTTTCGCGAAGGGGCCGCAGCGCGATCCGACCAGCGTGATTTCTTTGACTACTAAGGGCCAGGTTTCTACCGGGGCGGCGCCGTGAAATGTGGACTTGAGGACTAACGTACCGCGAGGCTCGGTCATGTGTTGCGCGAGCGCGAGACCTGAGGGCGATCCGGTAGCTTCCACGACCAAGGCAAAATAATCTTTTACGCGTTTCAGATCAGTCGCGTCGCCGCGAACGATCTGTGTGTCAATACCGGCTACGGCGGCTTGCTGCAATTTGTCTTTGTGCTTGCCATACATGACTACGGGTGGCAGAGCGGTGCGCAGGACGCGCGCGATTAATTGGGCGAGCTTGCCGTCGCCGAGGACGGCGGCTTCGCGAAATTGTATTACGTTGATTTGGTCGAGGATTTCGCAGGCGGCTGCGAGCGGCTCGACGAACACGGCTTGTTTGTCGGTGATGGAATTGGGAATGAGATGGAGATTTTCGAGCGGCAACGCCAGATATTCGGCGAACGCGCCGTCGTGATTCACGATGCCAAGGACGGTGCGGCGCGCACAATGAGTTTTGAGGCCACGGCGGCAAAATGCGCAGACAGGCCGATAGTTGTACGCGGAACAGGAAACGTTGATTTCGCCGGTAACGCGTTTGCCGAGCCATTTCGTTTTTTCTTTTGCGGAAAGGCCATTAACGGCGGCGACTTCGCCGACGAATTCGTGGCCGGGAACTCCGCGAAAGGCGTGATAGCCGCGAAGGATCTCCACGTCGGTGTTGCAGATGCCGGCGAGGAGAACGCGCACGAGCGCCCAGCGGGGACGGAGTTGCGGGAGCGGCTTGTTTCGAGCGACGAGTTTTTTATTTCTAACCGTGAAGGCCAGCATGGAATGTTTTGTGCGCTGATGTTTTCTGTGCTGTGTCTCTTCTAGCAAAGCGCGGCGGCGAGTGACGCGGCCAGTTGCGGCTCCTGCTCGGGAAACACGGTGCGCAGATCGAGGATCACGCGGTCTGCTTCCACGCGGGCGATAACGGAGACACCGGAGAGTGGGCTGCGAAGGCGTTGCTCTAATTTGGCTGCAGCGTATTTGGCGCTGGCTATGCGAATAATTTTAGAGGGGAGAGATTGGTCCGGCGTGGAACCGCCGCCGGCCAAGGAAAAGCCATCGGCTATTTCCATTTTGGCGCCAGCGGGCGGTACAAGAGATTTCACGTGGCGCAGAAAATGTTCCACGCGCTGCTGAAGTTCGTTGGCGGTGAGGCGAATCATGCGTTGCGCGGGGATTTCCGCCCACGCGGAGCGCAGATATGCGTTAAGGGTAACTTCCAGCGCGGCGATGGTGAGCTTATCGACACGCAGGGCGCGAAACAGCGGATGGCGGCGTACACGCTGCACCAAATCTTTTTTGCCGGCGATGAGTCCGGCTTGCGGGCCGCCGAGAAGTTTATCTCCGCTGAACATCACCAGGGAAACGCCGGCCTCGATGCTGTGACGCACAGTGGGCTCCGCGAAACCGCTCGCGGAAAGATCAACGAGGGAGCCGGAGCCGAGGTCCTCCACCAGCGGCACCGAAGTGCGCTCACTGAGCGCGGCCAATTCGGCGAGCGAGGGTTTTTCCGCGAAGCCGGTAATTTTGAAATTGGAGGGATGCACGCGGAGCAGCGCGCGAGTGTTTTCGTTGATGGCGTTTTCGTAGTCGCGCAGGCGGGTGCGGTTGGTGGTGCCAACTTCGCGAAGAATGGCGCCGCTTTGCGCCATGATTTCGGGGATGCGGAAGCCATCGCCGATTTCGATCAGCTCGCCGCGAGAGACAATGACTTCGCCAGCGCGGGCGAGAGCGGCGAGAACCAGGAGAACGGCCGCCGCGCAGTTGTTGACCACCATGGCTTCTTCCGCGCCGGTGAGACGCGCGAGCAACTCACTGGTGTGATCGTCGCGCCTGCCGCGAGCTCCAGATGCCAAGCTGTATTCGAGATTGCTGTACTGTGTGGCGGCATTTTTTATGGCGTCGACAACGCCAGCGGAAAGCGGGGCGCGGCCCAGATTGGTGTGCAGGATGACGCCGGTGGCGTTGATGACAGGCTGAAGCGAGGGCTGAAGTACGCGATCGGCTTCCGAGGCGATCAGTTCTTCGATGGAATCGAAATCGAGTGGCGTGACGGTCGGACGGATCGATTCAGGAGCGGTGATTTGTGCGCGCAGTGCGCTCAATACCTCGCGGAGGAGCAGGACTAGCTGGTCGCGATCCATGCGTTTTGCATACTCAACCACACGCGGGCGCGACAGCAGTTCATCGACAGACGGGATGCGGCGCAATTGCTCTGTTTGCTCGGGGGAGACGGAGGCTTTTGTCTCCGCGATGCGGAAGGCGCGATGTTTGCGAGGTTTTCGGGTGTCCACGGCAATATTTCAGCACAGGGCAGCGGTCTACCGCAATGGAAGCGGGGCTGCGGCTGCGGTACTCGATTCGCACGAAACCGCGAGGGTTCCATTGACCGGGGCACAGGGTACTTCTAGCATATTAGTCAGAGGGCGTCCCAGCGTGGCCGTATCGACCACCACTACCAGCACCATTGACGAAGAATTGAACCAGTTCGAAAAAGACATCCGCCAATTGAAGATCGAGTATGAGCAGTATTTTGGCGGAGGACGCAAGCGGCCGCCCACGGAAATCGAATGGCGGCTCGAACTGGTGGCCAAGCGCTATGCCGAGCGCAGCGGTGAGCTGAAGTTCGGGCAGCGCTTCCGGTACAACAATCTGTCGCAGACCTACGCAAAATATAAAGACGTTTTTCGCAAACGGCTGCAGCAGAAAGAAGAAGGCAAAGTTTCGCGGCACTTCGGCTCGGCCGCCAAGAAGATTGAGGCGGAGCGCGCGGAAAGGCGCGCGGAGGCGCTGGCCAAGGCCGAGGCGCTGGCCAAGGCCGAGGCGGCGCAGGCCAAGGGCAGCGTGCACAAGGCGCTGGCCACGTTTCGGGTGGTGTGCTCCAAGCCGGAGCTGGAGGTGGACAAGATTAGCAAGCTGTATGAGGCGTTTTTGGAGGCCAAGCAGAAAGCGGGCGAGGATACGCTGAAGTTTACGCGGTCGAATTTCCAAGAATTTGTGATGAAAAAGACGAAAGATTTGCAGAAAACGACGCATTGTCACGACGTGGAGTATGTGGTGGAAGTTGTAGAGGGACACGTCAAGCTGAAGGCGCTAGTTAAGGGCTAATTCGTTGCGCGGGACAATGAACCATTTGTTGAATATTCCCTCCTGAAGTTTTTTCACCATTTATCGCTGCGAATCATTTATCAGACCATAAAAACGTGGGTGGCAACGCCCGCCGCAGTAAACGCTGCGTCGGCGTTTTGCTTTCGCCGGTGTGCGACGCTTACACTGTTGGCCTTTCGTATGGGGAGGAAGCAGATGGCAGTGCAGCGCGCGCTGATCAGCGTATTCGACAAAACAGGGGTAGTGGAATTTGCAAAGCGGATAAACGCGCTGGGCATTGAAATTTTATCTACGGGTGGCACGGCGAAATTGTTGCGGGACGCCGGGGTCGCGGTGATAGATGTTTCGGAATTTACCGGGTGGCCGGAAATGCTGGGTGGGCGCGTGAAGACGCTGCATCCGAAAGTGCATGGCGGGTTGTTATTCCGACGCGGGCATGCGGAAGATGAGAAGCAAGCGGCCGAACACGGAATCGCGCCCATCGATCTGGTGGTTGTGAATCTCTATCCTTTCGCGGAAACGGCGGCGAAAGCGGGGCTGACGGCTGGGGAGTTGATCGAAAACATAGATATTGGCGGGCCCACGATGCTGCGGTCGGCGGCAAAGAATTTTGAAAGCGTGACGGTGGTGACCGATCCGGCAGATTACGAGCGGGTGGCCGCGGAACTGGAAGCGCGGCGGGAACCTTCGCTCGGGACGCGACTGGAGTTGGCCCGTAAAGTTTTTGCGGCCACCTCGAACTACGACGGCATGATTACCACCGAGCTGGAGCGGCTTTCGGCCAAGGCTGCAGCGATTGAGTTGGGTGAGAAGCAGCCGCTGCCGGAGCGTTTGCACATCGCTTTGAGGCTGCAGCAACCGCTGCGATATGGGGAAAATCCGCACCAGGCTGCGGGACTATATGTTCCGGCGGGTGGCGCGCTGCGCGGACTGGCGGCGGCGAAGCAACTGCAGGGCAAAGAACTCTCCTACAATAATTTTGTGGATCTGGACGCGGCGCGCAGTTTGGCGGGGGAATTTTCGCGTCCGGCCGCGGTGATTATCAAACACAATAATCCTTGCGGAACGGCGGAGCAGGAAACGCTGTTGGATGCGTACCTGAAGGCCTTGGCGAGCGATCCGGTTTCGGCGTTTGGAGGCGTGCTGGCTTTCAATCGCGTAGTGGATGCCGCGACGGCCGAGGAGGTTGCGAAGCTTTTTGTGGAGTGCATTGCCGCACCGGGATTCGAGGAAAAAGCGAAGACCATTTTTGCGGCCAAGAAAAATTTGCGTTTGCTAGAACTTCCCGGGAACGGATTGGAGCCCGACCGGGAATTACAATTGAAGCGCATCCTGGGAGGCGTGCTGGTGCAGCAGCCGGATTTGGGAGAAATTAAAGAAGGTGAGCTACGCACGGTCACGAAACGGGCGGCTTCGCCCGAAGAAATGAGCACGATGCGGTTTGCGTGGAAAGTTTCGAAACACGTAAAGTCAAATGCCATCGTATTTGCGAAAGAAGGCGCGACGTTAGGTGTGGGCGCGGGACAGATGAGCCGCGTGGATTCCGTGAAGTTGGCGGTGATGAAGGCGCAGAGTTCATTGCAGGGCAGCGTGGTGGCCTCGGACGCGTTTTTTCCGTTTCCCGATGGCGTGGAGGAAGCGGCTAAGGCTGGGGCTACGGCGGTGATTCAGCCGGGCGGGTCGGTGAAGGATGCAGACGTGATTGCCGCGGCGGACCGGTTAGGAATGGCCATGGTGTTTACGGGCATGCGGCATTTCTTGCACTGATTTTGCACTGAGACGAGTACTGCGAAGGCTTGCGCGCTCAATTTCCAAGAATCCCAGCCGCACATCTGCCTTCTGGTGTGGTCGGAGCATCACAACGTTAGGCCGTTGGCTTTTCCGGGACGGTCTGAGGCAGGGCTAACGGTTAGTTTTGTTGCCTGGAAACGGGGGCGGGTTTGACTTTTGACCGCGCTACAGGCCCGTGGGATACTTTCTTTTTGGGGTTTTCATGAACTCTCGACGAATGATTTTTGCGCTTTGTGTGGCTGCTCTGTCGGCCAGCGCAAGCTTTTCCCAAACAGACAGCCAGGCTAATGGGCAGAATGCCGGCCCGACGGCGGTGCCCGCCGCGAGCGGTCAAGACAAATCCACCATGCCGGCGGCGACACCCGATAAGCAGACCAGCGAATCTTCTGCGCAGGTGATGAAGACTCCTTCTCGCGCAGATGCCTATTACAACTTCACGATGGGGCACATCTTCGAGCAGCAATATGAGTCGACCAGCAAGCCGGAATATGCGACGCAAGCGATCGACGCTTACAAAAAGGCGTACGCGCTCGATCCCAAGTCTCCGGTAATCGGCGAGCGGCTGGCCGAAATGTACTGGAAGGCGCAGCGCACCCACGAAGCGGTAACGGAAGCGCAGGCGTTGCTGAAGCGCGATCCTAATGACATTCAGTCGCGGCGGCTGCTGGGCAGAATTTATCTGCGCAGCCTGGGCGATTTCAGCGTGGGCAACGGGCAATCCGAGATTGTGGAACGCGCGATCGAACAGTACGCGGAAATTTACCGGCTCGATCCGAGCGACATCGAATCGGCGCTGTGGCTGGCGCGGCTGTACCGCTTGCGCAACGAGCACGACAAGGCCGAAGCGGTTTTGCGCGGAATGTTGAAAGAAGATCCAGAGAACGAGCCGGCCATAGAGCAGTTGACGCAATTGCTGTTGGACGAAGGCAAGGCTCCCGAGGCGATTGCGCTGCTCGAAGAAGTTACGCGGCGGTCGCCATCGCCGGCCATGCTCGACTTGCTGGGCGATGCGTACACCCAATCGCATGACTTACCTAAAGCCGAAACGGCCTATCGCAAGGCTACCGAGCTGGATCCATCTGAACTGAGCCATCAACGCGGGCTGGGCCAGACTTTGATGGCGGAAGAAAAATATTCCGAGGCGCTTGCGGTTTACCAGAAATTGACGGACTTGATGCCGGACGACGCGGATGTGTATTTGCGTATGGCGCAGATTTACCGCGAGCTGCACGACCTCGGCAAGGCAGAAGATAACCTGGTGAAGGCGCGGCAATATGCGCCGGGCAGTTTGGAAGTGATGTACAACGAGGCCATGCTGTACCAGGCGCAGGGGCGGAATGAGGATGCCATTCGAGTGTTGTCTGACGCGGTCACGGGCATCAAGGCGCAGCCACAGGGGGTGGCTTCGCGGGCGCATTCGCTAGGTATTTTGTATCAGCAACTCGGGCAACTGTATCGCGACACGCAAAATTATCAGGCGGCCATTTACACCTATCAAGAGCTTGGGCGGCTTGGCGAAGAGGAGGACCGGCGCGCGCGTTTGTTGATGATGGATATTTATCGCGCCGCCAAGGATTTGCCGAAGGCGCTGCAAACGGGGAAGGATGCAGTGGCCAAATATCCGAGTGATGTGTCGCTGCGCTCGAGCGAAGCGCTGTTGCTGGGCGAGAGCGGGCAAACTGATGACGGCGTGAAGATGCTGCGCACGCAACTTACCGGGAAGCCCGGCGACCGCGAAGTTTATTTGAATATCGCGCAGGTGTACGAGCGCGGGCGGCGTTACAAAGAAGCGGAAGAATCCGCGAAGGCTGCGGAAGTTTTGCCGGGGCAGCCGCGTGATAATGAGATGGTGTGGTTTTTGCTGGGCGCGATTTATGAGCGGCAAAAGTTTTTTGATCGCGCGGAGGAGCAGTTCAGGAAAGTATTGGTAGTAAATCCGAGGAACGCGCCAGTATTGAATTATTACGGATACATGCTTGGCGATCTGGGGATTCGACTGGACGAAGCGGAAGCTTTGGTGCGGCGCGCGTTGAAGGAAGAGCCTTTTAGCGGCGCATATCTGGATAGCCTCGGCTGGATTTATTTGAAGGAAAATAAATTGGGCGAATCGGAAGTCGCACTTCGCAAAGCGCTGGAGCATGAAAGCCATGACGCGACCATCCATTCGCATCTGGGCGATTTGTATGCCAAGACCGGGCGTCCGGAGATGGCGGCCTCGGAGTGGGAAAAGTCGCTGGTGGAATGGAAGCATTCCCTTCCCGCGGATGTGGAAACCGACAAAATCGCGGAGCTCGAAAAGAAGCTCTCGCAAATGAAGCATCGCGTGGCGCAGAAATCCTCCGCGCAAGAAACCAAGCCCCAATAAGGCGCATGCGCGAAGTACGCATTCCATCGTTTGCAAAAATCAATCTGCGTCTCGACATTTTGGGGAAACGTGCGGATGGTTATCATGAGTTGCGCACGATTTTTCAGACGGTGTCGCTGCACGATGAGTTGCGGCTGCGCCCGAGCAAGAGCAGCGAAATCTCGTTGACCATTCAGGGAAACGAAGAGCTGGCGCGCGAGCCGGTGAAAAAAAATCTCGCGTATCGTGCCGTGGAGGCCTTGCGCAACGAACTGAAGATCCGCCGTGGCGTTGAACTGGAATTGCATAAGACCATTCCGTCGGGCGGCGGGCTGGGCGGCGGGTCGAGCAATGCGGCGGCGGCGCTCTTTGGGTATTTGCAACTGACTGGTCGCCAGCTGCCCATGGCGGTTTTGCTGGAGCTGGCGGCGTCGCTGGGCGCGGATGTGCCGATTTTTTTATTTGGCGGGCGAGCGCTGGGCGCGGGACGAGGAGATGAGGTTTACCCGTTGCCGGATATCGCCAAGCTGGTGCTGCTGATCGTTGCGCCGCGCGATATCCGAGTGCCGACGTCTGATGCGTTTCGCTGGCTGAATGCGCCTTTGCGCAATGCCGCTACGTTGACAAAACTGGTCGCAGACCCTAAACTTTGGGAGTTCTGTGCTCTGTCCTGGAGCGCGCAGGGGAACGGCCTTTCTAACGATTTTGAGAAGCCAGTTTTCAAGCGCTATAACCGGCTGGATCAAATCAAGCGGGTTTTGCTTCAAAAGGGAGCTGCAGAAGCCTCGTTGGCGGGTAGCGGTTCGGCGGTGTTTGGAGTTTTCCCGAGCCCAACGATGGCGCGCCGAGCCGCTGTTGGGTTTCCGCACGACTTGACCTTCGTTTG
>DATNKL010000025.1:0-20951 GCA_035603415.1 Candidatus Acidiferrales bacterium
CGCTACTGTTTCGGCCTTATTCCTCGCCGAATTGATGGCCTGGCACGGTAAAACTCTAGGCCAGTTGTTGGCCGCACTGCACTCCGAATTTGGCGAATACCATTATGGCCGCGTCGATCTCGATGTTCAGGCGGAGCAAAAACAAGAAGCCATCGCGTACTTTTCCGATTCCGCGTTCACCCACATTCTGGAATGGCCCACCGTTCGCCGGGAAAATATGGATGGCGTAAAAGTTTATCTCGGCGATATCGGCTGGGTTATGGTGCGCGCTTCAGGCACCGAGAATTTACTGCGCGTGTATTCAGAAACTTCCCGGCGCGACTCCACTAATCAGATACTCGCTGCCGTTACCGACATCGTTCAACATCTATAAGGAGCTGCCATGGAAACCATCAACCTGCAACAAAAGT
Organism: Candidatus Acidiferrales bacterium; assembly: GCA_035603415.1. GTDB lineage: Bacteria > Acidobacteriota > Terriglobia > Acidiferrales > UBA7541 > Acidiferrum. The sequence continues at coordinate 411 of DATNKL010000025.1, forward strand.
TTGCATTGTTCTCCGAACACTATAAGCCGCATATCATTGGCGAAGTAAACGATTGCTACGTCAAGGTTGTTAAACTGAAAGGTGAATTTATCTGGCACCATCACGATCACGAAGACGAACTTTTCCTGGTCGTTAAAGGAACGCTGCGTATGCAATTCCGCGATCACGAATCCATCATCCGCGAAGGCGAATTTGTAATCGTCCCTCGTAAAGTGGAACATAAGCCAGTGGCCGATGAAGAAGTCCACATCGTCCTGATCGAACCTAAATCGACCCTCAACACGGGAAACGTTACTAACGAAAGGACTGTCGCGCGCCTCGAAAGCATTTAATCCTCCGCATCTCAGGCCGCATAAAACTTTATGGAACGACGCTTCCACACACTCGATGTTTTCACCACTAATCGCTTCGAGGGCAATCCCGTCGCGGTGGTCACCGACGGTGACGGCCTTTCAAACGACATGATGCAGGCCATCGCGCGCGAGATGAATCTTTCCGAAACCGTTTTCGTGCAAAAGCCCACCGATGACCGCGCCCTCGCCCGCTTACGAATTTTTACCACCAGGCAAGAGTTGAAGCTCGCCGGCCATCCGGTCGTCGGCACTTGGTTCCTGCTCGCTGAGCTCGGCGTCGTTCCCGCTCAGGAAGGCGGCGTGCACATCATGCAGCAAACCGGCGCAGGCGTGCTCCCCGTGGAGATTCGCTTCAAAGATGGCCGTCCCAACCGCGTGACCATGACGCAGACTCCCGCGGTTTTTCATTCCATCAAAATTAATAAGAAAGAGCTGGCCGCCGCGCTAGGCGTTTCTGTTTCCGATTTTCACTCCGAATTGGAGCCGCAATATGTTTCCACCGGCGTCTCAAACTTGATGGTTCCCTTTCGCAATCGCGCCGCACTGGGCCACATCAATATGAACGTTCAGGACCTGCGCCGATTCGAAGGTAAAAATGGGACCATGGCGTATTGCTTCGCGCTGAACGGCGCGAACAAAGCTTCCGCGCGCGGCATGCTTCCCTGGGAAATTTATGAAGACCCCGCCACCGGTTCCGCGGCCGGTTCGCTGGCCGCCTATCTCGTGCACTATGGCAAGTTGGCGCCGGCGCAAAGACTGTACATTCAACAGGGCATGGAGATGGGCAGACCCAGCCAAATCGAAGTGGAGGTCTCGCAAACGGGGAAAAAACTCGTGCCTCGCTGCAGCGGCGCCGCCGTAAAAGTTTTTGAAGGTACCATCCGCATCTAAATCTCGCGGCCGCCAATCGGTTGGTTAGCGATTTGACCAGAAGCACTCATCGCCAACATCTACTTCCAACGGTCATTCCGACCGGCGCAGGCCGACGCTTTTCCCCTCGTTCGTCCGCGAACGAGTCGGCCTGCGTAGTGGAGGAATCTCTCTTCGATCCGTCGCGCAAGCCAAGTCCCCTCGAAACGCCAGTAAAAAAATAGCATTCATGGCAGAGAAATTATTTTGTGCCCGCTGATTTCTCGACTAAAGCCTTGTTAACGGCATCCAGAATTCCGTTCACAAATGCGCCAGCATCTTCCGAAGAAAATTTCTTCGCCAGGTCAACCGCTTCATTCAGCACCACCTTGGGTGGCGTTTCCGCGGTTCGCAGCTCGTAAATCGCCAGTCGCAACACCGCGCGGTCAATGATCGCCATGCGTTCCAGCCGCCAGTTCTGCGCATGCTGCACGATCAGTGCATCCAGTTCGTCGGCGTCCTTGGCGGCGCCTTCAAATAATTTGTTGGCAAACGCTCGCGTAGTGTCTGCGGCTCTCGCCGTGCGCCAGAATTTTGCTTCCAGTTTCCCGGGATCCTGTCTGCTCATGTCCCACTGAAACAGCATCTGCATCGCAAATTCGCGCGATTTTGTTCGTAAGGACACTAAGCGCGCCGAAGCTTTCTCGCAGACGGCACCGGTTGCGCTACTTTTCCGCTCAGCTTCTCTGAAAGTCGCGCCATCTCAATCGCCGCCAACCCCGAATCGAATCCCTTGTTGCCGTGGTCGCCACCCGCTCGGGCAATCGCCTGCTCTTGCGTTTCGCAAGTCAGCACACAAAAAATAATTGGCACGCCCGTATCCATTTGCGCCAATTGCAGCCCTCGCGCCGTTTCAGAACACACGTAATCGTAGTGCGAAGTTTCGCCGCGTATCACGCACCCAATTGCAATCAACGCGTCATACTCGCCCTTGGTCGCCAACTTCTTGCTCGCCAGCGGCAATTCGAAAGCTCCGGGGACTTCTACAATTTCGATATCCGCTTTTGCGGCGCCCGATTTTTCCAGCGCCTCAATGGAGCCGCTCAACAACCGCTCGGTAATAAAATTGTTGAACCGACTGACTACAATTGCAAAGCGTAAGCCGCTCGCATCCAGCTTTGGTTGCATGGTTTCGGATCCTAGATTTTTGGCCATTCGCCTCTGTGTTTGTCGGTGTTATCGCTACTTCCCTTTGAATTGCCCCGGCCGCTTCTCCAGAAATGCTTTCGTCCCTTCGCGCATATCTTCCGTCGTGCACGCCAAGCCAAAAAGCGTGGCCTCCAGGAACATTCCTTCTTCCTGCCCCATTTCCATCCCGCGCTCGATCGCTTCCATCGTGTACTTCACGGCCAGCGGTGCATTGGCAATGATTTTTTTTGCCATCGCCTCAGCGGCCGGCATCAATTCCGCAGGTTCGTACACATGATTCACGAGCCCGATCCGCTGCGCTTCCTCGGCGCTGATCATTTCTCCCGTAAGGCACATTTCGTGCGCAACGCCTTTGCCGCACAACCGCGCCAGCCGCTGCGACCCGCCGTAACCCGGGATGATCCCCAGTTTCACTTCCGGCTGGCCGAGCTTCGCGGTCTTGCTGGCGATTCTGATCGTGCAGGCCAATGCCAATTCACATCCACCGCCCAACGCGAAACCATTAATAACGCAGATGGACGGCTTGCCCATGCTTTCCAGTAAATGAAAAACACTTTGCCCAAAAAGTGAAAATTCCCTGCCACTCACTGGCGTCTGTTGCGCCAGCTCCCCGATGTCCGCGCCCGCGACAAACGATTTCTCGCCAGCGCCGGTCAGGATAATCACCCGCACGCGGTCATCCCCGAGCGCATCCAGCAACGCATCCCGCAGCTCTTCCACCGTTTTACGATTCAGCGCATTCAAAACCTTGGGGCGGTTCAGCGTGATGTACGCGATGCCATCTCTTTTTTCGTACAGCAAATTTTCGTAAGCCATTCCACCTCGGTGTTCTTTCAATCCGGCATTTTAAAATGCCGGTTCAATGAATTGTTCTGTATTTTCGGAATCCTATATCCAAAATCAAAACTTCATCGCCTTGGGCTTCTGTGGGTCGGCGTAATCGTAAAACCCGCGCCCCGATTTTCTCCCATTCCACCCCGCCAGCACCATGCGTTTCAAAAGCGGCGGCGAAGCGAACCGCCTTTCGTGAAATTCATCGAACATGATGTTCGCAATATAGTACGTGGTGTCCAGCCCCACAAAATCCAACAGTGTCAGCGGCCCCATCGGATGTCCGCAACCCAACTTCATGGAATTATCAATGTCTTCAATCGATCCCACGCCTTCTTCCAATGCGCGAATCGCATCCAGCAGGTACGGCACCAGCAAACGGTTCACGATAAATCCGGTGCTGTCATGCGCGCGCACCGGCGTCTTACCCAATTTCGCTCCAAACCCCACCATCTCTTCATACACCGCAGGATCGGTCGCGATAGTGCGCACCACTTCCACCAGTTTCATGACCGGCACAGGATTAAAAAAGTGCAGCCCCACAAATCGCTCCGGTCGTTTTGTAGCGGTAGCAATTTCCGTGATCGTCAGCGACGAAGTATTGCTCGCAAAAATCGTCGAAGCCGGGCAAAGCACATCGAGCGCGTTGAATAATTCGCGCTTGGCGGGAAGCTGCTCAATGATGGCCTCAATCACCACGTCGCAATCTTTCAGATCCTCGAGCGCCGTGGTCCCCTTCAATCGCCCGCGGATTTCCCCCTTCTTGCTATCATCCAGCGCGCCTTTCTCCACCAATCGCGCCAGATTCTTATCGATATTTTTCAGTCCCTTCTCGACAATGTCACTGCTCACTTCGCGCACCACCGTGTGGAAGCCCGCCGCCGCAACCACTTGCGCGATTCCCGAGCCCATCAAACCGCACCCCACAACACCAACTTTTTGAATCGTCATCCGGTCCTCTTAAGAAATTCTTGTTTCTGGAATTCGTGAACGCGGCCGCCAAGCGAACGCTAGTTATACAACGCTTCGACGATCATCGCGATGCCCTGCCCGCCGCCAATGCAAGCGGTGGTCAATCCATACCGCAAATTGTTACGCCGCAATTCATTCAGAATGGTAATCACCAGTCGCGTCCCCGTAGCTCCCAGGGGATGCCCCAGCGCAATCGCTCCGCCATTCACATTAGTTTTATCGCGATTTAGCCCCAGCGCCTTTTCCACCGCCAGGTACTGCGCCGCGAACGCCTCATTCACTTCCACGCGATCCATTTGCTCCAATTTTAACCCCGCAAGTTTGAGGGCCTTTTGCGAAGATGGCACTGGCCCGATCCCCATGATGCTCGGGTCCACACCCGCGACCGCCCACGCCACGATGCGTCCCACCGGTTTCAGCCCGCGATCTTTTGCAGTCGGTTCTCTGGTAACCACCACGGCCGCCGCGCCATCAACAATCCCGCTGGCATTCCCCGCCGTAACGATTCCATCTTTCTTGAACGAGGGCGGCAACTTGGCGAGCGTCTCCAGCGTAGTCTCCGGCCTGCGGTGATCATCCTCGCTGACGGTAATCGATTTTTTTCCCTGCTTCACTTCCACAGGCACCAGCTCATCCCGCACGCGGCAAGCTTTGTGCGCGGCATCCGCGGCTTGTTGGCTGCGCAACGCATACGCGTCCGCATCCGCGCGCGTTATGCCATGTTGCTCCGCAAGCTTTTCCGCCGTCAGCGCCATCGGCAATCCGCAATAAGAATCCGTCAATCCCGCCATCAGCGTATCTTCCAGCGCGCCCCCGCCAAGTTTCAATCCATTACGCGCGCCGCGAATCACAAAAGGCGCCTGCGTCATATTCTCCATGCCGCCGGCCAGCACCATGGTCGCCTCACCTAGCAGTAACCGCTGCGCCGCTTGCGCAATCGATTCCATGCCCGATCCGCACAATCGATTCACCGTCACCGCGGGCGCTTCGATTTTCAATCCCGCTTTTAAACCGACGTGCCGCGCGCCATACAAAGCATCCGCGCTCGTCTGCATCACATTGCCAAAAATGGCGTGATCGAAATCTCCCGGATCGGCGCCCGACCTGCGAATCGCTTCCTTGGACGCATGCGCCGCCAGATCGATGGCCGATACATCCGAAAAAGACCCCGTATACCGCGACATCGGCGTGCGGGCCCCTGCAACAATCACAACATCTGTGGGAAACATAAAATTCCTCTCTAGATTTCTGAATTGCTCTCTAAACCACCGGACTTTCGATCGCGATCACCGTCCCGCCGCCGCGTTTACGCGCTTCTTCCACGGAAAACTCCGCGCGATTGATCAAATCCGTAACAATATCCTCGCTGTCGTACTCCGCCTTCGCCGCCGCTTCCACGATTCCCGCGCTCAGCGTCATCTGCGTCGCGTTCCACGGCGGCCGCAAATCAGTCGCAGCCCGCAATAATTTATCCGCCAGGTGCTGCGCTCCATCCAGTGTAGTGTCCGGCAAAATAAACGCCAGCGACCACGAAGTGTATTTCACCGCCACATCATTCTGCCGCAGCATGGCTTGTAGCGAGCGCGCCAGTTGCTCTACATATCGCTCCATCGGCGATTCGCCTTGTTGCCGCAAAATGTCCGAACCGCGATCGATTTGCAGAATGGCCAGCGCCAGCGGCGTGCCTTGCGTGCGTGCGCGATCCGCTTCCGTCAACAAGCAACTCTGATACGAGCTCCGGCTTAACAGTCCGGTCCGTTCGTCAGAAACGCCCATGCGCCGCACCAGCGATCGCAATCTCGTGTGGCTCACGCTCATCAACATCTGGTCGCCGATGGCTTGCAAAAAGTACGCTTCATTCGGCCGCCACTTGTGCCTCCGCGCGTGGCCAACAACCAACATTCCCGCGGGCGCCTGAGTTTCTTTATCGGTAATAACCACACCCAGCGCGCTCTCCACGCCCAAATCCGCGAGTATCGATCCATTCTCGGACTCCACCATCAATCCGCCAAGCTCATCCGGCTCGGCTTTCTCCATCAGCGCCAATAAAAGCGCCACCTGCGCGGTCGTAGCCGGTTTCACGTCTGTCGCGCAAAATTCCGCCGTCAAGTCCGGAGGACGCCCCGCAGGGCCAACCACCGCAAGCGACCGCGTCGCGCGCAGGTATGTTCCAACTTCATTCACCGCGGTATTCAACATCGCCCGCGGCGTTTGTTGCCGAAAAATCTTTTGATTTACCTCTGATATTTTGGACAGATCCCGCAGCGTTTCCGCCGTGTATACCCCACTCTTGCCCGCTACACTTGTCCCGGGCGATTCCGCTTGCGGCGCAGGTGTCATAACTGTCGGTGTCGCCGGCGTTGGCGCGCCACTAGTTCCTCCGAACCCAGCCGCGGGTTGTTGCCGGTGCGCCCCTGGAGGCCACCAATTCGCCAACTGGTACAAATTGGAAAGCCGCGCGTTGCGTTTCTCTTCGCCCGGAAACATCACGCCGATTTTTTGCAACCGGTCCAGCGCTTTGTTGTGCAGCGAATACTGCAAAAATATTTCTGTCTGCACGATCAAGTCTTCCAGCGTTTGCTTCTCTCGCCCTGCCTCGCTGTTCGTTTGCGATGCGCTCACGATCTCGCCCGCGCCCGAATGTTGTAGCGATGCAGCCGTGCCCCCACTAAGGCTCGAAGATCTCGCCAACCGCACCGCAATCCGCTTATACAACGCATCATCCACGCGGTTGCGTAGCATTTCCAGCCGCCCCTGATTTCCAGGATCGTACGGATCTATATCCACAACTTTTTCCAGCGTTTCCGCTGCTTTCGGTATATTTCCGGCCTCCACGTATACCTCGAACAGCTTGGTCATGATTTCGAAGTATTTTGATTCCCGGTTCAGCTCGTTGTAAAGCGCGGCCCAGAATTCCAGCACCGCCTGCGATTGCGCATTCTTTTCGCCAGTCAAGTCCATTTGCATGGCGAACTCATTTTGCTTTTTGTCCGCGAACATCCGCCGCTTCAGGGTTAAGAGAATATCTACGCCGTTGCGCTCTTGCCCCGCAGCCACGTAGGCATCCGCCAGTTCGAACAGCGGCGCCGTTCCCACATTTTTCTCGCGCAGCAAGCCCTCGAGTATTTCCCGTGCACGATCCAATTGCCCGGCGCGCACCAGCGCCTTACCAAACGTATCCACAAACGCCGCGTCACTCTCTTTTCCGGCGAAGGGATCCAAAATCTTCGCCGCTTCCGTGGCCATCCCCGCGCGTAACTTCGCCTCCGCGTATAACAGCGCCACGCTACGTTCCTGAGGCGCCAGCACGTAGGCGCGGTACAGCAGTTTCAGCGCATCCTCATGCTCCCCATGCGCCGTGGCCAATTGACCAGCGCGCAAATAGGCGCGAGCCGCTAGCGCCCGCCGCGATATGCGCTCCGCCGCTTCCGCCAGCCGCAATTGCCGCGCCGGATTTTCCGGATCAAGCTGCGCGATGCGTTCCAGACAAAACAATGCGTCTTCATCCCGAGAAACAGCGGTAAACATTTCCGCAGCCTTGGTGTACTGATCGATCGCTTCCTCGGCGTGATTTTGTTTCTGCTGCAGAAACGCGTACCGCGCGATGCGTTCGGGCGGCTGCTCCACACGCGCGCTACGCAGAAAACGGTTATAAATTGCCACCGCTTTATTCTCGTCGCGCGGGTCGATGAGCATGTCGAACAGCAATCCGTAATAAACGGCCGCAAGATCCGGTTGATCGGTGCGTGAATACAGATCGCCGAGCGCTTGCGTGGCCTCCTGATGCTGGGGAGCTTCCTCCAGCACCGCCAAATAAGCGGCGATAGCGTCCGCAACCCGATTTTTTTCGAGGAAGCGTTTTGCCCGGTCAAGATGCTTGTTTACGTCTCCGGCCATCAGAGAGACTTGCCTTTGCGGTGTAAGCGGTTATGCAGTACGGTCGACAGATTCAGCCTGCGTGCAGTGTTATCAGCCTCTTTCACTATATACCGCTAGCCGAACCCGGCCAAATCCGTCCCTCAAGAGTCACCGCACGCCCATCGGAGTCTTTCCCACCCTTGCCGTAATCAATTCCTTAATCCCGCCAAATCTCACGCGCTTAAGGCTACTCAGCGCTTTTTCCTTGCTGTTCAAGCTCTCGCAGTCGTTCTTCGAGACAATTTCGGCACAAACACCCCGTCGTTTCCACAGCGTCTAACACCGGCACGGGCCCGTGCGGCAATGCCGCGCACCAGCAATCCCCTTCAGGTTTACAACTCATCGGCGCATCGCAGCGAGCGCATCGCGTTTCCATCTCACCATTCCCTCTAGTCGCCGCTTATCCAGCCATGCTGCCGCCATTAGACTCTCTGCTCATTTCGTCCCCAAGCTGACGCCACTCCGAATTTGTGGCAAACTCAATGTTTACGCGGCATGGTTTTTGCGCAGCTGTAGCGTGACCGGCGAATCTTTTACCCGCCACGCGCCCAGCGCGAAGCGACCGGCTCTCCTGCCGTTATAAGCCTAAATGGATCCAAAGTTCATACGCAATTTTTGCATTATTGCGCACATCGACCACGGCAAATCCACGCTCGCCGACCGCCTGCTCGAAATGACTGGCGCGCTCAGCTCCCGCGAAATGCATGAGCAGGTTCTTGATTCCATGGACCTCGAGCGCGAACGCGGCATCACCATCAAAGCCAAGAGCATTCGCCTGCACTATAAAGCGAAAGACGGAAACACCTACCGTCTCAATCTCATCGACACGCCCGGTCACGTCGATTTTTCTTATGAAGTTTCCCGCGCTCTATCCGCTTGCGAAGGCGCGCTGCTCGTCGTGGACGCCAGCCAAGGCGTTGAAGCACAAACCGTAGCGAATACTTTCCTCGCCGCCGGTAACAACCTCACTATTCTGCCGGTCATCAATAAAATCGATCTGCCCGCCGCGCAAACGGAATTCGTCAAAGAGCAAATTGAAACCGTCCTCGCTATTCCAGCCAGCGATGCATTGCTCATCAGCGCAAAAAGCGGTCTCGGCGTTGAAGACGTCCTCGAAGCCATCGTTGCGCGCATCCCGCCGCCCAAAGGCAGCGCCGAAAATCCGCTGCAGGCGCTGATTTTCGACTCCTGGTTCGATATCTATCGTGGCGCCGTCGTTCTTGTGCGTGTGATGGAAGGCCGCATCACTCCGCACATGAAAATACGTCTCGTATACACCAACGAAGTTTACGAGGTCGAAACGCTCGGCACACTAACGCCCAAGCCTGTCGCCCTCGACGAACTGGAAGCCGGCGACGTGGGCTTCATCGTCGCCAACATTAAACGCGTGGCCGAAGCGCGCATGGGCGACACCGTGACCGACGCCGCACGCCCCGCTCCCGCGTTGCCCGGATTTGAAGCCATCAAGCCTATGGTTTTCGCCGGCATGTTCCCTGTTCTCGCCGACGAGTACGAACCCCTGCGGGACGCCCTCGGTAAATTGCAATTAAACGACGCCGCATTTTTCTACGAACCGGAAAATTCCGTAGCTCTGGGTTTCGGTTTCCGCTGCGGCTTCCTCGGCCTACTGCACATGGAAATCGTTCAGGAACGCCTCGAGCGCGAATTCGGCTTGAATCTCATCACCACCGCTCCCAGCGTACGTTATCGCATCACCCGCGTCGACGGCGAGGTCATGGAAGTCGACAGTCCCGCCAAATTTCCCAGCCCCAGCGATATTGCGAAAATCGAAGAGCCCATCATCAAGGCCATGATCATTACCAACGAAGATTCCGTTGGCGGCATCTTGCAACTCTGCCAGGACAAACGGGGCACGCAGAAAAATTTTGAATATCTCTCTCCCACTCGCGTCATGCTCACCTATGAGCTGCCGCTGAACGAAATCGTGCTCGATTTTTACGACCGCCTGAAAAGCGTCTCCCGCGGTTACGCTTCGCTCGATTACCACCTTGCCGGCTACAGCGAATCCGACTTGATCAAATTGGATGTCTTAGTCGGCGGCGAGCCCGTAGACGCTCTCGCGCTCATTATTCACCGCGACTTGGCGTACGATCGCGGCCGCGATCTCGTCACTCGCTTGCGAAAACTGATTCCCCGCCAGATGTTCGAAGTTCCCATTCAAGCCGCCATCGGCAGCCGCGTAATCGCCCGCGAAACGGTGGCCGCCATCCGCAAAAATGTCCTCGCCAAATGCTACGGCGGTGACATTTCCCGCAAACGCAAACTCCTAGAAAAACAAAAAGAAGGCAAAAAGCGCATGAAGCGCGTCGGCCAGGTCGACATCCCCCAGGAAGCCTTCCTAGCCGTCCTAAAAGTCGCCTCCTCTTCCGACGACGAGTGATCACCTCTTCATTAACCCGGCAAAAAAACAGAGTGATCGCCGACGGCAAGTGACAATCAGTTGTTCGATAGCCCAGCCCGAAAAAACACGGAGGGTGCCCCACCCTCGATTTGTAGGGTGGGTCTTGCTTTTTCACGTTTGTGGGTCTTGTTTTTTGACGTTGAATCGAAAGTCGTTCATCGTGCGTACTGATGGTCACTTGTTTGAAGCGTGCGAAACTTTACTTCGCCTTATTTTTTACTTCTGTCGTTATACGCCCGCGATGCAGCTGTACGTTTACGGTGTCGCCCAGCGTCACCTGATCGCTAGCGCGTAACACGTTGCCAGCCGCATCCGTCGCGATTGCGTAGCCGCGCTCCAGGACGCGCAGCGGGCTGCGCTCTTCCAGTTGCAGCCGCAAGCGCTCCAAACGCTCGCGTTTTGCGCGTAATACCCGCTCGCCGCGCTTTGCCAGTTCCGTTTGACCACGCTCCAGCAGCAACCGAAACGCAGCGACCTTGCGGCGAAAATCAAATGACACCAACCGCAAATGATCCGCGCCATATCGCCGTCGCGCCTGCGCGACACGGGCGCGTAAAGCCAACTCGATGCGCGCCGCGTAATCATTAGTGCGGTTGCGCAGCCGCACAATCTGCTTGTGAAAATCGAAAGACACGATACGCAGCTGTGTCACGTTAAAACGCTTGCGCGACTGTTCCAACCGCGCGCGCAGCACCACCGCCAGCCGCGACGTTATTTCATCCGCGCGCTGCCGTTTCTGCCGCAATAAATCTACCGGCCGGCGAAAACCACGTCGCGCCGCCAGTTGATGCACGCGCCGCGATGAATTACTCAACCGGTAGCGGATCAGGCTCGTCAGGCTATCGCGCAACTCAGAAATATGTTTGTCGAATTCGCGTCGCGTCTGCACCACCAGTTCCGCCGCCGCCGAAGGTGTCGAAGCCCGCACATCCGCCACAAAATCCGCAATCGTGAAGTCCGTCTCATGTCCCACGCCGGAAATAATGGCAATCGTCGACGCCGCAATAGCTCGCGCCACAATTTCCTCGTTGAAGCTCCACAAATCTTCCATCGACCCGCCGCCGCGCGCCAGAATCACCACATCCACGCTTTGCCGCCGGTTAAAAAATTGCAACGCGCGCACAATTTCGCCAGCCGCCCCTTCGCCCTGTACGCGCACCGGATACAGCGTCAACTGCACATTGGGAAATCGCCGCCGCAAAATGCGCACCACGTCGCGCACCGCCGCTCCGCGCGGTGAGGTAATTAATCCGATGCAACGCGGCAGCACCGGCAACGGTTTTTTCCGTTCCTGCGAAAATAATCCTTCCGCTTCCAGCCGCTTCTTCAACTGTTCAAACGCCAGCTGCAGCGCGCCCAAACCAACCGGCTCGAAGCTTTCTACATAAATCTGGTAATCGCCGCGCGCTTCATACACCGTGATTGACCCGCGCACGGTCACGCGCAACCCATCCTCCGGCCGGAATTTCATGGCCCGCAGTTGCGTCTTGAAACACACGCAGCGAATCTGCGTGCGTTCGTCTTTCAAGGTGCAATAAATGTGCCCGGAGCTGGCCTCCCGGCAATTGGAAATTTCGCCTTCCACCAAAATATCGGTGAAATTCCTCGCCAGCAGGTCACGGATGCACACCGTCAGTTCCGTAACCGACCAGACGCGCCGCTCCGGCATTAAATTGAATTGCAGTTGCGTGGTCATTCGCCACTCGAATCCTTCGACGGGAAAATTTTCCATTTGCCTTCGCTGCAGTAAAAAAATGCCGAGGACTTACCCACAAAGCGGTCATCAATCCCCTGATGCGACAACGGCTTTAGTCCCGCGATACCTGCGCGTTCGCCCAGGTCGCTCTCCCCCAACGCTCTGATCGACCGCGAATATCTCACCTTTTTATCTTTTCCACGTTTCAGGTAATGCGCATCATCAAGCCTCGCCAGCGAAGCCGGACACGCCGTAGTCTTCCCCCAAAAAATCACAATGGTCGAGCTGCCTCCCTTGGAGCACAGCGCCGCCCAATCTTCCTGCCCGTGCCGCGCAAACTCACCGTGAATCACATTTGTTGGCCCGCCTGCCACCTCACTGGCAGGACCGCCTGCCATGGCAGACTTCCCTCCCGCATCACTCTTGCGTCCAACTTCACCAAATTGCGGAATCGTACAGCCACGCGCATTCAGCTTGTCGACAAACTCCGGAGGCAGCTCCGCAACATCCCCAGGCTGCAGCTTGCGAATAGCATTGTCCTTCTGCACAGAGGGCTTCACACTCTTCGTTTCTTGCGCATAACCAAAACCCGCCGTCCCACCGATCCCGCCGGCCACGATCAAACCAATCCGCCACATCATTCTTCTCTGCCGACCCGCGGAAACCGCAACCGTCGTCATCAGTTCCCTTCCAACAAGCCCTCAATATACCTTGCGCCTACCTCTCCAGAAAATAAAAACACGTTTAGCCAGCGAAGTTGCTCCACTAAAACCCCAACCACCCCGCAACCTATCAAATTCGTGACGTGTAAAACACCGCAAATAATTCTCCATCGCCATCCGCTGAGCAACACGCGCACGCGCCGCTTGTGCCTCTTTAAACATTCACTTACACGCGCCTATTGACTCTTCTCCTCACTGCTCCAAACTAGAATTCCCTCTCGAAGTTTGTCCGCTGTAAGTCGACTGACCTCCTCCAGTCGCTGTCCATGCAGGAGACGTGTGACTTCTATCCACAATTTAGCGCCTCCCCGCTGCGATCGCCTCGGCGCATTTCGCAAATGCATTTTCATCTTTTTGCTGAACGACATTTCCACACAAGACTGCAGCATGCTTTTCTCCCCCTGGATACAGGTTTGATTTCCCCAGCGGCAGTGATGACGGGCACCTACAACTACGAGCTCGTTGCGCTGTCAGTGATCATTGCCGTGGCATCCTCATACGCTGCTCTCGATCTCGCTGGGCAAGTAACTTCCGCTCAAGGCAGGGCCCGGTACCTGTGGTTGAGCGGCGGCGCGGCCACCATGGGAATCGGCATATGGTCCATGCACTACCTGGGGATGCTCGCCTTCCGCTTGCCCGTCCCCATTGAATACGACTGGCACACCGTGGCGCTTTCGTTCCTGGCCGCGGTTTTTGCCGCTCTAATCGCATTACTTGTAGTGAGTCAAAAAACTATGGGCGTAGTGCGAACCCTGCTCGGAAGCGTGTTCATGGGCGGAGCAATCGCCAGCATGCATTACATCGGCATGTCGGCCATGCGGCTTCCCGCGCTGGCCCACTATTCAGTCACACCGGTGTTACTTTCCATTTTCCTCGCAGTGATTATTTCGCTGGTGGCGCTGGTATTAACGTTTCACTTTCGCTCCAATGCTATGTCGTGGAGCTGGCAGAAGGCTGGCAGCGCATTGGTGATGGGCTCGGCCATGACCGTCATGCACTACACCAGCATGGCGGCCGCAAGTTTTACGCCCTTCACCCTGTCCAGCAAGGATGTTTCCCACTCCTTAGGCATTACTCCTATTGGCATCGTTGGAATTGTCGTCGTCACTCTAATGGTCCTGGGATTTACGCTGCTCACTACTTTGGTAGAGCGCCGATTCTCAACCCAGGCTCTCGATCTTGCAGCCAGCGAGCAGCGTTTTCGCGCTGTTTTTGAAGGTGCCGCCATCGGTATCGCCATCATCGAACTGGATGGCAGCAAAATTGTGGCCGTCAATCCCGCCTATCGAAAGATGCTTGGCTGTACCGTCGACGAAATGCAAACCGTTGGAATCTTCGATGAGCTTACCCGTCCAGCCGACCGTGAATCCGACAAGCAGATATTTCTAGGGATTCTCGCCGCCGCCAAAGACATCGCCTATATGGACAAGCATTACGTTTTGCGTGACGGACGCGAAGTTTTGGTCAGTCTCAGTTTGACGGTGCTGCGCGATGCTGTTGGAAGAGCGCAATGCATCCTCGGGATGGCCACCGACGTTACTGAGCGCACGCTAACCGAAGCTGAGTTGCGCCGCGCCAAGCAAACCGCCGAAGCCGCCAGCGAGGCCAAGAGCACTTTCCTCGCGACCATGAGCCACGAGATTCGCACGCCCATGAACGGCATTCTCGGCATGACCGAACTCGTTCTCGATACCGACCTTACAACCGAACAGCGCGAACATCTCGGCCTCGTCCGCCAGTCCGCCGAGTCGCTGCTCTCCATCATCAACGACATTCTGGACTTCTCCAAAATTGAAGCCGGCAAGCTGGACCTCGAATCCATCCCCTTCGATTTGCATGAAATGTTGTCCGAAACCATGAAGTCTCTCAGTTTTCGCGCTCATCAGAAAAGCCTTGCACTCAATTACGAAATTCAACCCAACGTTCCCAAGGCCTTACTCGGCGACCCTGGCCGAATACGCCAAGTGCTCATCAATCTTGTGGGAAACTCCATCAAGTTCACCGAAGCTGGCGAAATCCTCATTACCGTCGAAGCCCAGTCTAGTGACAGCGCTTCTACCTGCTTGCACATCGCCGTCAAAGATACTGGAGTTGGCATCCCCGAAGACAAACAAGCAAATATCTTCGAACCCTTTTCACAAGCCGACGGCTCCATGGCTCGCAAATACGGTGGCACCGGGCTGGGCCTAACGATTTGTGTGCGCCTCGTGGAACTGATGGGTGGCCGCATTTGGCTCGATAGCCAGGTCGGTCGCGGCAGCACCTTTCATTTCACCATTCAGTTGCTACCCACTGAGAAGCCTTTGCCGCACTCCCCTCCGTTCCTGTCCACGCAGTGGCGCGACGCAGCCCGCGCAATCGCCGCCGCAAAATCCAGCAATTCAAACCTTGCATCGCCAGAAATAAAAAACCTCCACATGCTGTTGGCCGAAGATAACCGCGTCAATCAAATCATCGCCGTCCGTGTACTCGAAAAACACGGCTACAGAGTGACCGTCGCGGAAAACGGCCACGCCGCTCTCCACGCGTGCGCCGCTCAAAACTTCGATCTCATCTTGATGGATATTCAAATGCCCGGAATGGATGGTCTCCAGGCTACTGCCGCCATCCGCAAAAAAGAAATCGCCACCGGCGCGCGCATACCCATCATCGCCATGACCGCTCATGCATTAAAGGGCGACCGCGAACGCTGCCTCGCGGCAGGCATGGACGGCTACGTCTCCAAGCCAATCCGCCCCATCGAGTTATTTACCGCCATCGAAAGCGTCATGCAGGGTCGATCGGCTCCAGCACCTGGAGCACCGCCGGCTGATCAAATCACGACTCTCCACGAGCGCATCCCTCACGAAAGTCTCAAGACGAAAATCTAACCGTCAAAAAACCCGACACTTTCCTGCATCAAAAATATTTCCGCACCCGACGATGCGCCCCCTATGCCAACTGAATTGTGCGTTTACTCTGCCGCAGTTATACTTCCCCGCCGCTCGACATTTACGGAGATCAAAAAATGAACTCAGTTTTTGGCACGATCCTTACAATGGCTGTTTTATTAGTGTTCGCGCCCGTGCTGAAAGCCCAGGACACCGTGCCGAAAACCGCAGAGGCCGCAAATCTCGAGCCTGCCCGTCCAATGGTTCTAACCGAGGCCATTCCCCTCGAGGGAGTGAAGGGCCGCTTCGATCATTTTGCAACCAGTGGAAAATTGTTGTTTGTTTCCGCGCTGGGCAATAACACCGTCGAGGTCATCGGTATTAGTTCAAGAACCCTGGAGCACACCATCACTGGCGTGCCCAATCCTCAGGGCGTCGCCTATGCGCCAGAAGTGAACAAACTCTTCGTGGCCAGCAGCAAGGGCAAGCTTTACATTTACGACGGAACTTCCTTCGACTTGCTTACCGCGATCGACTTCCACGGCGACGTGGACAATCTCCGGTACGACGCCTCGAAAAAATGTCTTTACGTCGGGTACGGCGACGAAGACGAAGCCGCTATCGGTGCCGTGGATGTCACCACCAACAAGCGCTTCGAGGAAACCTACAAACTCGGCGCGCATCCTGAATCGTTCCAGTTGGAATCTTCAGACCCGCATATTTACGTCAACTTGCCTGACCTGAAACAGGTCGCAGTGATTGATCGCACCAATGGCGCCATCGCGCGTTGGCCCTTGACCATCGAACATAATTTCCCAATGGCCCTTGATGAAGCCGATCATCGCCTCTTCATCGCTACTCACGAACCGGCCCGCCTCGCCGTTATTGACACCAACACCGGCCGCATGATTACCGCGCTTCCCAGCGTGCAAGACGCCGACGATTTGTACTTCGATGCCGGACGAAAACGCATTTACATGGCTGGCGGCGAGGGCTTCATCTACGTCTTCCAACAAAACAATCCCGACCAATATCGGCTCATGACAAAAATTCCCACCGCGCTGGGCGCACGCACCGCCGGATACTTCGGCAAAGGAAAAAAGAATTTCGATCGCTTCTTCCTGGCCGTCCCCGCCCGCGCAGACCACGGCGCGGAAATCTGGATCTACACTGTGCAGGACTGACCGCTGCAGTAAGCACTCACCACTATCCGTCATTCAACTCCACATCGAGCTTGATACCAATGCCTGGCATCGTTTTGTTGTTGCCCCACGGTCGCCAGGAGCGAACCGTGCCGCAAATGTCCGCCTCATCGCCGAGAAACCGTAACCATACCCGGTCACCGGCACTCCACTCTCGGATGCTATACACAAAGCAACCGTGATCCGAAACGTTGGCCGTCACCACCTTCTCGGCATCTTCAAACTTACCGTCCGCACTGCGATAAACTGCAAGGTAACGCACTATGTCTGGTATCTCTTCGCAGCGTTCTCGGATGGAACTGCTGGCAATCGTGGACAAAACTCCCTAGCGATTCTTGACCGAGAATCAGAACTTCGTTTCCGGCCCGCCTGAATTTCCCAAAGGGATAGAATTCTGACAATTCCTGTATGGCTTTTTTCGCGTGCGGCGAAGCTTTTATCGAAGTAATTATTTCCAACAGGATTCCACTCGCGGGAATTTTTTCAAGGGTTGTCGCCAATGCTTCCGCCGAAGACAATAACGTCGTCTCCACTCCCAAAGAGTTCAATTCCGCAGCGACAATATTTCGCACATCTTCGCTGAGTGCTACCACTACGCACGTCGCTCTACCCATCGATTCCTATTTGGATATGAGTAAACTCGCAACCGCAAAACGTGCCGCACTGCGTCATTGGTCAGCGGCTGTTGCTTGCGCGGCTTTTCCTTACGGAGAAAAAAACTACTGCGCATGCATTCTCAAATGCGGAAACGCATCTTCAATTTCGCGGCTGATCGCTAGCAGCTTTAATTCTGCTTCCATGATGTTCTGCTGCAGCTGGCACCAGCGTCTGTATCCTTCGCTGGTGTTCAGGTTCACGTCCGGAACCGGCGGATGCGCTTGCTCGGCCAGCGCTACCAGTTCGCGATCCTCGAAATGTTTCAGCGCATCGCGCGCTGCGTAGTATTCCGCCTGGATCACTTTGTCTTCCGGCGGAACATCATCTCGCAGCCCCGGGTGCGCCAGCACACGCCAATCCGAACGCACCTTGGCCACCTGCCACCGCATCAGTATCGCTTTATCGTTTTGTGAATACATGAACGTCACTGGCGTTAAACATTGCGACCACTATCGAGGTGAAACCGCGCATCTTTGACTCCTTGTTACCACAGGGGGCAACTCATTAGCCCGGTATTCTACTCCATTGCGGCACTTGATGAATACGATAAGCACAGTATCTGCCCGTATGAAAAACTCGCATCCCACTAACTCGGAGTGTGGCACCGAAGGCTATTCCTTCGCCCAGTCGGCAAGCTTCGCAATCGTGTTCATGTTGCGTGCTGTGCCCCGCTTTGCCGCCGGGATTTTTAATTTTGAACGGCCCATTCCCTCTCCGTAATGCACGTAAATTTCTCGCGTCCCAAGCGTAACTTCCTCCTTGCCCTGACCAGTCATTGTCTTCAGCGTGTCTTTAGGCGGCCGCTCATCAAGAAAAATCGCCACCGTCGCGTTTGCTGCGCGCGATTTGAAAGGGTTCGCCGCCAGCACCGCCACTATTTCCGCGCCCGTGCGCACCATTACCTCAACCGGCTTCCCCGCGTAGGTCGCCATGGAACGCTCCAGCTTCTTCTTCACTGCGGCTTCCGGCAGCTTGCTCTCAAACACCACATTGCCGCTGGCAATGTAGGTGCGCGGATTTAGAAATCCCGAAGACTCACACATGGATTTCAGTTCCGTCATCGGCAGCTTACCGCCGCCACCTACGTTCACAGCGCGAAGCAGCGCAACGTACTTAGTCATTCGAGGACCCCATCCAGAGCACACCCGCATCAATCTTGCCTATCAACTTCCAGCTCAAGCTACGCGCTCACTCGAAATTATTTCTTTTCCCCTGCTTCACATACGCCACCGATTCATCGATGTGCTTCCTGCTATGGATGGATTTCTTCTTCGCCAGATGCGCAAACATCTGCATCCCAAATCCTCCGTCCAGGTCATCCGTGATGCGTTTCTTCCACGGCCGCCGTACGATTTGCGTGGTGATGCGTCGCGTAATCCGCGGCTGCGTCATGATGTGGTCGGCCAGTTTCCAAGCGCGATCAAGCAGCTTGCCGCGCGGCACCACTTCGTTCACCAATCCATATTCCAGCGCCGTTTTTGCGTCGATGGCCTGTCCGGTAAGCAACGCGTACGCGCCGCGTTTCACTCCCAGCAATTCCAGGAAGCAGCTGTGAATGCCATCTCCCGGGACTGAGCCAATGTCATAGTGCAGATCGAAGATGATGGCGTCCTCGCTGCAGATGGTGATGTCGCACATCAAACAAATTTCGGTGTGAAAGCCCGGCCCATTCAGCACGCCAATGGTGGGGATTTCCAGGTCGTTCACCAGCGAGCTGACATTGATCCGTCCATCTTTGTAGGCATACTCATAGGCCCAATGCTGCAAATCTTCCTGCTCCAACTTAAATCCTTCCGTATCGGCCTGCATCATGAAGTCTTCGCCAGTGCCGCTGAAAATCATCACCTCATTCTCGGGATCCGCCCCAATCGTCTTGAAGAGCTGTCCCACGGAACGGTGATTCTCCACACTCAATTGTGTTGAGCCCCCCAGGGTATGGGCCTCCGCCAGAATCACGCCGTCCGGGCGCCGAGTCAGTTTGTAATGCTCCGCAAAGCGTTTCTTGTAGTCCTCAAATTTCGGCGTATCCACAAAGCTGGATAAAGACATGCCGGATTCTCCTTCTCGAACCGTGCACCCGTGGCGCCCAGATTATCGGTTCGCAACCCGGGAGAAATAATACTCTGGGGCAACACGCCCAGCAAAAGTGGCCAGCAAAGTCCAAAGGGGTACCCCCACCCCCCCATTTTTTGAAAAGAGCCTGGATGTGATTGAAAACACTGGACCCAGCGAAATTAAACGCCCCAAAGAGGCCGGAACGCATTGATAGCAAATAGGATGGGCCAAATTCATTAAATCTTGCTTTGGAATGTGCGAGGTGTGGGCTCTTTGTACTATTCGAGGTCTTTTTTGACTGACGTACCTAGAGAAGAAAGGACCGAAGGCGGAAGGTTGGGGGTGAACTGCGCGTTCATAGGTGATATTACTAATTAATTAACTAAAACTCAAGGTATCTCAACAGTGGGTAGCTGGAATAAGTGGCTACTTGGCGGTTACTTCCAGGGTTACTTCCCGCCGCGCTTTGCCTTCAACTCTCCACACAGCGATCATGAATCCGCCTATGCTGCCGATCATTAAAATAAACGTCAGCGCGAAAGAGAACGTTCCAGCCGTAGCGGGGTCTTTGTGATGAGTTATCGCGTATAACCCCAATTCGAGAGCACTAATCATCCCTAGTCTCCTGAGTCATAAATAGCTTTTATAAATAAAGATGAGGGGTTATCGTGGATCATGTCGAATCCACGAGGACGTCCTACCAAGCGAGAACTCGTTGTCAGTGCAGAACAGAAGATAGCTTTACGGCAACTGCTGCAGCAACCGCGGAGTTCGCGATCCTTGGC
>DATNKL010000064.1:0-4694 GCA_035603415.1 Candidatus Acidiferrales bacterium
CATTTCTCGCCCCACATGCGCGTCGACATCCAGTCGAGCGGTGGCGAGGTTCAACGCCACCTGCTGTTGAACTTCCTCGGCCGCCAAACGCAAAGTCTGCCAGTGCAGCTCCAGCGTTTCTTGTCGCAAACGTTCCGACTCTTCCACCGCGCGCACTGCAGCCGCCGCGATTTGCGCTTCTGTATTTGTCGCCTGTGCCTTCAGCCGGACCAGGGCCTCTTCGCGAACGCGCGCAGCCTCTTCCATGGTGCGAGCCGCGGCGTCGGCGCGTTCCATGATGTGGGCTTCGGTTTCTTCCGCTTGAATTGCCAGGTTTACGCTGGTCTCCTCACGCAACTGTGCCGCTTCCTGTTGTGCTTGTCCCACGGTTTCGGCTTCCGCCTGCAACCGCGCCTCTACCTCGGCGGCCTGCGACTTCAATCGCGTGGCAACCTCTTCGGCTTCCTTGAACAAATTCACCAGAATGTCGCCGCTGCTTTTTAACTGCTCCACATGCTGCTCGCGCTGCGCTCGGCCTTCTCGCTCGAGTTGAGAAGTCAGCTCACCCTTCGTCTGTTCCAGGTGCGGTGTCAGCCAATTCGTCAATTCGCGGCGCGCCGATTCCGCAGCCGCTGCGCCGGCAGCCTGCGCGTGTTTGTCGGTTTCTTGCTGAATTTTTTCTATGAACTGTGAGACTTCCTGCGCCACTGCCTGGCCGGCCGCTTCTCGCGCTGCGGCCTCGATCTGGTGCTTGGCTTCCGCCACCAGTCGTGCCAGTTGCCGCGCCAATTGTAGTGAAGCGTCGGTAGCGCTCGCCGGGGACGGGAAGGCCCGCAGATTATCGTTCACGTGCGCCGCCTGATTCTCGTATTCATTTTGACCTGGCACTTCCTGCTCGATCTCATTTGCTTGTGGGTCCAATGCCCCAGCCAGATTATGCTGCTGCGCTTCCCTGTCGGGAAACGCGAACCAATCTTCAGGTGGAGAAGCGATGCCCCAAACGTTGCCAGGAGTTTCCAATTCGAGCGCCACTTGAAAAAGCTGACGCACCGTTCTCGGCCGCTGGATCCACGCTACACGCCCGCGCACCACCCGGGGCGCCTGACCGGAATCCGGATGCGGAATCTCCAGCTTCACCCACATATTCTTCAGGACATAATGTTTCGATTGATAGCGGCATCCGTGACAATTAATGATCAGGGTCGAAGTGTGCTCGGTAAAAGGGCGTCCGATGGCATCCACTCCGGTGACCGCCACGGGTACAGCCTGCACGATACGCGTGCTGCGGCGCTTCCGAAGATCCGAGCTGGTATGCGGGGCCGCGGCTGGCGACAACTTTGTAGTTCCTTCAGTTGTATTGCTGGTCATTTCGTCCATCAATGGTCTTACGCTCCCACGTCCACGCATCTTTTGAGAATTTCCGGTTGCAGCAGTTACCTCTGGCTTTTGACGCTTGCTCCGAAGCAAGTCCACCAATCTTGGGATTTGGCTCCAGCGCACAAAGCCATCAAAATGAAACACATACGTACTAGATTCCCGGGCGCCCTAGCACCGGAACTTTGCCGCATGAGTTTGTAAGCCTGGCCAAATACGACGTGTAGTGCGCCGGGGTCGGGAAAGCGCACCTCCTTGCCGGGGGACTTCGCAGAATCCAAACTCTATACTCAAATTTGATCTTTGACTAGCCAGTCCCACCAGTACTAATTTTTGGACGTAAAGTCCTACCAGTACTATTTTCACCGCCAACTGACTTTCACCTCGTTCTTAATTCGCCAACCGACTTTCAAGTTCGTTCTGACTAAAGATTAAAGTTCGCGATCAAAGCTCGCGCCTGCCTTCCATCGCTTTCAACATCGTAACTTCGTCCGCGTATTCCAAATCAGCTCCCACCGGGATGCCCACCCCGATCCGCGTGACCTTCACTCCCAGAGGCTTCAGCAATTTAGAGATATACACCGCAGTGGCCTCGCCCTCGGCGGTAGGGTTGGTCGCCACGATAATCTCTTCGATGCCTCCGCCCTTCAATCGTTCGATGAGCGATTTGATCTTTAATTGTTCCGGCCCACGGCCCGACAGGGGCGACAACGCTCCGCCCAAAACGTGATACATCCCGGAATACATCCGGGTTTTCTCGATGGCCATGATGTTGTGCGCTTCTTCCACCACACAGATGGTGCGGTGATTTCTCGTCGGACCCACGCAATACAGGCAAGGATCTGTATCCGTAATGTTGTGGCACGTCGAACACTCGCGGATTTTTTCCTTGGCGTCTCGAATGGCGTCCGCCAACGCCAAAGCGTTCTCCGGCGAGCTTCGCAACAGGTGAAAAGCCAATCTTTGGGCTGTTTTCTGACCGATTCCCGGAAGATGCTTCAATTCATCGATCAGTCGTTCCACTGGCGCGGCAAAATCAGGCATCCCTGATGTGTAGCACACGCCACGATTAGGAGCAAACCGCTCCGCGAATGTTTCTAGAAAATCAAATGGGTAGTGGGGGTTAAAAATTAAAACAGACCGGGAATTTTGAGCCCTGGGAGCCCCGGAACGTTGCCCGCAATATTCTTCATCTGGCTGGCCAGCTCTTCGTCGACTCGCCGTGACGCTTCATTTACCGCCGCGCGCACCAGGTCCTGCAACATTTCCTGGTCCTTGCCCGCAAAAATTTCCGGCTCAATGCGAATCTCCACAATCTGCTTCTGGCCGTTCATTTTTACGTTGACCATACCGCCGCCCGCGGAGGCTTCTACATTCACGGAATTGACCTGCCGCTGCAGATCGTCCTGCAACTGCCGGAATTTCGAAAGCATCTGTTGGAGTGCGTTGACTTCCATCAGCTTCATTCCTCTTGCGCCCGTCGCACTTCGGAGATTTTGCCGCCGAAGCGCTGCAGTATGGAACGCACCATCGGATCGCGTTCAAACTTGGCCCGAAGTTCCTGCTGCTCCGAACCCGCGCGCGTCGCCAGCTGCGGATTCGTCCTGGCTGCAAGTTTAGCACACACGCGCATCGCACGACCGAGCACGTTGCTCGAAATGCCACGAAGCTTTTCCAAAGAGTCGCGTCCCTCCAACATTTCCGCGAACGATTTTTTCTCCACGGGAAAATAAAGTTTCAGTTCCGCGCTCGCAACTTCCCAGGTAGTCGCGTGTTCCAATAATTCGCCAAGGAACTTTTGTTCTTTCTGCACCGCGGCTTTTATTTGCGAAACCTGCTCCGCGGTGAGGCCTTCGTAATGCAATACATTCTCATTCGCAGTGTCAGCTAGTTCGCCATTTGCGCTGGACGCATTCTCCGCTTCGGGTTCTTCCGAAGTGAGAGCGCCATTCGAACGCGGAGCAAGAGTCGCTGCCGTCGTTGCAGGGGAAGCAACGGGAGAGGTCACCAAATCTCTGAATCCGGTCAAAACCGGCGCGGGTGCGCTTGCATCGCGGCCCCCGATTTCGGTTGAGGAATTTCTTGCAACGCCAACCTCTGTGACTGCGATCGTCGCCGGCTCATTCTCAGCGGCGGCTTTAAATGTTGCCAGCAGCGGCGCGTTCATCGATGTCGTGGCCGGCATCGATGAGGTTGTCTTTACAGAAGAAACCGCGTTCGCTCCAGCCACGGCAGCAGACGCGCTGGCCGCGCGTCGCATCGGAACGGCGGATCCACTTCCAACGCCGCCCCCGGTCCCATTTTTTATCTCGGTCAGCAATTCTTCCAGCGGCGCCAGCCGTGCCGCGTTGCTCAACCGTAACAACCCCATCTCCAAATGCACTCGGGGGTCCGGCTTACGCCGCAGGTCATCATCGGTCTGAAGCAAAATTTGAAAAAATCGCGTCAAATCCTCTTCGCTAAACAGCGCCGCAGCTTCGGCCAGCGTAGGACGCTGGTCCGCCGTAGCCGCAATCAGATCCGAATCCGCCCCGCACACTTTGGCAATCAAGAGATTCCGCATGTGGCGAATCGCTTCACGGCAAAAATGTTGCAGGTTGCGCCCTTCCTTTTGAAATGTGTGGATCAGCCCCAGGGCCCGGTCGGCGGAGCCTTCCGCAATGGCGTTCACGAGCGTGGCCAGTGCGTCGTCGGGAACCACGCCCAGAAGCTCTCTTACCGCATCATTGGTAATTACTTCGCCGCAGTACGCACGCGCCTGCTCCAGCAGCGACAACGCATCGCGCATGCTGCCTTCCGCCATGCGTGAAATAACCGCCAGCGCTCCGGCATCGATCTTCAGATTTTCCTTCTGGGCGATTTCTTCGAGACGCGTGGTGATTTCGCCAAACGTAAGCGCGCGAAAATGAAAATGCTGCGAGCGCGACCGGATGGTATCGACGAGATCTTCCGGCTGCGTGGTCGCCATCACAAAGATCACTCGATCCGGCGGCTCTTCGAGTGTTTTTAACAACGCATTCGAAGCCTCTCCGGTCAGCATGTGCGCTTCGTCCAGAATCACCACTTTGCTTCGCGAAGATGCCGGTGCGTAGCGCACCATTTCCCGCAACTCGCGAATCTGATCGATGCCCCGGTTGGAGGCGGCATCAATCTCAATCACATCCAGCGAAGTCCCCGCGGCAATCTCGCGGCACGAATCGCATTCCCCACACGGCGTGGACGTTGGACCATGCACGCAGTTCAGCGCTTTAGCAAGAATGCGCGCCGCGGTGGTTTTGCCCACCCCACGGGCACCGGAGAAAATGTAGGCATGCGCGACGCGATCGTTCTTGATCGCGTTC
>DATNKL010000014.1:0-8302 GCA_035603415.1 Candidatus Acidiferrales bacterium
TTTTCTGCGCGGAGGTATTTTCATATTTCGCGAGAAAATCTGCCGGGACTCCGGGATGCTTCATCCACCGGCGCACGAACGCCGCGGTGTTTGCATGCGATTCCTGGTCAAAAGCGGCGATCAAATCGTCGAGATTGAAACCGCTGTCGCGCCGGGAATCCAACATATGCCTGACGGCCTTGCGAAATGTTTCCGGGCCGTAACGGTCCTGGAGCGCGTAGAAGAAAAGAAAACTTTTCGCGTACAAAGCAGCGGCATCCTCTTTCGCTGATGGCAAAGTGTTTTTTGGGACGAGCGCCAGGGCGCGGCGAATGGTTTCCATGCGCGCAGTCGCGCCATTCAGCGCCTCGTCACCGACGGCTGCGGCGAAAGCCGGAAAAGCGGACAGCGGCGGATCCTGTTCGTAAAATCCCGGATTTTGGCCATAACCTAACCAACTGGCTGCCAATGCCGGGGCCGTTGCCAACGCCATTTTCTTCAGCCCGGGCCCGGGATCGATCATCGCGCTATCCAGCGAGATCATTTCGCCGCTGCGGACTTCGTCCTTAGCGCCGAGCAGTTGGGCGTTCAGGGGATTTCGCTCGGTGAAGCATCCCGGTATCACCGGGCACTCCGCGAGCCACAATGGCAGAGCGTTTTTACCTTGCGAGTGGTGCCTTACCAAAAAACCTGCGGGTGGTTCGGCAACGGAGCGCTGTCCAAATACCGAGTTGTAATTCTCGAGAGTTTTTACCAGTGAATCGCTGACTGCGCGAATATCGCCGGGGTCTTGCTGTTTGCGAGTCCATAGATAAATCTTTTGCCTGTCGGAGCCAATTTGCTTGGTGACATAGCGGCCGGCAATCACATAAGGATAAATGTCCGCGATGCGCTGCCTGGCTTGAATGGTGGTTTCTTCGCCGTGCTTGGCAGTTTTTGTTTTGTCGCCGCTGGTATGAACGACGAAACCGTTAGGCACGTGTAAGGTGAGATTCCATTTGTCGGGCGGGGCGCCCCCAGTGGCGAAAACTCCATTGGCAGGCAAGAGTTGAGGGGCCCACCCTTGAGCGGGAAGGAAAAAGGCATCCGGCGTGAAGCCCAAGTGAGACTCGCCTGGCCCGGGTGTCTCCAAATTCATCGCGATATGCAAGCTGTGCCGACCCGACACGGTCCAGGGCTGCGGTAATTTCACAAGCGTGTTGCGCGGATAGTCGGGGGATGGTTCGGAGTCGAGCGCTTGTCCATCCCAGGCCAGCTCGATATTCGAGGTTTTGAAGCGGCGCTTTCCAGGCAAGCGTAGTTCCAGCTCGGAAAGCGGCCGCGTCCCATTATTGGTGAGTTCGTAGTTGGACTTGATGGCGATGTGCGGAGGCGGGCCGGGCTCAAAGTGAACGTCAATGTCTTGTTTGTTGATCGTGTATCCGGGACCGAAGGATGAGGTGCAGCCAGCGACAAAACTCAAGCTGGTAACCAAAAAAAGAAATGGCAATGCGCCGAGGTTAGAGGTGAGTTTCAACGCTTCGATTGTAGCGAGGATTCAAGCTGGGAAAAAGGCGGGTTCGCAGCCGCGATTACGAGAGCCGCGCCATTTTGGCGTCAACGTAAAATTGATCAGCGCCTGCGGCCACGGATACGAACAAACCCTGTGCCGTAATGATTTCGCGCCGTCTCGCGTGCGTGTACTTCTTTCTCCGCCTGATCGTCGTCCATTCCGCGGTCGATGCGTTGGAGAATCTCGTTCTCGGTCAGGCCGGTATTTTTCAAACGGGCAATTTCCGGAGTGGAAAGCGTCGGCTGGTCGCGGAGGCGGCGTTGCAACACCGTTTGCACCATGGAATCCGACAATCCAATCAGCCGCAGCGTAACGGCATCGCCACTAATGGTGTCGAGTTTTTCGAGGCGCGCGATCTGCAGAATCTGCGGCTCTCCAAAACCCGCGCCGGCGAGGCTGGTAACCGCGTCAACGCTTGTAAAAGGATGCTGATGCTGGTGGGCGTTGCTCACCAGCGTGACGCAGGTGTAATCCGTGATTCCCGCTTGCTTGGCACTGACCAGTAGCAGAATCTCCGAATCGGAGATATCCAATTTCTTCAGTTGCTCGATGCTTGTCGAAGACATTCCGGCGTTCACCAGCGGGCGATAATCGTTTAACAGGTGTTGGTTGCAGCCACTTGAATAGACCAAAATGCAGGCCATGACTATCGCCAGGAACGACAGGGTGGCCGACGTGGTTCGAGCTTGCGCGCGCCGCAAGGGCGAATTGCGATGAGTAGTCATGATTCGATTGTATCGGGCGCATCAGCGGGAATCGCGAGGTGTGTAGTGGGCGATACCCGTCTAAAGGACAGGTAGGTGGTGCAGGCGGCGCCGCGGTGCGTCAATCATTCGTTTGGGCGATTTCAGGTGGTTTGATAAACGCGCTCAACGCCGTAAACGGCGGCAATCTTGCGAATATTTACGAGGATGGTTTCCAGTTGGCGGCGGTCCACGATTTCCAGGCTGGCATCAATGCGCGCATTTACGCCATCGGGGCGGCTGACCAGGTTGCGAATATTCGAACCGGCACTGCTGATCACCGTGGTGATGTCGGCAAGCAATCCAGCGCGATCGCGCGCGCGAATCTGCAGCTCCACCGGGAAAGTTGCGGCATTCTCGCCACCCCATTCGACAGCTATGCGGCGCTCCGTTTGGTAAAGCAGATTCTGCACGTTGGGGCACGTTCGCGTATGCACTGCGACGCCGCGGCCGCGCGTGATGTACCCGACGATTTCGTCGCCGGGGATGGGGTTGCAGCACTTCGCGCGATAAACCAACAAATCGTCGTGCCCTTTGACGATGAGCGGCGCCTCGCCGAAACCCAGCATGCGCTTGACGGTTTTAACCAGCGTGGGCTTGGCATCGGGGGCTTCGATTTGCGCGGCCTTGGCCGGCTCGCCAAGCACGCGGGTCAGAATCTGGCGCGCAGAATATTTTCCAAAGCCAACCGCGGCGTACAAATCGTCAATTTTTGAGAGGCCGTGATCGGTGGCCACCTTCAACATATCCGCTTCGGGAATTTTCTTCAGGCTGCGATCGAAGTGGCGCGCTTCATTTTCAAGGAGCTTGCGCCCCATCTCGGTGGCTTCCTCGCGCTCCTCGAGATTGATCCAATGCCGAATTTTGCTTTTGGCGTGGGAACTTTTTACGAAGCTGAGCCAATCGCGATTAGGGTGGTGGCCTTTTTGGGTGAGAATTTCAACGACGTCGCCACTGGTGATTTCGTGACGCAGCGAGACCATCTGGCCGTTTACCTTCGCGCCGGTACATTGATGGCCAACTTCAGTGTGCACGGCGTAGGCGAAATCCACCGGGGTGGCTCCGCGCGGCAGTTCCAGCACGCGGCCCTTGGGAGTGAAGGCATAAACTTCCACCGGGGCGAAATCGACTTTCAAGGTGGATAAGAAATCGCCGGGCTCTTCCAGTTCCTGCGACCATTCGATCAATTGCCGCATCCAGGTGAGGCGCTGGTTCTCTTCCTCGGAACCAGGCTTTCCGCCTTTGTATTTCCAATGCGCGGCCACGCCTTCTTCGGCGATGCGATGCATTTCCTGGGTTCGAATCTGCACTTCGAGCGGCTGGCCGCCGTGCAGCACGGTGGTGTGCAGCGACTGATAAAGATTGGGGCGCGCCATGGCGATGTAATCCTTGAATCGTCCAGGCACCGGATGCCAGATGTGATGGACTACTCCGAGAGCCGCATAACAATTGCGCTCGCTGTCGGTGATGACGCGCACTGCTAGCAAGTCATAAACTTGCTCCAGCTCTCGTTCGTGACGCACCAGTTTGCGATGCAGAGAATAGAGCCCCTTGACGCGCGCTTCCAGCTCCGCAGGGATGCCACTCTCCACTAATTTCGTCTGGATAGTTTGTTGCACTTCTTCCAGGAATTTTCGGTGGATGTCGGCCTTGTCAGCCACTTCCTTCTGCAGCTTCAAGAAAGATTCCGGCTCCAGGTAGCGGAAGGATAAATCCTCAAGTTCGTTGCGGACGTTGCCCATTCCGAGGCGGTGCGCGATGGGGGCATAAATATCCAACGTTTCGCGCGAGATGCGCTCCTGCTTGGCATTTTCAAGATATTCAAGCGTGCGCATGTTGTGCAGGCGGTCAGCCAGTTTCACGAGCACGACGCGCACGTCGTTGACCATGGCCAGCAGCATTTTGCGGATGTTTTCGACCTGGCGAGTTTCGGGCGCCATCATGTTCAGGCGGCTGATCTTGGTTACGCCTTCGACCAAGCGCGCGACTTCGGGGCCGAAGCGTTCTTCGATGCGCGACAAGGGGAATTCCGTGTCTTCGACAACGTCGTGCAAGAGCGCAGCCGTTAGGGTTGTAGCATCCAGACGCATGTCGGCGAGGATGTGAGCCACTTCGAGCAGGTGGGTTAAATAGGGGTCGCCGGAACTGCGTAACTGGTCACGGTGGCGTTCGGCGGCAATTTCGTAGGCGCGCCGCACTATCCAGGGATCTTCGGAGGGGCGATTCTTGCGCAGCTTGGCCAGCAACTCCTCGAGACGCGCGTCGAGTTGCCGCTCGGTGCGGTCGCGGTGGAAGTGCAGCGGCAGATTGTTCGACGACGAGGGCATGAGCTGTTAGATGACCTCTAGAGCGTTCAGTTACAATATCGTTCTTTTACGGTTATTGTAGCGCAGGACGGCCTGGTAGGACGAGCGGGCCGAAATTCCTCTCGGCTATCGTGCCGTGGTAGTGCATTCTTGAATGAGCGGAGAAAACCCGCACCTTTTGATAATCACAAAGGAATGCGGCACCCGCTCGTACGGGGATAAGTGATGCGCGGTGATATAGTCCGCCCGTCCCTGCCTTCAAACCAATTCAAACAATCCCGAAGGATACCCCACCCGCCTAGTTACCGTCGTAGTTTGTTGATGAATGGAGAAAACCCGCACCTTTTGAAAATCACAAAGGGATGCGGCACCCGCTCGTACAGGGCTGCATAGAAGCAATTTCATCCGGCTATAGATCTGGGAGTTTGTCTTCGAGTTCGCTGGCCAATTTACTGACATCGGTTGCATCGCTGAAATTTTTCAGTTCGTGAGCCGTCGAAGCCGGCTCGATGCCCAAGCGCTGACAAATTTTGTGCTGCATTTGCAGCATGGCGGTTAATTCCTGCTCGGCCAACATTCCCACCTGCAGATCCAGATGCGAGCGTCTATCTGCCTGCCGGGCCATGCGGTTTTGGCTGATGAGCACAAAGATGGTCAGCAGCACGCTTTCGGAAGAGATCACCAGGGCTAATATCCCAAAGGGGAAAGGGTCGAAAGGTTTCACTCCTGGAATTACTTTGAGGTTGATGGCGCTCCAAGCCAGCACCAGCAGGACCTGGAGCATCAGGAATGAAACACTGCCGATAAATTTGGCAACCGCGTCGCTCACGCGTTCCGCGATGGTGCGGCGGTGCAGTGCCTCGTGCTCAAGCTTGACGATGGCGTCGATGTTTAACTGCGTGGGATGCGTGGCTTCGCTGCTGCTTGGAGTTTTGATGGCCATGGGATACCTCAGGCGGCTACCACAATTAAAAGTTTACCGAAAACGGCTTGCCGAATGAAAAAGAGCATTCGTGAGAATGCCGTTTCTGAAAATTTTACAGCCAATGGCGCCGCCATTCCTCTGGTATTCTTTGCGGCATGCAATTTAAGGAGAGTGTGATGACGCACCCGCATGAAACCGATGTGAACGGCCAATCCACCGAAACGGACGCCGACTGGCTGGGTCGTCGTGAATTCCTGCGAACTTCTTCACTGGCTGCTGTAGCGGGCGCTGCGACGTTCGCCTGGCCGCACCGTTCCTACGCGGCCGCCGCTGACCTTGACGCTATCAACGCCGAAATCACCAAGCGTCACGACGAAAGCGTGAAGCGCCTGCAGACCTGGATTCGCCAACCGTCCATCGCTGCGGAAAATCGCGGCATGAACGAAGGTTGCGAACTCACCATGAACATGCTTCGCGACGCCGGTTTCGGTCAGGTAAGCAAAGTATCCACGGATGGGCAACCCGGCATTTTCGCGACGCTCGACGCCGGTGCGCCGCGAACCGTCGGCCTGTATTTCATGTACGACGTAAAGCAGGCGGACCCCACGGAATGGTCTTCTCCGCCGTTCGACGCCGCTGTGGTGGACAAACCCGGCCTCGGCAAAATCATCGTTGGCCGCGGAGCGGTAAATCAAAAAGGCCCGGAAGCCACATTCCTCGCGGCTTTGCACGCGATTCGCGGCGCGGGGAAAAAACTCCCCGTCAATTTTGTATTTGTCGCGGAAGGCGAAGAAGAGATCGGGTCGCCACATTTTCCGCAGATTGTTAACCGTCCCGAGGTGCAAGCTGCCTTGCGCAAATGCACCGGAATCTTCATGCCATTCGCGGCCCAGGGGCTCGCTGGTGACGTCACCATGTACCTGGGCGCAAAAGGTGTGATTGAGCTCGAATTGATTTCCAGCGGCGAGAAATGGGGACGCGGCCCGCGTAAAGACATTCACTCCAGCAATAAAGCCAGGGTGGACAGTCCGGCGTGGCATCTTGTCGAGGCTTTGGCCACGCTGGTATCACCCGACGGAAACGATCCAGTGATTGAAGGCTTCGCTGTAAAAGCTCGCCCGCTTTCCGCCGCGGAAAAGCAAATGATTGCGGAAGCGGCAAAACGCTTAAGCGAGGCGGAGGCCAAGAACCTTCTAGGAGTGGAGCGGTGGGTTCACGATGTCGATTGGCAAGAAGCGCTGGAGCTACTCACTTCTCGGCCTACTGTAAATATTGAAGGGCTGGTCGGCGGGTACACTGGCCCAGGCGGCAAGACGATCTTGCCTGGCAAAGCCATCGCCAAGATGGATCTACGGCTGGTGCCCGACATGACCGCGGCCGAAGCGCTCGCGTCGCTGAAGGCGCACCTCGCCAAGCACGGCTTCGCGGATATCGAGGTGCACATGAGCGGAGGTTACGATCCCACCAGCACCGCCGGCGATGCGCAGATTATTCGCGCGTCCACCGCGGTATACCGGAAAAATGGAATCGATCCAGTGCTGCTACCGAGGCTGGCCGGTTCGTGGCCGGGCTACGTGTTTACGGGCGACCCGCTTCGCTTGCCCGCCGGGCATTTTGGACTTGGCCATGGTAGTGGCGCTCATGCGCCAGATGAATATTATGTGATCGAATCGACCAACCCAAAATTGCAAGGCATGGATGGAGCCGCGAGGTCGCACGTCGAGTTTTTGTACGAATTGGCATCCATCGCCTAGGCGTGCAGAGAATAAAAAAGGGCATTCGCGAGAATGCCCCTTTTGTAAATTTTTCCAGCAGCGCCGCCAGTATTTCTTGTACTAGCTAGGAAGTCTGCTGCGGTTGCTCGGCGCGCTTCTGCTTGATTTCTTTTACCTTTTCTACCAGGTCGTCAGCTTGTTTCTGGTAGCTGGCGCGTTCGTCGGCAGTTTCCGCCATGTCGGCCTTGCGGCGATAAAGCAAATTCAAATAAGCCATGGCATCGTCGTAATCCGGCCGGAGTTGAATGGCCTTCTGCAGGGAGGCGATTCCCTCGTCGACGAGTTGCCCATACTTGCTCACGAACTGGGTGCGGACAGCGGCCGGCAAGGCATCGGTTTCCTTGATCTGTTTATTAATGTGGTCCTTGTTGTACTCGGTGCGCATTTCGGCGTTGCCGCGGAATGCCAGCGTCCAATCGATGACGCCGATCCAATAGTAGGGTTCCGGATCGGTAGGCTTCAGATCGATATGTTTTTGATGGTAAGTCTTGGACTCTTGAAACTTTTGCGGGTTGAAAGGCTGGCCGCTCATCTGAAACAGAATGGAGCCGATGCCGTCGATGGCGCTTAAATTGTTGGGATCTTTTTCCAGCACGCCTTTGAATTCGTTGATGGCCGCATTGCCACGCTGGATGTTTTCTTCAGACGGCGCGCCGGGAATGTATTGGCTGGCGTACGCGGTGGCCAGATACAAACGCGCGTTGAGCAGCGATGGATCCAGGTCCTTCGCTTCTTTGAAGTCCTCGACGGCAGCATCGTACTGGCCGTTTTTAAAGTTGGCGACACCTTTGTTGAGCAGGTCGCGAGCTTTGAGTTTGTTGCACCCTGAACCCGCCGCCACTACCACCGCCAGCATCGCTAGCGAGAAACCGCGGCGAGCGATTCGAACCGATGAAGCATAAGTCATCGAATCATCCATCCCTGTGAGGCGCGAGCCTAAAGAGGCTCACGCTAGGATTCACGTCCGCCCTGCGAGGGGCATTTTCTGCTTGAAGATTTTATTGACCCGCTTCCAGCTTGGC